>JACQBU010000090.1 GCA_016194375.1 Nitrospinota bacterium
CGTCCCTGACGGTGACGCCGCTCAAGCGCGCGATGTGGCATATCTCCGGCGGGGAAAACGCGTGGATGTGGACGTCGCTGTAGCTCCTTATGTCCTTGAGCATGCGCTCGTAGTCGGCCAGCTTCCAGGTGGGATGCAGGCCCCCCTGCATGAGAATCTGCACCCCGCCCAGCTCCTCGGTCTCCCTTATCTTCTCCCGTATCTCGTCCGGCGAAAGGACGTAACCTTCCGGGGAGCTCGCGGTGCGGTAAAAGGCGCAGAAGAGGCATCCGGAGGTGCATATGTTGGTGTAGTTGATGTTCCTGTCAATTATGTAGGTGGCCACCCGGTCCGGGTGGAGCCGCGCGCGCGCCTCGTCCGCCCTCTGCCCGAGGCCGATCAGGTCGTCGGACCCGAAAAGCCCGAGCGCCTCCCTGGCGCTTATCCTGCCGTCAGCCATTCTTGCCCGCAACGCTCCTCGTCATCTCCACGGACCTTATCCCCCTTTCGGTGGCGTCCCTTATCACGAACCTAAAGTCCCCTATCGTCACGACCTCCCCCTTTCGCGGGATGCGGTCTATGGACGTTAGTATATACCCGGCCAGCGTCTCGTAATCCCCCTTTGGAAGGCCGAGGTTGTACTTCTCGTTCAGGAAGTCTATCTCCACCGTGCCGTCCGCGGCCCACTTCCCGGGGTCCGTCTGCCCTGTCTGCGGCGCCTCCTGCTCCCTGTCGTATTCGTCCTGTATCTCCCCGAATATCTCCTCCAGCAGGTCCTCCATGCTCACTATTCCTATGGCGTCGGAGTACTCGTTGACCACGACGGCGACGTGCACCCCCGCCCTTTGCATCTGGGGCATCAGGTCCTCCACCTTTTGGTTTTTGTAAACGTAATAGGCCGGGCGGGCGAGGTCGGCCGCGATTTTGGCGTCGTCGCCGTAGCGCAGGACGTCTATGGCGTTAATGACCCCGACGATGTTGAAAATCCTCTCGCTAAAGACCGGTATGCGCGAAAACTTCGACTCCTCGAACTTCGCCTTCACCGCCGACAACGGCTCCTTTCTCTCCACGGCGGTGAGGTGGATGAGGGGCACGAGACACTGCTCCACCGTGACGTGCTTGAGTCCGAATATCCGGTGGATTATCTTTTGCTCCTCCGGATGCAGGTCCATCTCCTTCTTCTCCGAGGCGAAGATGTGCTTAATCTCGTCGTGCGTGACGGCGCCCACGTCGTAGGTGGCGTCGACCCCGCCGGCGGCGAGGATCCTGCGGGCCAGCCAGACCGCGACAAGGCGCACCGGCGCGAGAACCTTCTGGGCCGCCATGAGCGGGAATATAGCGACGTACGATATTTTTTCGGACCACCGGCGGTAAAAAGTCTTTGGGATTATCTCGCCGAACAACAGGGCAAGCGGGGAAACGGCGACGACGGCGAGGATGTCGGCGTCCTCCGCGAACCCCGTCCCGCTTAAATACGCCGTCACCGCGGCCGTGGCGGCCACCATGGAAAGGTTCGTGCCTATGGAGGTGGTGGCGTACAGGCTGACGGGAACCCTGAACTGCCCCGCGACGAGCCTCGCGGCGGTCTCCCCCTTTTCGACCCTGTGCGCGAGGCGGTGGCGGTTGAGCGATATCAGCGCCATCTCCGTTCCCGAAAAGAAACCCTCCGCCGCCACGCACGCAAGCACCAGCGCGAGCATCGTCCCCAGCGCCATTATTCCTCCTCCGCGCCGGGGCCGTCGGGCTCGGGCAGTTCGACGAGCAGTTCGGATATGATGGTCCCCCTCAGCTTCTTTACGGTGAACCTCACGCCGTCGTGCTCGATGGACTCCCCCCAGCGCGGCACGCGGCCAAAAAGGTGGAACACGAAACCGCCGATGGTGCCTATATCCTCGTGCGACAGGTTCACGGACAGCCTGTCGTTGAAGCTTTCGACGCTCATCCGCCCCGAGGCCATGTACGCCCCGTGCCCCACGCGCTCGAAATTCTCGTGCCCCTTCGGGCCGGACTCGTCGCCTACGACGTAGGTCAGTATGTCGTCAAGCGTCACGAGCCCCTCCACGCCGCCGAACTCGTTGAGGATTATCGCCATGTGGTTTTTGTTCCTACTAAAATCGCGCAAAAGCTCGTCCACCTTCTTGGTGTTCGGGATGAAGAAGGGGGTGCGCACGATCTTGTCGGTCGCGGCGACCGAGTAGACGAGGTCCTTCGTGTAGAGGACGCCGACGACCTCGTCAATGTTTTTTCGATAAACCGGTATGCGGGAAAAGTGCGAGATCCTCGCCCTTTGCACCATCGCCTCCGGGCCTTCGCCGACCTCCAGCGCGAATATCTCCGTGCGGGGCGTCATTATCTCCGTCGCCCTGGTGTCGCCGAGCTCGAAGACGTTTATTATCATCTCCTTCTCCTCGGACTCGAGTATCCCCTTGTCCTCCCCGCGGTGGAGTATCGTCTTGAACTCGTCCTCGGTGATGGCAGAGGACGGGCCGGAGCCGGGCGGCGAGACCGGTGCGACGAATTTGGAGACCATCCAAGATATCAGGGCCTGCGCCGGGGAGACCGCCGCGCAGAAGAGGCCCATCGGAAGGGCCGAGAACATGGCGTAGTCCTTCGAGTATTTTAGCGCGAAGGATTTCGGGGATATGTCGCCCAGCACCACGATGAGGAACGCGCTCAGGCCGACGGCGACGGCGGCGGCCTTGGAGCCGAACAACTGCAGGGCCAGCACCGTGGAGACGGCGGCGATGGAAACGTTGATGATCTCGTTCCAGATGTAAATCGTGACGAGGAGCCTTCCCGGCTTTTCGAGCAGTTGGGCCGCCCTCAACCCGGCCCTTCCGCCGTCCTGCCTAAGCGAGTTCACCTGGGCCTGGGAGAGCGAAAAGAACGCCACTTCCGACGCGGAAAAAAAGGCGGAAAGGCCCAAAAGGAGGAACAGAAGCCCGAAACGGAAAAAATGCTCCATTATTCCGCCGGGGGAAAGGCCGTCCGCCGGCGATAGAGCGTCACCATCCTCAACACGATGAAGTACGACGTGAAGGCCGCGACGACCCCCGCCACAAGGCCCCCCACCACGTATGGGACGCCCAGGTTCTTGATTATCTCCATGACGGTGTGCCAGTCAAGGTCGCGAAACCGCACGTTTATCTCTTTCCTATCCCCCCCCATTATGAAAACCCCCAGGTAATAGCTTCCGAAGAAAATCGGCGCTATCGTCCACGGGTTGTTCACGAAGGAGCCGCTGAGGGTGACCATCGGGTTTACCCTGAACGCCCAGGCGAGGCCGAAGGCGAGCGCGGTGTGGGTGCCGATTATCGGGAAAAACGCGATGAACGCTCCCAGGGCGAACGCAAAGGCGATCTTCTTTGGGCTGGCGTCCAGGCTGAGTATGGATTGAAAGACCGCCCTAACTTTTTTTCTCATGCCGCGGCGCCCGAAACGACGTCTACGCGCGCCGGCCCCGACGACAAAGGGGTTGCGTTCTCGACCGGATTAGCACAGTGTTCATTCCCCATGATTTCGACGATTCCCATGATACCATCCAAAACCGTCGTTGGACGGCCCCTTTTAACCGGTCCGCCCGGGAAACGCCGCTACTTTTCGGGCTCGACGAGGTTTACCGACCCGAGTTTCTCAAGGGCGGGGCCTATGACCGACTTGTCCCCCACCGCCACGACCAGGAGGGAGTCGGGATGTAGCCGTCTCTCGGCGGCCTCCCGGGCCGTTTTCGTCGTCACCGCCTGTATATGGTCGCGGAAGGCCTCCAGATAATTTTTCTGCATTCCATAATACTCCACCCACAGGTACCTCCCCAGGACGTCCATGTTCTTGTCGAAGCCGAAAATAAAGGAGTTTATGATCGCCTCCTTGGCGAAGTCGACCTCCTCCGCCGAACCCCCCTTTTGCACCATCTCGCGCATGATGTCCCGGGACGTCTCGATGAACTCGCCGGTGGTCGCGGACTTGGTCTCCCCCCCGACCATGAAGGCCCCCTTGGTGGCGTCCCCGCCGGTGAAGTACGACCATACGGAGTACGCCAGCCCGCGCACGGAGCGCACCTCCTTCATCAGGCGCGAGGAAAACCCGCCCCCGCCAAGGACGTAGTTCATGACTCGCACGTCGTAGTAGTCGGGATCCCTCCTGCTTACCCCCACGTGTCCGAACCTGATGGCGGTCTGGGACAGCTTCTTGTCGACCAGGTAGACGCCCCGGGTTTCTTTGTCCTCGACGGGCGGAATCGCCCCGAATTTTTCCCCCGCCCTCGGGAAGCCCGCAAAGAGCGTCTCAAAGCGCCTTTTGACGTCGGCCGGGTCGAAGTCCCCGGCGACGCCTATGATGAAACTCTCGGGGCCGACGTGCCGGTAAAAGAACTCCCTGCAGTCCTGCGGCGAGACCCCCTCGACGGTCCCCACGGTGGGAAAAACGCCGAAGGGATGCCCCTTGAAAAGCAGTTTGTGGAACTCCCGGTCCACGAGCGAGTCGGGGTCGTCCAACTCCCTGCGTATCCCCTCGATCATTTGTTGCTTGAGGACGGTGAACCGGCCTTCGTCAAACGCGGGGTTCGTTATAACGTCGCCGAAAAGCCGAAAACCCTCGTCGAGGTCCCTTGACATCACCTTCATCCCGACGGTCCCTGAATCCATCCCGATCGAGGTTTCTACGCTTGCCCCCATATACTCCAGCTTTTGGTCCAGTTCGTCGGGGCTCGTCCCCTTCGTGCCGCCCGAGCGCCACAGGTGGCCGGTGAGCTCCGCGAGCCCCGCCTTTTCCCTGGGCGCGTATGCCGAGCCGATCCTCACCAGGCCGGTCACCTCCACCAGCGGAATCTCGTGGTCCTCGAGCAGGTAAAGGACCATCCCGTTTTTTAGCTCGACCCTCGCCGGCTTGGGGATGTTGAATTTCAACGGCGGGAATTTTAACGCCGGCAGGCCCTCCGCCCGGGAAATCGCGGGCGGGCATAGACACGCCAGCGCGAGCAACAAACATGCGACGCGCCTCATTTCGCGCCCTCAGGGGCGGCTTCCGCCTTCGCCTTGGCGCGGGGGACGAGAGTCGCCACGGTCCTGTTGGACTTGACGAGATATTTCTTCGCCGCGCCAAGGACGTCCTCCGGCGTCACCTTCCTGACCTCGTCCATGTAGCGGGTCATGTTGCGCCAGTCGCCAGTCAAAATCTCGTAATCCGAAAGGTAGTGCGCGAGCCCCGAGTTCGACTGAAGCCTCTTTAGGTAGTCCATCTCCATTCCGTTCACGACCTTCCCGAGCTCCGCCTTGGAAACGGGGGACTCCTTCATTTTTTCCAGCTCCGCCTCGACGGCTTCCTCCACTTCCCTGGCGGAGTGCGGCTGTCGCGGGGTGGCCTGCAAAACGTAAAGGTGGTCGTACCTCTCCCCGGGCGCGTCAAATCCCCCTATGTCTACGGCAAGCCGCTTTTCAAGCACGAGGGACTTGTGAAGCCGCGACGTGCGCCCCTCGGCCAGGACCGAGTTTAGGACGTCCATAACCACGGAGTCCCGGTCGGGGTAGGCGGGCTTGTGGAAGGCGATCATCAACTGCGGGTTGGCGTCGAATTCGACCTCGACGCGCCGCTCCCCGTCCTGGGGCGGCTCCACGGTGGCCACGCGGGGCGGTATTACCTGCGTCGGGATGTCGCCGAAATAGTCCTTGACGGTCTTATACACGTAATCCGGCTCGAGGTCGCCGACGACGCAGACGACCATGTTGTTGGGGGAATAATAGGTCCTCAAAAACCGCCGGACGTAGTCCAGGGTCATGTAGCTGATGTCGCTCTCCCAACCGATGACCGGGATTCCGTAAGGATGGGCGATGAACGCCGTTGCCAGCATCCGTTCGTAAAGCGTCCCCTCCGGCGAGCTGTCCACGCTCCGCCTGCGCTCCTCCATTATCACGTCGCGCTCCGAGTAATATTCCCTCAGCACGGGGGACCGCATCCTGTCCGACTCCAGCCACGCCCAAAGCTCGAACTTGTTGGCCGGGAGCTTGATGACGTAGGTGGTCGTGTCCTTCGCGGTGAAGGCGTTGAACCCCGAGCCGCCGAACCGCTGGTATATCTCGCTTATCTCGTCCTCCCTGACGTACTTGCGCTCCTCGTCGAGCTCCTTGAACAGCTTCTCCCTCAACTCCTTCACCTTGGCGGCGTCGGCCAGCTTTCCCTTGCGCCGCTCGGCGTCGAGCCTGGCGCCCAGGTCGTCCACGATTTCCATCAGCGGCTTCTCCTTGGACCAGTCCGACGTGCCTATTTTTTCGCTCCCCTTGAACCGCATGTGCTCCAGGATGTGGGCGACTCCGGTCTGGCCGGTAACCTCGTCCACCCCGCCGACGAGGTAACGAACGTACGCCGCAAAAGTGGGGGAGCCGGACCGGCGAAGGACGAGTATGCGGACCCCGTTGTCCAGCTTGTATTCCTTGACGCGCTCCTCGAGCGGCGGCGCGGCGGAGCGCGCCCGGGCCGCGACGGGGGCCAGGGTGAGAATAAAAATCCCCAAAGCGAGAAAAATCGCGGGCGAGAGGCCTGTTTTCCCCTTGTGTCCGTTCATAATGCCGCTTAAACCCCCAAACCGAACTGTTGTCATGAGCGTTCGATTTTATCCACCCTCCCCCGCCGTGTCAAACCCCTCCCTACCGGGTGGCGTCTCATCCCTGAAGGCGCGCCCCGGTTCCTCTCCGCCGCCCCATGGTTGCCCCTTCATTTTTTAGGGAGAAACGCGCGTCGGTTAGGATAAAAATCATGGAATAACAAACTTTTTGGGTTATTATTTGAAGATAGGGGTACAATGCTCGGTTCAACCCCTAGGTAACGAGGGGATGGGCGTGCCACGACCAAGGGTATGCCGACCAGAAGGAGGCAAAATAATGAGGAGAGATTTTTACCTTGGCGTGGACGTTGGGTCCATAAGCGTCAAAACCGCGCTCTTGGACTCGGAAAAACGCGTCGTAAAAACCGTTTATCGCAGGATGTTCGGCAAACCCCTGCCGGTTCTTAAGGACATACTAGAAGAGCTTCAAGACGAATTTCCTGACATGCGCGTGCTCAAATGCGGGGCCACCGGCACCGGCGGGGAGCTGGCCGCGACGATAATCGGCGGCCTTTTCTTCAACGAGGTGGTGGCGCAGTCGCGCGCCGCCGCCCATGTCGTCCCCTCCGCCAGGACGGTCATAGAAATGGGGGGGCAGGACTCCAAGCTGATTATCATGAAAAAGGACGACCTCAAGGGGGCCGTCCTCGAGGATTTTGCCATGAACACGGTCTGCGCCGCCGGAACCGGCTCGTTTCTGGACCAGCAGGCCACGAGGCTCGGCTACCCCATCGAAAAGGAATTCGGGGAGATGGCGCTGAAGTCCAAGAACCCCGCCCGCGTCGCCGGAAGGTGCTCGGTGTTCGCCAAGACCGACATGATACACCTGCAACAGGTTGGGACGCCGGACTACGACATCGTGGCGGGGCTTTGTTTCGCCGTGGCCAGGAGCTTCAAGAGCAACGTGGCGCGCGGCAAGAAGATGGAAAGGCCGATCGCCTTCATCGGCGGCGTCGCCTCCAACATCGGCGTCGTCAGGGGCTTCGAGAAGGAGCTCGAGCTTGCCGACGGCGAGCTTCTCATCCCGGAGCTCCACGCCGTGACTGGCGCAATAGGCGCGGCGCTCTCCGCCTTGGAGTCGGCCGAGGAGAAACAATACGCCGGCCCGGCCTCGATAACCGAATATTTGGGCGTCCGAAGGGCTGTGGAAAACTTCCTGGAGCCGATGACCCACAAGGACAACGGACACGACTACAACATCGCCGTCCACCCGATAAGGCCTAACGCCGACGGCTCGAAGCCGGTGGTTTACATAGGAATCGACGTCGGGTCGCTCTCCACCAACGTCGTGGCGTTGGACGAAAACGCACACGTGGTCTCGCGCAGATACCTGCGCACCTCCGGAAAGCCGATAGAGGCGGTGGCGCGCGGGCTCAAGGAGGTGGGGGAGGAGCTGGCCGGCAAGGTCGAGGTCGGTGGCGTGGGAACCACGGGCTCCGGCAGGTACATGACGGGGGATTACGTCGGGGCCGACGCCGTGCGGAACGAGATAACCGCGCAGGCCACCGCCGCGGTGCATTTCGTGCCCGACTGCGACACCATATTTGAAATCGGGGGGCAGGACTCCAAATACATAGCGCTCAAGGACGGCGCCGTGGTGGACTTCGAAATGAACAAGGTGTGCGCCGCCGGCACGGGCTCGTTCATAGAGGAGCAGGCCGAGAGGCTCAACCTGGACATCAAGAGGGATTTTTCCGAGGCGGCGTTCACCGCGGACAGGCCGGGTAAATTCGGCGAGCGGTGCACGGTGTTCATCGAGTCCGACCTCGTGGCCAACCAGCAAAAAGGCTCCCCCGCCGGGGACCTTGCCGCCGGACTCGCCTATTCGATAGTAAAAAACTACCTGCAGGTCGTGGGTGACAGGAAGATAGGGGACAAGGTCCTTTTCCAGGGGGGCGTTGCTTGGAACAAGGCCGTCGTCGCCGCCTTCTCGAAGGTCACCGGCAAAAAAATCCACATCCCGCCCCACCACGACGTCACCGGCGCGATAGGGACGGCGTTGATCGCGATGAGGTACATGAAAAACAGGCCGGGGCTCAAGACGAGGTTCAAGGGGTTCGACCTGAGCGGCAGGAAATACAAGGTGTCGTCGTTCGAGTGCAAGGCGTGCGACAACGTGTGCGACGTGTCCCGCGTCAAGTTCGAGGACGAGGCGGCCCATTATTACGGCGCCCGTTGCGAGCTGTTCGAAAAGACTTCCAAAAAGGAGGGCGCAAAGCCGCCCGACCTCTTCGCGGAGAGGAACGAGCTTCTCTTCGGGGACTGGCTGGACAAGAAAAAACCGCTCCGCGACGGCAGGAAGGTCGTGGGCATACCGCGCGTCCTCACGACGTACGAGCTGTTCCCGTTTTGGAGCACGTTTCTAGAGGAGCTGGGGTGCGAGGTCGTTCTTTCCGGCAGGACGAACCAGCAGATTGTGCTGGAGTCGGCGGTGCTGATAACGGCCGAGACCTGCTTCCCGATAAAGCTGATTCACGGGCACGTGGCCGACCTCGTAAACAAGGGGGTCGACGCCATATTCATGCCGAGCGTCCTCACGCTCGGCCACGACAAGGCGAAATTCAAGGCGAGCCAGCTCTGCCCCTACGTGCAGGCCTCGTCGTACATGGTGAAGGGCGCCGTTGACCTGTCCGCGAGGAACGTGGAGCTGTGGGAGCCCCCCGTGAACTTCCACCGCGGGGACGACAAGGTGGCCCGCGAGCTCGCGGAGGTCGGAAGGAAGGCGGGGGCCTCCCGAAGCAGGGTCGCCCGCGCCGTGGAAAAGGCCCGTGCCGCGCAATCCAGGTTCCGCGACGCCATGTGGGCGCGCGGGGCCGAGGTTCTGGCCGGACTAAGGGAAAAAAACAAGGCGGTGGTCATCATCAGCAGGCCGTACAACGGTTGCGACCCGGGAATCAACATGGACCTGCCCAGGAAGCTCGGCGACATGGGGATAACCGCGATACCGATGGACATGCTCGCCCTTCCGGAGGAGGCGATACTGGCCCAAAACCCGGACATGTACTGGCGCTCCGGCCAGCGCATCCAGGCCGCCGCGGAGGCCGTCAGGAAAAACCCGCTTCTCAACGCCGTCTACATCTCCAACTTCAAGTGCGGGCCGGACAGCTTCATAAATTATCACGTGCAAAGCCAGATGCGCGGAAAGCCGTTCCTGCACCTCGAGGTGGACGAACACTCCGCCGACGCCGGGGCCATAACCCGGTGCGAGGCCTTCCTCGACTCCCTGGAAAACACCGACCCCGCCGAATACGCGGGGCGGGAGCACGGGCGGCCGGCAAGGGCCGGCGGGGGCGGGCGAAAACTTTACCTCCCGTACATGTGCGACCACGCCTATTCGCTGGCGGCGGCGTACAGGCATTCCGGCGTGGACGCCGAAGTGCTCCCAAAAACTGACCACGCGTCGCTCGAGACGGGCCGCAAATTCTCCACGGGCAAGGAGTGCATCCCCTTTAGGCTGACGCTGGGGGACGTGATGAAAAAGGCGCTCTCCCCCGGGTTCGAACCCGCAAAGAGCACCTTCTTCATGCCCTCCACCGAGGGGCCGTGCAGGTTCGGCCAGTACAGCTCCGTGTTGAGGATGCAACTGGACAAGCTGGGGATGCACGACGCCCTGATGTTGTCCCCCAACTCCGAGGTCGGCTACGACGGCGTGGGGGAGTATTCGAGGAGCTTCAAGCGCGTGGCGTGGCGCGGCGTCGCGGCCGTTGACGTTCTGCAAAAGCTCCTAAACGAAACCAGGCCCTACGAGGTCAGGCTTGGCTCGACCGACGCCGCGTACAAGGCGGCGCTGGCCGTCGTGGTCAAATCGGTGGAGAACGGGGCGAAGGACATATTCGAGAGAATGTACGACGTGCTGGACCTCTTCAGGGCGGTGGAGGCCGACCGTTCCGTGCGCAGGCCGG
Source organism: Nitrospinota bacterium (assembly GCA_016194375.1). Lineage (GTDB taxonomy): Bacteria > Nitrospinota_A > UBA7883 > JACRGQ01 > JACRGQ01 > JACQEX01. Next base: position 10,477 of record JACQBU010000090.1, read on the forward strand.
TCATAGGCGTGGTCGGCGAGATATACGTGAGGCTCCACTCGTTCATCAACATGAACGTGGAGCGCAGGATCGAGGAAATGGGGGGGGAGGCGTGGACGGCGCCGTTCGGCGAGTGGATCTTCTACTGCACCGACAGGTACGTCTCCAAG
>JACQBU010000091.1 GCA_016194375.1 Nitrospinota bacterium
GGAAACAACGGCGGCGACGGATTCGTCCTGGCCCGGCACCTCCTCGCGCGCGGCCTCGACCCGGTTGTTTACTTGGTCGCCCGCGCGGGGGAGCTAAAGGGAAGCGCAAAGGCGAACATGGACGCCTACGCCGGGGCGGGGGGCAGGATAAAGGAGTTTCTGGACGAGACCGACCTCAAGAAACACAAGATAGCCATCCGCCACGCGGAAGCCCTCGTCGACGCAATCCTCGGGACGGGGACGAACGCCGAGTTAAGCGGGATGCTAAAGACCGCCGTGGAGAAAATCAACGAATGGAAGCGGTTTTGCCTTTCGCTCGACGTGCCGACCGGGATGAGCGCCGACAAGGGGGCGGTTTACGGCCTCCACGTCCGGGCAGACGCCACCGTCACGTTCGGCCTTCCAAAGGTCGGCCTCATGTTTTACCCCGCCGCGGAGTCCGTCGGACGCCTAAAGGTCGCCGACATATCCCTGCCGCACCCGTTGATTGAGTCGGCGCCGTGCGAGGCGTTTTTAACCGACGCGGCGTTCGTAAAATCCATCCTTCCAAAGCGGCCCGCCGACGCGCACAAGGGGATTTACGGCCACGCTGTCGTCACCGGCGGCGCGGAGGGGATGGGGGGCGCGGTCGGGCTGGCGGCGCTTTCCGCGCTAAAGGTTGGCGCGGGCCTTTCCACGGCGGCCGTGGCGGCCCCGCTTGCGAGGCAGTTCGAGCTTGGGATTCTAGAGGTCATGTCGCTCCCGCTTGGGGAGACGATTGACGCGCCCGGAAACGCGGAGAAAATAATCGAATTTTCACGGGGAAAATCCGTCGTCCTAATCGGCCCCGGAATGGGGGTCGGAAAGGGCAGGGCGGAGCTTGTTTCGCGGCTCGTCTCGTCGCTGAACACGCCGATGATAATAGACGCGGACGGCCTCAACAACCTGGCCGGACAAAAACAGGTCCTTAAATCCGCCCACGCGCCCGTTATCGTCACGCCCCACCCTGGGGAGATGGCGCGGCTGACCGGAAAAACAGCGGCGGAGATAAACGCGGACAGGCTCGGGGCCGCCAAGGATTTCGCCGCAGAGAACAACTGCGTGGTGCTCCTCAAGGGGGCGCGGACGGTGATAGCGGGGCCGGACGGGACGGCGTACGTCAACCCGACGGGAAACCAAAACCTCGCCAGCGGCGGCACGGGGGACGTGCTTGGCGGGATGATAGCCGGATACGTGGCGCAGGGGCTCTCGCCGATGGAGGCCGCCGTGGCAGGGGCCTACGTCCACGGCCTTGCGGCCGACCTTTACACGAGCCGGAGCGACCCGTACTCCCTGACCGCCTCCGCGCTGGTGGAGCTCGTCCCCCCGGCAATCGCCGAGGTTTTAAGCGCGGCCTTTTAGTGCTTGACAAAACCTGTTAATTACATATAATTTCCCTTTCGTTTTGAATGTTTAGGAAAGGGTTATGAGAAAGACGTTTTCTGCGCGAAAAGAGGACTTTACCGACGCCGACAAGAAGTGGCGCATAGTGGACGCCAGCGGCGTCGTTTTGGGCAAGCTCGCCGTTAGGGTCGCGAACGTCCTTCGCGGAAAGGACAAGCCGACCTTCACGGAACACATCGACGTCGGCGACCACGTGATAGTGATAAACGCCGCCAAGGTAAAGATCACGGGGGACAAGCTGAACTCCAAGATTTACTACCACCACACGGGGTACGTGGGGCACCTGAGGAGCGCCAAGGCCTCGGAGATGATGGCGAAGCATCCGGAGCGCGTGGTTGAAAAGGCCGTTTTCGGCATGTTGCCGGGGAACAAGATGCGCGCGCAGTACCTGAAAAAACTTAAGGTCTACCCCGCGGCCGAACACACCCACACGGCACAGCAGGCCGAGAAAATGGAGATTTGAGGCAGATGGCAAACGCAACGTCAAACAGGACCTACGCCACCGGGCGCCGGAAAACCTCATCGGCCCGGGTGTGGCTTCTTCCCGGCACGGGAAAAATCGTCGTCAACGGGCTTCCGCTCGCGGCTTACTTCAAAAGGCTCTCCTCCGAAATGGTGGTCAAGCAACCTCTCGCGCTCACGACCACCGAGGGAAAGCTCGACGTTATCGCCACCGTCAAAGGGGGCGGTCTGGCCGGGCAGAGCGGCGCCATGCGCCACGGAATATCAAAGGCCCTCCTAAAGCTGAACCCCGAACTGCGCAAAACCCTCAAGAGAAACGGACTTTTGACGCGCGACTCCCGCGTTAAGGAAAGAAAGAAGTACGGACAAAAAGGGGCCCGCAAGCGGTTCCAGTTCTCCAAGCGCTAAAAGTCGGGGTATTGAGACTCCCCGGCTTTCCCATTCGAGACGCAGATTGCTTCGCCATGCCCGCAATGACAATTAGTTGTCATCGCGAGACCGCCCTTGGCGGTCGTGGCGATCTCCGTATTTTTTAAAATGACGCGCTATCAAAAACCGGCCGAGCTTGTACGCTCATCCGGTAATATAATCACTCCTAAGAATATGGACTTAAGCATGAACGGTTGCGGCGGGCGCCTGGTATGAGGAAAATCCCGGCGCTCGTCCTTGTCGCCGCGCTCCTCCCCCTTCAGGCCCAAGCGACGACGTTCGAGGCAAGGATGGACAAACTTTTGAGCAACCCCTGCCTTGGCAGGGGGAAGGTCTGCGTCTCGGTCAAGTCCATGGGCACGGGCAGGACGTACTACCAGCGGAACCAGGACGAGCCGATGATACCCGCGTCCAACATGAAGATACTCACCGCCGCCGCCGCCCTGAGCAAGCTCAAGCCGTGGTACAAGTTCTCCACCGTCATTTCTTACACCGGCGAAAAGAGGGGCGAGGCCATTAACGGCGACCTCGTCGTGAGCGGCAGGGGAGACCCGCACCTCGTCAGCGAGGAGATGTGGCTGATGGCGGGCGAGATACGAAAGCGCGGCATAAGGCGGGTGACGGGGAGCCTGGTGCTCGACGACGGCTTCTTCGACTCCGAGCCTTTTCCGTCGGGCTGGAAGACGTCCTCGATACACAAATCCTACGAGGCCCCCACGGGGGCGCTTTCCCTCAACTTCAACACGATAACCGTCATGGTGTACCCGCCGGACAACGAAAACTCGAGGCCGGTCGTCGCGACGGAACCGCAAACCCCGTATTTCACCGTGGTCAACCACCTCTCGGCCGCCGACGGCGGAAGGGCGTTCGTGGCGATAAGGCTCAAGCCGAGGCCCGGCGGGGGGGAGACGCTGGAGGTGATCGGCAGGGTGCGCCCCCGCGGCGGGGAGCGCGCATATTACCGCGCCGTCACGAGCCCGGTGCAATACTTCGGCCAGACCTTTCTGGACATGCTACAAAAGGAGGGCGTGACCTTCGGCGGCGGAATCGTCCACTCGCAGGCCGTCCAACCAACGCGGAAGCTGTTCGTCCACTACTCCCGACCGCTGATGAACCAGGTGACCGACATGAACAAATACAGCAACAACTTCATGGCCGAACAGCTCCTCAAAACCCTCGGGGCTGAGGAGGTCTCGACCCCGGGAACCGTCGAGAAGGGGCTTTCGATAGTCGAAAAACTGCTCCGCTCCTGGGGGTTCACGAACAAGTTCCAGCTTTCGGACGGCTCCGGCCTGAGCAGGTCAAACAGGGTGACCTGTTCCCTGCTGGTGGACGTGCTCGGAAAGATGTACAAGGAATGGGACGGCGGGCCGGAGTTCATCTCGTCGCTCGCGGTGATGGGGAAGGACGGCTCGGCCAGGAAAAGGAAAATCATGCCCTCCAAGCCGATACGCGTGAAGACGGGCACGCTGGACGCCGTGAGCTCGCTCAGCGGCTACTATCCCCTGGCCTCCGGAGAGGTCCTGGGGTTCTCCATCATCTTCAACCAGCGTCCCTGCGGGAGGGGAACGGAGCACCACCTCCAGAACCGGCTTGTTTTGGAACTGGAGACGGTTCATGACGCAAAATGACCCGTCGTCCGCCCCGACAGCGGCGGACGTGTCGGTCGTGTTTCCCGCCTACAACGAGTCGAAAAACATAGCCGAGCTAATCCGGCGGGTCAACGACAGCTTTATCGGCTCGGGCGCGACCCTCGAGATGATCGTGGTGGACGACGACTCCCCCGACGACACCGCCGCCGTCGTGGAGTCGCTCAAAGGAAAATATCCCAACCTGAAACTTTTGGTGCGAAAAGGGGAGAGGGGCCTGGCGACCGCCGTGGTCCGCGGCTGGGAAACGGCCTCGGGAAAATATCTCGCCGTGATGGACTCCGACCTCCAGCACCCGCCCGACATAATTCTGCGCCTCTACGGGGCCGCGGTCGAGCGCGGGGCGGACATGGTGGTCGCCAGCAGGAAGGCCGAGGGGGGGGGCGTGAGCAACTGGGCGTTCCACCGGATCATAATCTCCAACGTGGCGAATTGGATTGCCAAGATATTTTTGCCCGTGTCGCTTTTCAGGATTTCCGACACGACGACGGGCTGTTTCCTTTTCGAACGGGGCAGGGCGGACCTGCAAAAACTCTCGCCGCACGGCTTCAAGATATTCCTCGAGGTGCTAGTGCGCGGAAAGTTTTCCGAGACGGCGGAGGTCGGCTACGTCTTCAACGAGCGCTCCCGCGGGTCCAGCAAGATGACC
>JACQBU010000097.1 GCA_016194375.1 Nitrospinota bacterium
CATTGAACCCGTTCCATTTGAAAAAAGAGGTTGAGAAAAAACTCAGGAGGTTCTTTAATGACTTACGGTTACCTGAGTTGTGAGGCTACGATGAAAAAAACTTGGCCTCCTTCGGTTACCTTTTCCCATGATGCAACGCGGGGAACGAAGGGCGTTCCACTCCCCCCTTGCCAAACTAACGCGGGAGGATGTTGTCCCCTTTGCCCATCTTGGGGTCCGCTTCGTCGGAGTTTGTCATTATGGTTATCGCGCCGTGGTGCGCCGCCTTCATGTTGTGGTCAACGTAGGCGTTGTGCGTGACGCGGTCCGCGGGGGAATAGATATCGAACGTGTCCGCCTCCGACACGGCCACGTTGTAGGTCTGCATTCCGTAGAGCACGTTCTTCGGGTTGCCGTTTTGGTAGACGCGCGCCCACACGTTGCCTATCGGGTGGAAAGCCGCGGCCTCGTTGACGTTCGCGTTGACGAAGAATATGCGGACCAGCTCGCCCGGCTTCGACTCCAAGGTCCTCGCGGAACCGGCGCCGTGGAGCGGGTCGTAATGGAATATCTTGCCGTTGATGAGCGAGCCGGTGCTACCTACGTTGTCAACAATCGCCATCGCGTCGCCGGAGTCGGGAAAATACTGCGACTGCACCAGGACGTACTCTCGGTCGGGCTTCGGGTAGTTTTTCGTAAAGCCTTCCTTGGGGTCCACGATTATTATCCCGTACATCCCCTTGGCGATGTGCTGGGCCATGTTGTTCGCGCCGCAGTGGTACATGAAGACGCCCGGATACTTGGCTTCAAACTTGTAATTTTTCTTCGAGCCGGGTTTCACCACGTCGAACTCCTCCAGCACGTCCACTTTCGCCGCGTGGAAGTCCATGGAATGGCTGTGGCCGTTGGCCTCGTCGTTGACGAGCGTGAAGTCCACCAAATCCCCCTCGGTGACCCGGACCACGGGTCCCGGAAGCGTCCCGCCGAAGGTCCAGGCCGGGAACTTCGTCCCCTTGTTGTCGATCTCGACGTCCTTCTCGACGCAATGAATGTCCACCTTCACGGTCTTCGCCATGGCCGGAGTTGCGGCGAATAAAACGGCCGCAAAAAAAAGCAAAAGGGTCTTGTTCGTCGCGTTCATCCAATTTTTTCTCATGGTACCTCCAAAATGTTTCTCAGTTATGTTTCACGCCGCTTGGCAAGGAGGTACAAAGGTCAAGAAACGTGCCGAAACCGCAGGGTGTTGATTAGCATCCCGTTGTCGCGGGACGGGTGTTTGTCGCATTCATTTATGAAACATCGGCGGCGTTTCATGAAACATTTTGCGAAACCTTTTGTTTCACGACGGGTGGAAAAAACGGCAAGGCGGGGCGGATGTTAAAAGGAGTACCGGGGGGACTTCACCGGATGCCGAGGGCTTTCAGCCTTCTCCATAGAGTCGTCCTGCTTATGCCGAGCGATTTTGCGGTCAGCGACAGCTTGTGCCGGTTCGTTTCCAACGCGAACAGCATGCGTTCCTTTTCGGTGACGACGCCGAGGCCGCCGTCGCGCTCCTCTTCCCCGCCCTCCGGGCGCGGGAGGTCGAAAACCGAGGAGTGGGAGTCAAAGTATCCCTTCGGCACGCTTTCCATTCCCAAAATGCCCTTTCGGCACATAACCACGGAGGTTTCCATGAAATTGTGAAGCTCCCTGATGTTGCCGGGCCAGCCGTGCTCCATCATCGCCTTCATGAGTTCGGCGGAAACGGCCTTTATGTTCCGCCCGTTTTTTGCGCAGAAATGCCGGAGGAAATGCGAGGCGAGCAACGGTATGTCCTCCCTTCGCTCCCGCAGGCTCGGCAGGCGGATGACGGTTCCGGCAAGGCGGAAATACAGGTCCTCCCGGAAGCGTTTTTCGCGCACCTCGTTAAGCAGGTTCCTGTTGGTGGCGGCCAGTATGCGCACGTCCACTTTTCGGGGCCTGTTCTCGCCTATCCTCTCTATTTCCTTCTCCTGCAACACGCGCAGGAGCTTCGCCTGCAACGGCGGGGACATCTCGCCAATCTCGTCCAGCAGGATGGTTCCGCCGGAAGCCGCCTCGAACCGGCCCATCCGGTCGGCGGCCGCGCCCGTGTACGCCCCCTTCACGTGGCCGAACAGCTCGCTCTCCACCAGGTGCTCGGGCAGGGCGGCGCAGTTTATCCTCACGAACGGCCCCTTCCTGCGTAGGCTTTGCTGGTGAAATGCGGAGGCTATCAACTCCTTGCCGGTTCCGGTCTCGCCGTATATCAGCACGGTGACGTCCGTCTCGGCGGCGCTACGGATGAACTCGAAGACGGTCCTTATGGCCTTGCTTTGGCCGATGACGCCGCAGAAGCTGTTGGCGGGGCCGGCCTGCTCCTCCATCTGCCTCATCTCGGTCACGTCCGTGAGCGTCACGAGAAAGTAGGGCTTGCCGTCGTATTGAAACGGGAAGGAGTTTATCCGCACCCAGCACGTGGCGCCCTCCCTGCTTATCGTCTGCGCCTCGTAGTTGGCGGGGCCGCAGTGCTTCCCCGACGCGGCCTCGACGCACATGTCGCAGGATTCCTCGCATAGCGCGGGGGTGAGGAACGAGCGACAATCCCGCCCAATCGCCTCCGGGCCGGAAAGGCCCGTTATCCTCGTCATCGCCCTGTTGAACAGCACGACTCTCCTCGCCTCGTCGTGGATGAGAATGCCGACGTCGATGGTGTCGAAGGCCGAGGCAAGGAACCGGCTCTCGGACCCCACGCCCTCCGCCCGGTGTTCCTGGGCGCCGCCCCCGACGACTGAAAGTTGTCTTATCATTCCGGCGTTTATGCTAGCCCGTCGCCCCCCCCGGGCGGAATGATAAAAATCAACGTTTCTTCGACTCAATTAATTTTTGACGCCGGCCCGTCATGTGGTACTATGCAATGAACTTGTTGAGATAGATTATCATTATCAAAAGGAAGGGGCATGGCCGGAACCGCAAGGGACGTTCTTCGAAATTACGTTAAAAGCAGGGGGTTGCGCAACACCGAACAAAGGACGGCGGTCCTTGACGCCCTTCTCAAGGCGGGCCGGCACGTGACCGCCGACGACCTGTTCGGCTCGCTCAGGGGAAAAGGGGGGGGAGTCGGGTACGCGACCGTCTGTCGGAATTTGAACCTCCTTTGCGAAAGCGGGCTCGCCGAAAAGGTGAAGATAGGCAACCAAAAAACCAGATACGAGCCCAGGTTCGGGTCCGACCATCACGACCACCTCATCTGCCTCAAATGCGGACGGTTTATCGAGGTCAAGGACGACCGCCTGGAAAGGCTTCAGGACAAGCTTGCCTCGGCCCAGGGCTTCAAGCCGGTCAGCCACAAATTGGAGATATACGGGCTGTGCAAAAAATGCAGATAAAATTCCCCGCCCGTTCGTTGAAAATGCAACCCCGCCAAACAACGCCCGCATGGAGGGGCTAACATGAGCTACTCCGGCCTTTTGGTTCTCGGCGCCGTCGCCGGGTTCACCATCTTCCTGGGGCTTCCCGTGGCGGTGCTGACGACCCGGCCGAAATTTCGCGCCTTTATGACCGCCTTGTCCGCCGGCGTTCTCATTTTTCTACTCGTGGAAATATCGCACAAGTCGTTCGAAATTGTCGAGGAGGCCGCCAAAAGTTATTTTACCGGGGCGGGCGGCCAGACTCCCCTCGTGCTCGGGCTTATTTTCATACTCGGGTTCGCCGCGGGGCTTTACGGGCTGACGGTTTTTGAGGAGCATTTCGTGGGGCTCGCGAATGAGGAGGAGGGGGAGGGCTCCCGCTCCAAGGGGATCTCCCTGATGATTGCCGTCGGAATCGGCCTGCACAACTTCGGCGAGGGGCTGGCCATCGGGCAGGAGTACGTCGCGGGCGCGATATCGCTCGCGTACCTGCTGATAGCAGGCTTCGCCCTCCACAACGCCACCGAGGGCTTCGGCATAGCCGCGCCGTTGCGCCTGGAGAAGGTCGACTGGAAGTTTTTGGGCGCGATGGGGCTCATCGGAGGAGGGCCGACGTTCGTGGGCGTATTGGTCGGCTCGTACTACTCCTCCCGGGAGTTGGAGCTACTCGCCCTGTCGCTGGCGGCGGGAAGCATCCTCTACGTCGTGGGGGAGCTTTTGCACCTCGGAAAAATGCACGGCCACCACAGGACGGTGATGACCGGCCTGCTGGTCGGCTTTTTCATCTCGTTCGCCTCGGACGCGTTCATCGAGGTGGGGATGGCGGTGACGGCCAACCAAAGGGCGGCGTCGCGGGTGTTCAAGGTCGAGGCCGCGGAATTCCGCTTCATCCCCTCGCATTTCGAGGCGGAGGACGGGGACACGGTTCGTTTTGAAATAATAAACAAGGGGAAGGAAAATCACGAGTTCGAACTGCCCGAGTTGAAGATAGAGGCGATCCTCACGCCCGGCGCCGAGGCGATCGTGACCGTCCCGCGCGCGAGGGTGGGGACGTACCGGATAGAATGCGACATCGCCGGCCACGTCGAAAAAGGGATGAAGGGGGAACTCGTCGTCAAGCCCAGAAAATAAGGGCGTGACGACGCGCCCGCCGCGGGTTTGAAGGCTTAATCCTCCCCAATCCTCCGTCGCGGCCGGTCACTCGAAAACCATCCGCGCCGACCCGTCGGCCAGGACCAGGGTCCTAAACCCGTCCGCCGTCATGTTTACTTCCGTGACGGCGAGCGAGTTGATTTTCGCCTCCAGCGCCAGGTTTCCGTTGATCCTCCTGTTGAGGGATTTTTCAAGTTTTGCGCGGGCGTTTTCCGCCTCGCCGACGACGTTGAACCTCGCCAGTTTCGCGAGTTTCTGCCTTAGGTCTCCGTGCAGGAGCCATTCGTTCGCCTGCTCCAGCACGTTCCTCGTCTCCACGGCGTAGTCGAGCCCCTCCAACGAGAGCGTCGCCCCGTCGAAGGCCGGCCGGCCGGTGAGGAAAATCAGGCCGCTGAACGAGCCGGACACGCGCAGTTGCAACACGGCCAGCTCGCCGGACGGGTACACGGCGGCCTGCTCTACCCTGATTTTTTTGCCGTCGCTCCCCACGGTGGCCTCCGAGAAACTTTTGGTGAGTTGTCTCCCTGCGGCCTCGAACGAAATCTCCCCTTTTACGGCGACGCTGAAGGTCCCCTTGCCGGGCTCCCCGACCGCGAAGGGGGGAAGCGGCCGTTCGCGGTAAGGCGGGGCCTTCCCCGCCGACGCCACGGGCCGCGCCGACAACACTATCCTTGTCTCCATCGTCTTATCGTCGCCGACGATGGGGGTGACGTGAAGGCACTCCGGGTTCAGCTGTAGCCAAACGTCCTTGTCTATTTCCACCGGCCCGCCGGCCCTGGCCCACGTATCCCGCACCGCGGCCTTCAAATCAAGCCGCTCGCGAAGATATTTGTCCGCCATCTCCGCCACGGCGGAAAGCCGCCTTGCTATCTGGTCGTCCATCGGCTTCGTGACGTCGAGGTCCAGCGAGGCTATCCTGCACCTGACCGGATGGGCGTTCGGGAGTATCCTCGTGGTCGGCTCGATCCGCCATTCGTCCCCCCAGGAAAGCGCGGTCTCCACCGTGAACACTATCTCCCTCGGCGGCTCGTCCCCCTTCCCGCAGGAGGCGAACGGTGTCCACGGAAGCCCCAGGCCGGGAATCAGCCCCGCCCTTATCTTGTGCCCCGCCTCAAGCCAGTATTTGCCCCGGACGGTCACCGAAACGGCGTTCCCGCGGACCGCGACCTCCAGCGGCCCCCGCCAAAGTTTGTACCTGACCCCGACGTCACCAACGGGCGACGAGGCGAGTTTCTCCCAGCCGTCGGAGACAAGCTCCTTTGGCACCAAGGTCTCGGCCTTTTCGGAGAGCGGCCCCAGGTTGGCCGTGAACGGCACCTCGAACTCCGAAAGTTCGACCTCCCGCTCGGCCGCGGAAGGCGGAGGCCGATACTCCGGCCTCGGAAAACGCGCGACCGCGCATGATGAGAGGAAATATACCAGCATGAACGGCGAAATTTTGGCGGGGCGCGGGGAGACGGCGGCGGGTAAGTTTGAATTTTTCCGAGTTCCCTTTAATCTCATTCCCGCGAAAGCGGGCCGCGATCGTCTTCGCCCACCACCCTCGTCCCGGCCGCAACTTGGCGGACGGGGTATTCAGGTTGATTAAATCCGGTTCTCCGCCGGAGTTTACCCGGTGGCACGGACACTCTACCTCTTGTGGAGGACTTCACTGCCCGCCAAGATGCGGCCAGTACGAGAAGAGAAAGCAGAGACGACCGTGGCCGGGGCGGTTTGCCGCAGTCGTCTTCGTCCCGCAACCCTCGCCCCCCGCATGGGGGGTTTTGCCAATTCCGCCCCTCCTTTGTCCGTGTTGAGTCCGGAGGACGCAAGCATCAAAACCTTTGCCGCCAACGCCGCAAACGCAGACAGGAGTGTCTGCGCCACCAATAGTCTGGATCCCCGTTTTCACGGGGATGATTATATGAAAGCGCGCCCCCTTATAGTGGATTGTTGTGTCAATTCACTAAACCAAAGAAAAAGGAGGCGCACTATGGAAATTATCGCATTTGACTCTCATAAACGCTACACGTT
>JACQBU010000098.1 GCA_016194375.1 Nitrospinota bacterium
TAATTATGCTTGGTTTCGTGCTGTTGCTAATCGGGGCCTTGGCCTTCGGCTTTTTCATGCACATCAAACAAATAATCGCCAATTCCCCGAAGCCCGCGCCGGAAACCGTGACCACGGCGGTTGTTTCGACGCAGGAATGGCAACCGCGGCTCAAATCAGTCGGAACGATGACGGCGGTGCACGGCGTGGAGATAAGTAGCGAGGTCCCGGGGCAGGTGCGGAGCGTCAATTTCAAGTCCGGGCAGGATGTAAAGGCCGGCGACCTGCTGGCGCAACTTAACGACGACTCGGACATCGCACAGCTGACCTCGCTACAGGCCGCCGCAGACCTCGCCGCGGTTACGTTGAAACGCGACCAGGCGCAATTTACCGCGCATGGCGTCAGTATGGCGCAGGTGGACGGCGACACGGCGGACCTGAAAAGCAAGAAGGCGCTGGTGGCGGTGCAGGAGGCTTTTGTCGCAAAAAAGACGATACGCGCGCCCTTTGCCGGCCGCCTTGGAATCACCGTGGTTAATCCGGGGCAGTATCTAAACCCCGGCGACAAAATCGTGACCTTGCAGGCGATTGACCCGGTCTATGTGGACTTCTACCTGCCGCAACGGCAGGTCGGCGACCTGTCCGTCGGTCAGGCGGTCCTTGTGCAAATAGATTCGTACGAGGCCGAGGTGTTTCAGGGCAAAATCACCGCGATAAGCCCGAAGGTGGATCCGACCACGCGCAACTTGCAGGTCGAGGCGACCGTCGCCAACCCTAGTCATCGGATGCTCCCGGGCATGTTTACCAACGTCATGGTTGACGTCGGCGAGAAAAAACATTATCTGACCCTCCCGCAGACCGCGATAACCTACAACCCCTACGGCTCGACCGTGTTTGTAGTGACGCCAGTCGGGGCCAAGGGAGGCGCCGCGCCAAAACCCGGGGCCGACTTGGAAGTTCAACAGGCCTTCGTGACCACCGGCGAAACCCGGGGGGACCAGGTGGCGATAACAAGCGGCCTGCGCGAAGGCCAGACAGTGGTCACCAGCGGGCAGATAAAGCTCAAGAACGGCACCCGCGTCGTCGTTGACAATTCGGTGCAACCGGCCAACAACCCCAACCCGACTCCGCAGGAACACTGAGCCGCCGCCGTGAAATTCACCGACTTCTTTATTCGCCGGCCGGTGCTGGCAACGACGGTGAGCCTTCTTATCGTCGTGCTTGGGTTGCGCTCGCTGTCCAACCTCCCGGTCAATCAGTATCCGCGCACGCAGAACGCGGTGGTCACCATAACGACCGCCTATTACGGCGCCGACGCCCAGACGGTGGCCGGATTCATCACCCAGCCGCTCGAATCCGCCATCGCACAGGCGCAGGGAATAGACTATCTCTCTTCCTCCAGCACCAGCGGGGTCTCGACCATAATCGCGACCCTGCGGTTGAACTACGACGCCAACCGCGCGCTCACCGAAATCAACACCCAGGTCAGCTCGGTGAAGAATCAGTTGCCCCCCCAGGCGCAGACGCCGGTGTTGACCGTGCAAATCGGGCAGACGACGGACGCCATGTACCTTGGCTTCTACAGCGACACGTTGCCGACCAACAACGTCACGGACTACCTGTTGCGCGTGGTCAAGCCCAAGCTTGATTCCATCGAGGGCGTGCAGACCGCCGAGATTCTCGGCGCCCGCCAGTTCGCGCTTCGCGCGTGGCTGGATTCCGATAGGATGGCGGCCCACGGCATCACCGCCGCCGACGTCTACGCCGCTCTTAACAGCAATAATTTTCTCGCGGCGCTCGGCTCCAGCAAGGGCCAGATGGTCACCGTTCCCCTCACCGCGGGCACGGACCTGCATACGGTGGACGAGTTCAAGAAGCTGGCCGTCAAACAAAATGGGGACGGCATCGTGCGCTTGGAGGACGTGGCCACCGTTACGCTGGGCGCGGAAAACTACGACTTCAACGTGGCGTTCAGCGGCGTGCGGTCTGTGTTCATCGGCGTCAAGGTCGCGCCCGACGCCAACATCCTCGACGTCGCCAAACGCGTGCGTGACGTGTTTCCCGGCATCCGCGCCCAACTGCCAGCCGGCCTCACCGGCAGGATAGTTTACGACGCCACCGAGTTCATCAACACCTCCATTCACGAGGTGGTCAAAACGTTGGTCGAGGCCCTGCTGATAGTGACCGTCGTGATTTTCCTCTTCCTTGGCAATTTTCGCGCCGTGCTTGTGCCGGTGATAGCCACCGCTCTCGCTCGTCGGCACCTTCTTCATAATGCTCATGCTCGGTTATTCGGTCAACCTTCTTACCCTGCTGGCGCTGGTGCTCGCCATCGTCCTGGTGGTTGACGACGCAATCATCGTGGTGGAAAACGTGGACCGGCACATGAAGGAGGGAGAGCCTCCGATGAGCGCGGCGCTGATGGCGGCGAGGGAGCTCGGGAACCCCATTCTTGCGATGACCGTCGTGCTTATAGCGGTGTACGTGCCGATCGGCTTTCAGGGGGGGCTGACCGGCGCGCTCTTCACGGAATTTGCGTTCACTCTCGCCGGGGCGGTGACGGTCTCCGGCGTCGTTGCGCTAACGCTGTCGCCCATGATGTGCTCCCGCTTCTTCACGCCGGAACAGGGGAGCGGCCGTCTGGTGCGGGCTATTGACGCCGGTTTCGATAAAATACGCCAAACCTACCGACGAATCCTCAACAGCCTTCTGACGACGTGGCAGGTCCTGATAGTGATGGGCGGGGTGTTGATGGTGCTTCTTTTTGTGATGTTCAAGATGTCGAATTCGGAGCTGGCCCCGGAGGAGGACCAGGGCATCGTCTTGTCGCAGGTCGTGGGCGCGCCGACGGCGACGGCCGACCAGATGCAGACATACGCCGACCAGGTCTTCAAAATCGGCAGGAGCATGCCCGAATACGCGCAGATGTTCCAGATTACGGGGGTGCCCACGCTTAACTCGGGGTTTGGCGGCGTGCTGTTGAAGCCCTGGGATCAGCGCGCTCGCGGCGCCCACGAGATTCAGCAAGACCTCCAAGAGAAGTGGAACAAAGTGGCCGGAGCGCGCGTGGCCGCCTTTCAGTTTCCGCCGTTGCCGGGTTCCTCCGGCCTGCCGGTGCAGTTTGTCATCACCACGACCGAGCCGTTTGAAAATCTCAACGACGTGGCCCAACGGGTGCTGGCAAAGGCGATGGCCTCGGGCAAATTCTACTTTCTCGACGCCGACCTCAAAATTGACAAGCCGCAGGCCACCTTCGTGGTGGACCGCGACAAAATCACGTCTCTGGGCATGACCCAGATGGACGTGGGGAACGCCCTGAGCGCGGCACTGGGCGGCGGGTATGCGAACTACTTCTCGATCGGGGGACGCTCCTACAAGGTTATTCCCCAGGTGTTGCAGGCGAACCGCCTTAACCCGTCGCAGGTGCTGGATTACTACGTCAAGACGCCCGCCGGAGCGGTCATTCCGGTAAGCACGGTGGCCAAACTCAAGTACGACGTGGTGCCCGAATCCATAACGCGGTTTCAGCAGTTGAATTCGGTGACGCTGGCCGGGGTCTCGGGGGCGCCGCAGGGGGAGGTGCTTCAACTCATGCGCGATGCCGTCAAACAGGTCGCCCCCAGCGGCTACAACGCGGATTACTCCGGCGTGTCGCGACAGTACATGCGGGAGTCGGGCGGCTTTCTGCCGACCCTGCTGTTTTCCGTAATAATCGTGTTTCTGGCGCTGTCGGCCCTGTTCGAGAGCTTCCGCGACCCCGTGGTGATATTGGTCTCGGTGCCTTTGGCCCTGTTTGGCGCCATGATATTCATCTTCCTGGGTTTTACCTCGATGAACATCTACACCGAGGTGGGGCTGGTGACGCTAATGGGCCTGATTAGCAAACACGGCATTCTTATCGTCGAGGTGGCAAATCATCTGCGCGGGACGGGGCTCGGAAAGCTCGATGCCATCGTGGAGGCGGCGACGATACGTCTGCGCCCCATATTGATGACGACGGCCGCCATGGTTTTTGGCGTTGTGCCGCTGGTGATTGCATTCGGCGCGGGCGCCGCCGGCCGCTATGCCATGGGGCTCGTCATATTCACCGGGCTGTCGATCGGCACGCTGTTCACGTTGTTCGTGGTGCCTGCCATGTACATGTTCATAGCCTCAAGAAGGGTGGCCGTTCAGGACGAGGAGCCGTCGGCTTTGTCGAGCGCAATCGCAGAATAGGAACCTATGCCCTAAACCTCAAGACCGCCCGTCACGCGGCGTAGTTTACCACCTCTAACTCGGCCTCCAAGCCGGCCTTTTCCAAAATACCGTCCACCTTTTGCATGGCGGCGTCTTCAATGAGGTATTCATGGCAATTCCCACATTGAAGTACTGGCAGAGCCTTGATAATGACAATGGTATGGTCGCTAACCTTAAAAGGCAGATCGGTTTTTTGCGACTGCAATTCCGAGCCGCAAAGGTGGCATTTCATTTTCATTTCCTCCTTTTTAAGCCCCCGCTCCATTGTTCAGTGGAAGGGTGATACGCGGTAATTATCCGCACGTTTTCATTATACACGTCAACCCCGAAAAGTATATGGATTACAGCCTTTTCATGCCGGGCATAAACAAGATAGCTCGGTAAGTATTTGTCATCCGGATACGCTTCTATAATCTCATAGCTTGCCATTGAACTGATAATTGCATGACGAGGAATGTGGCGGTTTCGCATCCGCATATTTACGTGGTACGTCCATAGGACTTTCCCCTCGGAAATACAACGCTTGACAAATTCAATCGGATTCTTTGGTAAGCGGCCTTCAACCATTACGACATATTAACCTAAAAGCCAGCCACAGGCGCGGGGCCCCGCCGGAGCGCAGCAACCCCGACCCACCCCATCACCAAAGAATTCAAATGCTACAATGCAAGACCAGACCCCAAAACCCCAAAATCAAATACCCAAATGGTCAAATATTCAAATAACCAACTCACTGTCCGAGGCGCACACAACGGGCATAGTGGTAGTACGTCGCGTTGCCGTAGTAGACGTAGCCGACGCCGCCATCGTAAAAGTCGACGTTCCACGCGTAGGTAGTATAGCCTGCATAAGTAGTGGACGACCAATAGAACGA
>JACQBU010000093.1 GCA_016194375.1 Nitrospinota bacterium
CCGCCATCAGCGATATGAACACGTTTTCAAGAGACGGGCTTATCACCCGCATTGAGGTTATCCCCAGTCCCGCCTTTCCCATCGCCTCCGATACCGCCGTCCGGGCCGCTTCGGCGTTCTCGGACGATATGTTCAGCCTGTCGCCGAAACTTTGGACGTCCTGAATGCCCGGCACCGACTCCAGAAACCTTTTTGCGACCCGCGGCCGGTCGCAAACGACCTCAAGTATTTCGCCGCCCATCCTCCTCCGTATGTTGTAAGGGGAGTCCTCCGCCAATAGTTCGCCGCGGTTCATCAAAGCGATTCTTCCGCAACGCTCCGCCTCGTCCATGTACGGGGTGCTCATTATTATTGTGATTTTGGTCCTTAAAAGGCTCGACAATATTTTCCAGAAATCCATTCTGGACAGCGGGTCGACCCCGGTGGTCGGCTCGTCCAGGAAAATTATCCGGGGTTTGTGGATGATGGCGCAGACCAGCGCAAGCTTCTGCTTCATCCCGCCCGAAAGTTTTTCCGCCAGCCTCCTTCTAAAGGGGGCGAGCCTCGTGAACTCCAAAAGCTCCTCGCCGCGTTCAGCGTGGTTTCGCACCCCGTGTATTTCGGCGAAAAAAGCGATGTTTTCCTCCACGGTAAGGTCCCCGTAAAGCGAGAACTTTTGGGAGAAATAGCCGACTTCGTTCCTCATCACCTCCGGGGTTTCACGCGGGTCATTGCCGAAAAGGAGCGACCTCCCGGAAGTGGGGCGCATGATGCCGGCCAGCATCCTTATAAGGGTCGTCTTTCCCGCGCCGTCCGGCCCCACTATGCCAAACATCTCCCCCTCCTGCACCGAAAAGGAAACGTCGTTGACGGCCCTCGTAACGCCAAAATCCCTGACAAGCCCTTCCGCCGCAACCGCCGCCGTCATGTCCCAGCCCTTTATCTTTGCCGGACGGGGGTTTCAGGGCCGTTCAAAAGCTCGCCGTCCGCGGGCATGCCCGGTTTGAGGACGAAGCCGGGGTTGGGCACCTCGATTTTGACCCCAAACACCAGCTTGGTCCGGTCGTCCTTAGTCTGGACGTTTTTCGGCGTGAATTCGGCCACCGAGGAGACGTAGACGACCTTCCCCGGGAACGGCTTGTTCGGGAAGGCGTCTATGTACACGTTGGCCGGCTGTCCGATGCGCACCTTTGCAAGGTCCGCCTCCGGGACGTATATCATCAGGTTGGCGGGGTCCAGTTTGGACACGCGGAAAAGCCGGGAGTTCACCGTGACGTCATCCCCTTCCTCGATTGACTTTTGGGTTATTGTTCCGTCCACGGGGGCGACCACCTCGGAGTCGCTTATATATTTCCTAATCTGCTCCTCCTGCGCGGAGGCAAGGTCCAGTTTTGCCGACGCCGAGTCTATTTCCTCCGGCAAGTAGCCGCTCCTCAGCTTGTCCCTCGTCTCGCGGGCGACGGCGAACTTGTCCGCCGCGTCGTCATACTGCCGTCGGGGGAGGGCGTTTTTCGCCAGGAGCAGTTCGGCCCGGCGGAACTCCGACTCGGCGAAGTGCAGGTTCGCCTCGGCCAGGGCCAGGTCCTCCCGTCTGAATCCACGCTTGAGCAACTTGTACTGCGCGTCCGCCGCCGCCACGTTCGCCTGCGCCTGCCTAAGTTGTATCTCAAGGGTGGAGGTGTCTATTTTGGCTAGTAAGTCCCCCTTTTTAACCCTCGTCCCTTCGTCAACGGCCAGTTTTACCACCGTGCCGCCCACCTTCGCGTTCAGGGTCACCTCCACAGTCTCGATGGTGCCGGACGCGGAGATGAGGCCGGGTTTCCCGGAGTTGCAACCCAAGGCCATGGCCAGGGCCGCGACCGCCGCCGCAAAACCGGCCCGACTTAACATACCGGCTCGGTACTGCGATATTTCTTGACGGAGCCCCGGGCCTTGTCTGTAAGGATTCCTTCAAAAAATATGCTCATTATCCCGTCGAACGCCAGCGCCCCGTCGAACGACTTTTTGCCGAGGGTCTTCGGGTTGATTATTCCGGAGATGGAAAAAAGCAGCACGAGGTTGGCTATCTCCTTGTCCACGTCCCGCCTAATCAGGCCGAGTTTCATCCCTTCCTCCATCAGCCTTGAGGAGGTCGAGAGGACCCCGACCCTGCGGTGCTCCTCGAGTCGTTGCCAAAGGTCCTCCCTGTTTTTTTGGAGGTCGCTCATAAACTCCGGACTTTTTTGCGAAATGGCCTCCGAAATCAGGGCGCAAAGGTTGTAAAGCCTCACCATGAAGTCGTCGGAAGAGCTCAATATCTCGTCCGTTTTCCCGACAATTTCCTCCATGTGCCACTCCAAAACGGCAGACAATAGTTCGTCCTTGCTTTCAAAATTTGCATAGATTGTCTTTTTGCTGACGCCAAGCTCTTCAGCCAGTTCGTCGACGGTGACTTTTGAGAAGCCCCGTGAAAAGAATATTTTTTTTGAGATTTCCATAATGCGGTTCCTAACGACAGGCTTTCCTACGACACCGAAATCCATGCGCGAAATATAGCACATTCAGGGGCGGTTGGAAACTGAAATGGCGATAATAGTTTCCTGCCGGTTCTTGCGCCAGGTCGGCCTTCAGGCATGGTCGAATGCTGACAAAAATCGTCATATGACGAAAATTGTCATTCAAAAAAGTACACTTGAAAGGTTTTTTAAAATTTGTCTTTTCAAATCAGGATAAATATGTGATATTATTCAGCGAGATAAGTGAGGCGGTTTTATTAGCGAGTCCGGCACCATAATTGCTCTAATGTTATGCAATGGGGTTATTAAGAATACCGCACTTTAATTATTAATTATTATAAGGAGGAAAAAAATGTTCAAATCAATTCAAAAAACAATGAGAGGCGAGAAAGGTTTTACCCTTATCGAGCTTCTCGTCGTCGTTGCGATCATCGGCATATTGGTCGCGATAGCGATACCGCAGTTCGCCGCGTATAAGAAGAACGCGAACGACTCCGCGGCCCAGACCGACGTGAGGAACGCGGCTCTTGCGGCCGAGGCTTACTATGCGGGCAACAACGCATACCCCGGCGGACCTGGCGGAACCGCCACTTTGACCGCCGCAACCGTTCTTTCTCCGTGCCCTGATGCTGGTACCACCACTACGGGCGGCCTTTGTACCTCTGGGTTCTCCAAGGTTTCAACTGGCAACACTGTAGTTTACCTGACTGCCGCCGCCCCCGGCACCACCTACACCATTACGGGTAGCAACATAGGCGGAACCGGCAAAACCTTTACTTGGGATTCCAGCAAAGGCGGAATGCAATAATTCCCGCCTTACCAGTTTTGTATGGGCATGAGTCAACGACTCATGCCCTTTCTTACTCCGGGTTGGACGCGGGTAACATCGGTTTAGGGTGATAATGACGTTGAAAAATTTAATGCAAAGGCGGCTTAGGGGCGAGGGGGGGTTCACCCTTATCGAACTTCTTGTCGTCGTTGCCATCATAGGCGTGTTGGTCGCGATAGCGATACCGCAGTACGCCAGTTATAAAAAGCAGGCCAATGACGCCGGCGCGGCAATGGACGTGAGGGATATGGCGCTAGCGGCCGAGGCGTACTACGCGGCCAACCAGGTGTATCCCGGAACCATCGGCTCCACAACGATTGTGAACATTGTTTTACCGTGCGGGACGACCACGTCCGTCACGGACGAGCTGTGCAACAGCGGATTCACAAAGGCCACGCATCTCAACACTCTGGTTTTCACGAACACCGGCGGCGGACTCCCGAATTACACGATAACGGGCTCGAGTTCGGGCGGGACCGGCAAGACTTACACCTGGGATTCCAGCAAGGGCGGAATGCAATAATCAGTAGCCGGCGTTTTTTGTTCCCTTAATCCATCCCTCCGTTGCCATATAATACGTCCGATGAAGTTTGAGGATTTCGTACACCTGCACCTCCACTCGGAATACTCCCTGCTCGACGGAGCGATACGTTTCGACGATCTTCTTAAAAAGGCGGAGGAGCTTCGCATGCCCGCCGTGGCGGTCACGGACCACGGCAATCTTTTCGGCGCGCTCGAGTTTTATCAAAAAGGGCTGAAAAGCGGCGTCAAGCCGGTCGTCGGGTGCGAGATTTACGTCGCCCCCAAAAGCCGGTTCGACAGGGGGGAGGGGGAGCAGGAGGAGGCCAGCCACCACCTCGTATTGCTCATCCAAAACCAGGCGGGATACAAGAACCTCTGCAAAATAGTCTCGTCCGCGTACACCGAGGGTTTTTACTACAAACCCAGGACGGACAAGGAATATCTTTCCGCGCACAACGAAGGGCTGATCGCCCTCTCCGGATTCGCGGGTGGCGACGTCGGCCACTCGCTCGCCGGCGGCAATGCCGCGGCGGCGGAAAAACTTGCCTTGGCCTGGTCGAAGCTTTTTCCGGGCCGCTACTACCTCGAA
>JACQBU010000094.1 GCA_016194375.1 Nitrospinota bacterium
ATCCCCATAAATTTCAAACTAAGGCACTACCTGAAAGCCTCGAACAAAAGCGCGGGTAAAAACGGGGGCGTGGGTCGGCGGCCCCCCTTGTTTGAACGTTTAAAACGGGCGCTCTCTCGATGCGCCCTTCATTTTCTTTCGGCGGACGGTTCTTCCTACTTAACCTCGGCCTTGGCCTCGGTATGTTGGGCGGACTCCGCCGGACGCTTGTGCTCCCTGTGCCTGACCCATCTGTGGTCCGGCGTTGCCTTGGGGGCCGTGGCGTGCCTGTCGGGGTAGGTCTTCCTGATGGTGTGCGGCTGGCGCATGACGACGCCGTCCCTTTTAAGCCGCATTTGCTCAAGCCAGGCGAGTAGTCGTACCACCGGGGCCAGAATGCGCTCCTTCACGGTCGGCGGGCCGAACGTCTGTTCGAACTTTTCGGCGATCATCCTGGCCTTTTGCGCCGACTCCCAATTGGGCGCGTACATCTCCGCCACCTTTAGTATCGGCCTGAACTCGAGGGCGCTTAGCTTCATGGCCTCGAGCCTTTTTATCATGAATTCGTCGCGGACGGGCCCGTCCCCCTTGACGTAGCGGAGGGTCTTGGAGTCCCAAACCAGCCCGGCCTTCTCCCGCTCCTCCGTTTCGCGCTTCGCCGTGAGGTACCCCTTGAGGTACGTGTGGGCCATGTTGATGACGCCCGGGCCGTGCGTGTGGAATTTCTTGATGAACGCCTCCTTGGTGTAGGAGGCCGTCTCCTTGAGCGTGAAATGCGGATGGTTGAACCATATCTCGTCCTGTCCGTGCTGTTTGGGCCAGGGGATGTTCTTCAACAGCTTCCCCTCCGCATCGTAATCCTTGTACAGCCTCGTACCCGGTATCGGGCCGAACTGCATGAACTGCAGGAGGTCGGACTCGAGGGAGATCGCCCAGTCTATGTCCTCGTGTATGGTCTGCTTGTCGTGGTGCTCCATGAAGAGGATGGCGCTTGCCAGCACGGTGATGCCGTGGTTTTGCAGGTCGGCCAGCAGGGCGTGCAGGTCCACCCCCACGGTCTTCTCGAACACGTTGGCCTTGGACTCGACCCCTATCCACAGGAACTTAACGCCGACCCTGACGAGGTAGTCAATGCCCAGTTTTCCGATGGTCTCGGCGGACGAGAACGTGGAGAAGGTGTAGGCCTTCCCCTCCTTTTCCATCTCGACCAACAGCTCCCGCGCGCGCCTGGGGCTTTTGCAAAAATTCTCGTCCATGAGCGCGAAGTCTGTCACCTTCAGCGCCTTTTCGGTCTTGACGCAGGCGTCGAAGACGTCCTTCCCCGAGGAGAGGAACGCGGTGTACTGTTTTTCGAACTTGTGGCTGGTGGCGCAGAAGCGGCAGGTGTTCTGGCACCCGACGCCGGTGATGATTATCCCCGCCTCGCTGATTATCGGGGCGCCGTAGACGAACTTCCGCACCCCGGAATGGACCACGGGGTGGACAATCGGCTTGTCGATGTCCTCGCCGAAGTATCTCCTGAGCCAGGTGACCCCCTCGCCGCGGCAGACCTCGTCGTAGTCCACTATGTCGCTAAGCTCGGGAATCGCGGCCCCGTGCCCGCCGAGCAGGATGACGGTGGAAGGGGATTTTTGGCGGACGTATTGGGCCATCCGCCTGGCCTTTATGACGTTTGGCGCTATGAAGGATATCCCGACGTGGGTGTAGTTTCCCGCGTCTATTTCCTTGGTGAAATCCTCCCAGCTTGGGAAGTCCAGGACCGTGGCGGGAATCTCTATGTTCTCCGCCATGATGTAAAGGCCGAAGCTCGGGTTGTTCGACCTGGGGGAGTGGATCCCCTGCTCCCTTGTAACCTGGTTGTTTAGAAGTTCCATGGTGGCCAGGGCCTCGCCGTACTCGTCGCTCACGCCGAACGGCTTAAAGACCCCGGTCAATAATAGCTTTTTCATCAAATAAATCGTCCTTTTCTAAAACGTGCCTCGGGGATGATACCCCTAAAATAAACTCCGGTTAACCAAACTTTATCCACAGGATAAGTTGGCTGATTGTAACATGTTTGCGCCCTTAAGCCATTACTTTTGTCATATAAATCAGGCGGCTGTCGCCCGCCGGAAAACGACGAATTCCAGGCGCAAATCCGGCTCAACAGATCCTCGGGAGGTGGTCGCCGGCGAGCGCCTCGATTATCCTGCGCCCGAGGAAGGACGTCCTCATTTCCACCACCCCGGGCTCCGCGCCGCCGACCGTCCCTATGATTTTGGCGTCGCGCCCCGACGGGTGCGCCCTCATGGCGGAGAGAACCCTGCCGACGGTCGCCGAAGGCGCGAAGGCCACCAGCTTCCCCTCGTTGGCGACGTGCAGGACGTCCAGCCCCAAAAGCTCGCAAAACGCCCTCACGTTTTCGCCTACCGGTATCGCGTCCTCCTCTATCACCATCCCGCGCCCGGAGGCCCGCGCTATTTCCGTGAGGGTCGCCGCCAGCCCGCCCCGCGTGGGGTCGCGCATCATCCGTATGTCCGGCTCCGCCCTCAGCATTTCGGCCGTCAGGCCGTTTAGCGGGCTTGAGTCCGACTGGAGCGGCGAGTTGAACTTCAACCCCTTCCGCTGGCTCATGATTGCCATTCCGTGGTCGCCTATGGAGCCGGACAAAATTATCGCGTCGCCGTCGCGCACCCTTTTGGCGGAAATGTCCACCCCCTTTGGCACGACGCCGATCCCCGCCGTGTTTATGAAAATCTTGTCCGCGCTTCCCCGCGCGACGACCTTGGTGTCCCCCGCCACGACCAGCACGCCGCAGTTCTTGGCCGCCCTTCCCATCGAGTCGGCTATTTTGCGGAGGTCCGCCAGCGGGAAGCCCTCCTCGATTATGAACCCCGCCGAGAGGTAAAGCGGCGTGGCCCCGCTCACCGCGAGGTCGTTCACCGTGCCGTGCACGGCGAGCGAGCCTATGTCCCCGCCGGGGAAGAATATCGGGTCCACGACGAACGAATCCGTGCTGAAGGCCAGCCTGCCGTCTATGGGCGGAAGTATGGCGCCGTCCGAGAGGGCGGCAAGGTGCTCGTTTGAAAGGTGCGGCAGGAACGTTTTGGCCACAAGCTCCCCGGCCGCCCTGCCGCCGCCGCCGTCGGCCATAGTGACCACCTCAGGCCGCAAGGGTCCTCCCCTTAAAACGGTAATAGACCGAGCAGGTTCCCTCGTCGGACACCATGCACGCGCCCACGGGGTTCTCAGGGACGCACGCCGTGCCGAATAACTTGCAGTCGGACGGTTTTTTCATCCCGCGCAGGACCTTGTCGCAAATGCAACCGGGGGTCTCCTTCTCGTCCCCCCGGGCGCGCGCGCCAAAAACCTCCTCCGCGTCGAACCGCGCGTATTTCCTCCCCACCTTTAATCCGCCCCCCTTTAGCAAGCCGAGCCCGCGCCAGACCGCGTCGCGCGGCTCGAACACGTCGTTCATAATCTCCCGCGCCCGCGCGTTTCCGGCGGCAGAGGCCACGCGGGAGTACTCCATCTCCGTCACGGCGGCGCCGCGGTTGAACTGGCGGACGATCATCAAAACGGAGGAAAGTATGTCGAGCGGCTCGAAACCGGAGACGACGCACGGTTTTCCCGCGTCCGTCAACGGTCTGTAGAGGTCGGTGCCCGTTATGGTCGTGACGTGGCCGGGACAAACGAAGGCGTCAATCAGGACCTCCTCCGCAAGCAGGGCCGCCAGCACGGGCGGGGTTAGCTTGTGCGCGGAAAGCAGGGAAAAATTACCGGCCCCGGCCGCCTCGGCGTGTTTTACGGCGGCGGCGGTCA
>JACQBU010000089.1 GCA_016194375.1 Nitrospinota bacterium
GATCTGTCCCCCGCCGTTCCCGTTGGCCCAAGTGTAGATGGAACCTTTTCCGCCGCGTCCGGACGAAGTTCCTGTATCCACGGCCGAAGTCCACGAAGAGAGGGGCGGGAAATACAATCCGGTGCCGTCCGGCGCGCCCCAACTATTGTTATAAATGCTGTTGTGGGCCAAGTCCCTCTTGGTTGCGTCCGCCTCGTTGGACGACGTATCTTTTTGAATGAGATTATAGCCGACAAGGCCGGCCTCGGGGGCCACTCCAAGCCCGCCCACGCCGTTGCTTGCGGCCGCGGCAAGGCCGGAAACGGACGTTCCGTGGCACGAGTCGCCGCCGTTGCATCCGGGTCCGTTTGAAGCGCAACTAGTGGGGTCGGTGCCACCGTCGCAATAATTATGGCTTGCTCCGGCGACGACGTTTCCCGCGAGGTCCTCGTGGCTAATCTGCATTCCGTCGTCAACGACGGCAATCCTAATGCCGGCGCCCCTGTAAAGGTTCCAAGCCGGCGTAACGTTGACGTCCTCGCCCGCTGTTCCGGCCGTAGTTCCGTTTGTTCCCAATTGCCCCGTGTTCTTGAGGTGCCACTGGTCGCCGAAGAGCGGATCCGACGGGGCAAAGGATGTTCCGGTGCCGGTGCCAGTACCCGTGCCGGAGCCAGTGCCCGTGCCGGTGCCAGTGCCAGTTCCAGTACCGTTGCTTTTCGAACCACCGCCTCCGCACGCCGTTAGCAAAAAGACGGCAAGGACAACCACGGAAACCAAACACCTTTTTAGGACTGTTGAGTCGAACATGCTGGCGCCATTCTACATTAAGGAAGTCCGGTTTGGCGTCCAAAAGGCCGAGTTAGTTACGGCGAGACCCATGTGTCGGTGGAGGTCATAACCATAACCCCGTCGTTGCTGGAACCGGAGTAATTCGACGCGCAATGTCCCGCATACGCGCCTACGCAGGATTCCACGGGGTTGGTGCCGGGGGGACACCAGTTTATTGCATTAATTATGCAGAAGTCAATATTTCCGCTCGTGTTTATCCTCCTGCTTTTTCTTGACTTTAATTTTTTATTTATCGGCGCGTTACTTGCGTCACTTGCCGTCCTGTTCCTCGCGCCTTTGGTGCTTTTGCCGCCTGATGCATATTGGAATATGTTGCGCGAGTGGTTCGACTTGTTGGCCCACGGCCCCACACCCACTTATTATCACGGCTTGGAGCCGACGTTGCACCTCTACGGTATTTCAATTGACCATTTCCATTTTGTCGTATTCATGCTGGCGAACGCCGGAGCGTTGGCGCTTGTCTCCCTCATTCTGCTCCGAAAGGACAGAGGGAAATTTATCGAAACGGTCGTTCCGGCGACATTGTTATTCATTGTTTTATTCAACAGTCGGTCGGAAACCCAGACGTTCATAGTTATGGCCCCGGTTTTTGGGTTCATGTTGCTTGCCGCCTTGCGCCACAAAAAAGAGGGGAACGAATTCGGATACCACGCAAACCTCGCCTGTTTTATCATCGGCTGGATTTTTGTCTCGGGGTTGTACAGCGACCTTTCGCCCAAGCCGTTCAGAGAAATTTTCCGATTCTGGCACCTCAAGACGTTTGGGGCGGTGTTCTTATACTTTTGGGCTTGGTCCAGCATAGCAGGGTATTTCCGGGATCGTTTGATTAAGAGACGGATTCCGATTGAGGGTGCCAAAAAATGCGTTGGTCAATCTAAACCATCGAGCTTTTTTACGGATTTAAAAAAATGGTGCCGGAGGTCGGAATCGAACCGACACGGGGTTGCCCCCGCGGGATTTTGAGTCCCGTGCGTCTACCAATTTCACCACTCCGGCCAGTGCAGGATTATGGATTATACCCCGGTCAAATGGCAAGCAACAGGACCGTCTCCAAAACCTCGTTCACCGCGCCCAGGACGTCCCCCGTGACGCCGCCTATCTTGCCGTCGGACAAGTGCCTTATGAAATAGGAGACGAAGACCGTGATGACAAAAAACGACACCAGTTGTTTTCGCGCGGTGAAAAACGTGAGCGCGACGCAGAACAGGATGGAAACGACGAGCGTGAACGGCGTCACCTTGCCGATGAACGCCTTGCCCGCGCCCGTGGGGCGGGGGTAGACGGCCTCGAACGAGGTGAACGCCATGCCCCAGCGCGCAAAGGCGAAGACGGGGATTATCGTCGCTATGTTCTCGAACTGAAGGACGTGCCACAAGGCCGCGAACTTCCCCACAAGCGCGAGAAAAATGGCCGTCATCCCGAACGGGCCGGCCGCCGGCTCCCTCATTATCCTCAGCATGTCCTCCCGCCCCTTGCCGCAGAACAGCCCGTCCGTCGTGTCCGCGAGCCCGTCCAAGTGCAGTCCGCCGGTTACCAGAACCAGCAGGAAGAGCATTATGAACGCCGTCACCCTGTCGTCCACGCCTATCCAGACGAACGCCCAGGCCACCCCGACCAGCAACAGCCCGATTAACGCGCCGATGACCGGGAAGTAAAGGAAACTTTTTGGAAAATCGGCCTCCGCGTAGTCGGCCCTGCCCGGAAGCGGGATTCGCGTGAGGAAGACGAACGCCAGACGTACGGTCCTAAACACGGCTGTCCCCCGTCACGGCTGTCTTCGGCATCGGTTACAACGCGGTCGCGACCCCGGCCTTCTTGAAGGTGGCCATCTCGTTGTATATCTTTACCGCGCCCTCGATTATCCATATTGCCATCGCGGCGCCGGTTCCCTCCCCGAGGCGCATGTCGAGGTCGAGCATCGGTCTTACGCCCATCTCGTGAAGCGCCTTTCTGTGCCCGCGCTCCTTTGACGCGTGCGACCAGAAGATCCTGCCAGCCGCCGCGGGCGCGGCCTTTACGGCGACCATGGCCGCCGCGGAGGATATGAAGCCGTCCACGACCACGGGGAGGTTGTTTCTGGCCGCCCCCAGGACGAGGCCCGTCAAACCGGCCAGCTCGAACCCGCCGAGCTTCGCCATCGCGTCGAGCGGCGACTCGAACGGGGCGTGCAGGGCCAGGGCCCTTTTCACCACCTCGGCCTTGTGTCGCACCCCCTTCTCGTCCAGGCCGGTGCCGACGCCGGTCATTTCGTCCGGCGACAGCCCCAGCAGGGCGCAGTAAAGCGCGGTGGACGGGGTCGTGTTGGCTATCCCCATGTCGCCGGTTCCGATGATGTGGCGCCCGTCCTTGGCCGCCTTTTCGGCGAGCGATATGCCGGCGAACACCGCGCGCTCGAGCTCCTGCTCGGTCATGGCCGGCTCCTTGGCGATGTTTTTCGTGCCCATCGCGACCTTGTGGTCCACCAGTCCGTCGCGGGGTTCGAACTTCGCGTTCACCCCCATGTCCACTACCACGGTTTGGATTCCGGCGTGGCGTGCAAGGACGTTTATCGCGGCTCCGCCCGACAGGAAATTAAGGACCATCTGCGGCGTCACCTCGGCCGGGAACGCGCTCACGCCCTCGCTGGCCACGCCGTGGTCCCCCGCCATTATGAAGATGGTCTTCTTTTCCAGCTTCGGCGGAATCGAGCCCGAGGCCCTGATGAAGGTAGCCGCGAACTCCTCCAGCCTGCCGAGCGAGCCGGGCGGCTTGGTGAGGTTGTTCAGGTGGTCCGTGGCCGCGGCGTCCAGCGATGCTTCGACCGGCCTTATGCCGCTTATGTACTCGAATATCTTTTTCAATCACCCTCCCTTTATGATGATAGGCAACCCCGCCACGAGCAGTATCACCCTGTCGCAGACCGAGGCCATCTTACGATTCAGCATGCCCAGCCTGTCGCCGTAGGCCCTCGTCCGCTCGTCAGCCGGGATGATTCCAAAACCAACCTCGTTCGTCACCATTATGACCGTTCCCCGGCACGCCTCGACCGCCGAGGCCAGCCGCGCCGCCTCGCGCCCGAACCCGTCGGCCCCTTTCGCCTCCAGCAGGTTGCTTGTCCAGACGGTGAGGCAGTCCAACAAAAAGACGCCGGTTTTACCCCCGTCCAAAACGGAGGCGACGTCGAGCGGCTCCTCGATAGTCCTCCAGTGGGCCCCCCGCCCGAGCCTGTGCTTCTCTATGCGGCTACTCATCTCCTCGTCCATGGGGCGGGCCGTGGCGACGAAGATTTTGTCGCCGGGGACGGAGTCCCCGATTTGAAGTGCGTGGTCGCTTTTGCCGCTGTTGACCCCGCCGGTGATTAATATTTTCGCGCCCATCACGGGGATAATAATAACCGCTTATGACCGGCGTTTTTTAGGAAATTTGCGAGAGGTCCTCGAGGGACTCGAGCAGGGTCTCGGCGGAAAAATTTTCTATTATGACGGCGCCGGCCATCCCCAGCCCGGCGAACCGCGCGACAATCCCCGAAAGCGTTTCCAACCCGAGCGCGCCGAGCGCAAGGTGGTCGTCCCGCCCCCTCGTCGCGCCGTGTATGTGCGCCATCCTTATTTTGCCCGAATAGTCGTCAAAAAACCTCATGGGGTCCTCCCCCCTGGCCACGCAGTGCCCCACGTCGAAGCAGACGGACACGCCGAGCCCCGCGACGGCCGGCCACACCTCCTCGAACCGCGTGCTTATGATGTTCTCCACGCAGACCTGCTCCGGCCTTAAGGCCGACGACTCGATGATTCGCGCCACGCGCTCCCGCACCAGCACCGGGTCCCACCCGCGCCCCGGTTTTTCTATGTGGAGGACGTGGTTGCCGACGCCGACTTTTCGGAACGCCTTGATCGTCTCGACTATCGGGAGTTCCGGGCTTCCCCCAGGCGCGGAGAGCCCCGTCGGTATCGGCAGGTGCAGGGAATAGCCGAATTGGGCGGAATTTAGGGCGTCGAGGGAGTCCAGCTCCTCGGCCGTCACCGGCGAAACGGAGTGCGGCTCGTAGGCGGTTATTTGAACCTCCCTGAACAGGGGCTTCAACATTCTCGCGTTTTCCGAATACGTCCCGGGCCACACCCACGACGGGGCGCCAAGCCTGAAGCCCAGCCGGTCGAACCGCCCCTCGAATTTTTTTAGGGGACTGTTTTCCATGCGTCGCCTTAAGGAAAAGACGTCATGGCGGTTAAGACGGGCGCAGGACGCGGCGCGCCATGGCGGGGAAGAAAAATGCGACGGCGCGGGCGGCGGTTGGCGAAAGGCCTTGTCATTTGGGTTTCAGCATTTCCTCTATTCGAGGGGTGCACCGCCTGCCTTCGCACGGGCCGCTCCCCGCGCCGGTGGCCTTTTTAAGGCCCTGAACGGTTTTAATCCCCTTTTCCACGTGGGCCATGAAGGATTTTTTCCTGATTCCCTTGCATATGCAGACCGCCTTCAACCCTTCGATTATCTCCTTTTGATCCATCCTTAAATTATATCCGCTTTTTCGCCCGCCCCGCGACCGACGTTAAAACCTGGCGGCGGGTCGGTTTGAAAAATACGGAGATCGCCACGACCGCCAAGGGCGGCCTCGCGATGACAACTAACTGTCATTGCGAGCGAAGCGAAGCAATCCGCGTCCGCATTCGCTTTAGCCCGCAACCCTCGGTTTGGCTTTCGCTTCTCGTCCTGCGTTGGTAGGTGCGGCTTCAGCCGCACCGGTGCGACTAAAGTCGCACCTACCACGCCGATGGAGAACAGGGGGAGAAGCGAAGGCGGAGACGACCGTTGCCTGGATGCCCGTTTGCACGGGCATGACATTTTGGAAGGGAAGACGCTTAAATCACAGTCCGGTCATGTAGGAGGCGATTAGTTCGGCGAGGCGCAGGTCGTCAGGGGTGGTCACCTTCATGTTCGTCGCCTCCCCCTCCACCCACGCCACCCCGTAACCGGCGGCCTGCACCAGCGTGGTCTCGTCGGTCAGGTCGCGCCGCCTTGCGCCGACAATCTCGTAGGCCGCCAACAGGTCGGCCCTTTTAAAAACCTGCGGAGTTTGAATCAACAACAGCGAGTCCCTGTCCGCAAGCCCGCCCAACATCTCCCCCTCCCTCACCTTCACCGTGTCGCGCACCAGGGTCGCCGCCGTGGCCGCCCCGTGGAGTCTGGCGGCCGCGACGGTTTTTGCCAACAGCTCCCGCGAGACGAACGGCCGGGCGGCGTCGTGGATTAAAACGTAGTCCGTAACGGCGGCCGCCACGCCGTTGTGGACGGAGTCGGCCCTCGTCGCGCCTCCCGCCACGACGGAGCGGACTTTTTTGAAAAACGGGGAGTCGAGGTATTTTTCCCTTATTTTTTCCGCGTCCCCGGAGGGGACGACCAGAATTATTCCGTCAACCCAGTCGGAATCACTTATCGCCGAAAGGGTCCAGTCCAGCAACGGCTTGCCGGCCAGTTCCATGTACTGCTTCGCCGCGCCCATGCGCGAGCCGGTTCCGGCGGCCGGTATTATCGCCGTTAGGGTCATCCCGCGCCTTACTGCTTTTGGCGGATTTTTGCGGAGTTGGCGTGCGCGGTGAGCCCCTCCGCCGCGGCGAACTCCGCTATGTCGTCCGCAACTTTTAGGAACGCGGATTTGGAATATTCTATGACGGACGTTCGTTTTAGGAAGTCGTACACCCCCAGCGGCGAGGAAAACCTCGCCGAGCCGGAAGTGGGGAGGACGTGGTTCGGCCCGGCCATGTAGTCGCCCAGCGCCTCCGGCGACCATTCGCCCAAAAAGACCGCCCCGGCGTTCGGGACGTCGTCCAGTCTTTTTTCGGCGCCCCTGAAGACGAGCTGTAGGTGCTCCGGGGCCATCTCGTTCGCCAGGCCCATCGCCTCGGCGACGCTCCTCGTCTTTATGTTTAGGAACCAGTTCTTGACGGATTTCTCCGCTATCCTTCTCCTGTCGAGGAGGACCACCTGTCTTAGGACCTCCCTCGCCACGGCGTCGCACATCTTTTGGGACGGCGAGATGAAAACAAGCAACGCCAGCTCGTCGTGCTCCGCCTGGGAGAGGATGTCGGCCGCGCACCAGGCCGGGGTGGCCGAATCGTCGGCTATCACGCAAATTTCGCTGGGGCCCGCGATCATGTCAATGTCCACGGCCCCGAAGACCAGCCGCTTCGCCTCGGCCACGTAGGCGTTTCCCGGGCCGGTTATCTTGTCCACCTTTTTGATGGTTTTCGTGCCGTACGCCATCGCGGCGACCGCCTGCGCGCCGCCGACCTTGTAGAACTCGCTGACTCCGCAGAGGTCGGCGGCGTAAAGCACGGCCGGATTCACGACCCCCCCCGCCGCCGGTGAGCAGACGACTATTTCCCCCACGCCGGCCACGAGGGCCGGGACGGCGTTCATGATGACGGACGAGGGGTACGACGCCTTTCCGCCCGGCACGTAGAGCCCGACCCGCGCCAGGGGGCGGATGAGCTGACCGACGCGCGTTTTTGCGTTTTTGACGAGCCAGCTTCGCTCCATCTGGTGGGCGTGAAACTCCGTGACGTTTATAAACGCGGCGGTGACGGCCTTTTTTAGCCGCGCCGGGACTTCCTTCGCCGCCCTCCTAAACTCGGCGCGGGAAACGCGCGCGGTCTGCCTTGTGAGGGACAACTTGTCGAGCTCGAGGGTCCGCCTGAAAAGCGCCTCGTCGCCGTTTTTTTTGACGTCCCCGACTATCTCCGCCGCCGTCCGCGCGATTCGGGGGTCGGCCCCGGCTCCCCTGCCGGTCAGCTTCGCGAACCTTTTTTGAAAGTCCTTTTGGCGGGTGTCCAGACTGATCATGCCGAGCCCCGACTCATAGAGGCGGGACACATACAACGAGCGGGCTTATTTTGTTTATGGGCCAGCCCGTGAAGAACCCCCTCCCTGTTGTCAAATTTTGACAATATTATGTCCAAATATTTTGTGTCCCCCCGTTCATACCGTCTGAAGACAGAATATGCAATGTGATCGGCAAGTTGAACGATTCTTGAGGACCGTGAATCAACAAATAAGGGAACCTCCGCCAGATTATTAATGCTTCCCCATTGCGTTCCAAGACTTTTAAAATTAAGGGCCATTTTTTGCAAGCTTGTTTCGTAGGTGCTTTTATCTAAGATGATGAGTCCTCTTTGGGAGTTGCTTTGTTCCACGTGCATTCGCTTAAGACAAATATCAAAGCGACTGCATAAATCCTCAAACGCCATTTCCATTGCATCCCGGCCCGGAAAAGATGGTTTATGAACTGCGCATGCAAAAGCCTGAACGCTTTCATGAGATTCCGCCAATATTTCTAAAACCTTGGTTATAACGGATATTCTCGCCTTGGAATCCTTGATACTTTTCCAAGGTCCCCGCCCTCCAAATATTTCAGAAGCATGGAATTCAACACTTAATCCATTTCCGGGAAACAAGGAATCGGCAAGCTCGTCCATGCGTTTGGCGATCCAATGGATTTGTCGCTCAAAGACCATGACTCCGGCGAGCACCAAATATTCCTCGTTTGAATTTCCAGCTGAACCAGAATCATCCAAGTAAAGCAGATACATTAGTAAGCCGAAGATAAGGATGCGGCCGAGTGGGGATTTACCCCAACGAACCGCGATACCGCAGCTCTCTCAACCGCACAATCATTATATATTATTTTCATTCACAATCCAACTTTGTGTCCCTACAACCGCGAGATGGTCATGGCGACCTCCGCCACCGCCGTTTCGCCCGCCGATACGCTCACGGGGAAAACGGCTATGAAGCAGGTTCCCTGGTAGTCGGACCCGAACCCGTCCTCGGACTGGGAGACGGTCTCTATCGGGTAGCGCAACAGCTCCGCCGGAACGGAGCTCTTGAACTCCGCGCGCAACTTGAAGTACTCGTCGGTGACGGTCCACTTTTTCACCCCTTCGTTGGAGCCGGCTTGGTTCATCATGTATTTTTCGTTGCTCACCGTCACGTACCTGTCGAGCGCGTCCGCCGCCAGCAGGGTAAGGTTCCATTCGACCGCGAGGAAGAAGGCCAGCGGCTCGTCCCCCCGGTTGGTCATGCTCAGCTCGCAGGATATCACCGGCCTGGCCGACTGCACGGAGTACGTCTTCCGCAGGTAAAGCGGCGTCGGGGCCGCGCCGGACGGGACCACGGCGTCCCTCGACAACACGAGCACGGCGGAGCCCCCCTTGGCGTCGGCGCGGGTGACGGAATACGGGGCGTTCGCGGAGCCCCCGTTTTCCGCGATTTTGGCGGAGCGAAAATCCTCGATGGTCGGCTTTTTGGTCGAGATGTGCTCCATGAACGACTGCCGGGTGTACGGGTCGAACACCAGCTTTTTATCAAGATTTTTTTCCTTGAACACCACCCTGTCGTGTATCGAAAGTATCTCGCCGCCACCCGCCGCCGTCTTGCC
This sequence comes from Nitrospinota bacterium, assembly GCA_016194375.1. Lineage (GTDB taxonomy): Bacteria > Nitrospinota_A > UBA7883 > JACRGQ01 > JACRGQ01 > JACQEX01. The sequence goes on from JACQBU010000089.1 coordinate 9,236, forward strand.
CGCCGCGTCGAGTATCTTCTGGTGGTACTCCTCGCGCCTTCTGGTCATCACGTTGCTTAGGTTGAAGCAGGACGGCTTGAAGTCTATCTCCGCCACCGAGCCGCCGGCGTAGGGGGTGATCAGGGCGAAGAGGTCCTTGGTCTCCACGACGACGTCCTTCCTCATCTGGGCGAAAAAGTCGGCCTGCGTGATCTCGACCCAGTTTTTCCCCCGGTGGAGGACGGCGTCGGCTTTCCTTCCGGCGTCGATGAGGTTGGAGTAGACGGCGTGGCGGAGGTTGCTGAGGTAAAGTCCGCCGAACAGCCCGTGCCAGTACGGGCAGTTGCACTGCCCCCGGTACAGGGCGGAGGTCATGGCGTCGGCCGCCGCGGCCTTCACCGGCTTTTCCCGTGCCCGCGCGACCCTCGAGGAGACGTAGAGCATCCGCTTGTGAAGCCGGTTCGCCTCCTCGTATTTGGTCATGAAGTTGTCGTAAAGGCCGCCGCGCAGGAACTTCTTGAACTCCTGAAGGCGGTTTTCCTTCTCCAGCTTGTGAATCAGGCTCGCGTGCTCCATCGCCACGTCGGGCGGGAGGGTCCAGTGCATCATCTCCTCGTAGGAGGCCATCGGCAGGTATATCCTCCCCTTGGGGGGGAAGTCGTCCATCCATTTCGAGAACGTGGTCGTCTCGACGACGTCCTTGTTCTCCTCCAGCATCGTCAAAAACCGCTCGAGCCATTTTTTCCCGAACACCCACTCGTGCGTCTCCGGCCAGACCCCGAACTTTTCGCCGTCGTCCCCGTACGTTATCCCGGTCGCGCCGTACCTGGCCGCCGTTTCGCGGAAATACTTGAGCGACTCCTCCGGTTGCTTGAAGGGGATGGAGTAGCGCATGGTCTTGTCTATCGGAAAGACGGCGAGCGAATGGCCGTGCTTTTCCGTGACCCAGTAGCCGTACATGTCCTTCTCGCCCAGCCCGGCGTAATAAAAATGCGTGTCGTCCAAAAGCGTGAACTCAATCCCGGCCGACGCCAGTATCTTGGGCATCGAGGGGTCCCATATCCGCTCCGCCAGCCACGCCCCGCGCGGGCGGACGCCGAACCTCCCCTCCAGCCAGCGGTTCATCATCTCCACCTGTCCGATCGCGTCCTTCTCCGTCAGGGACGAGAGAATCGGCTCGTAAAACCCGCCGCTGAGGACGTCCGCCTGCCCGGACTCGACCATGCCGGCGAGAATTTCCAAATAGGAGGGCTTGTTTTTCTCGAGCCATTCCAGCAACGGGCCGCTGTGGTGGACGGAAAACCGCAGGTCGGGCCGTCTGGCGAGGGTTTCCAGCGTCGGGAGGTAGCACTTGTCGTACGCCTCGCTGAAGACGTGGTCGAAGTTTCCTATCGGCTGGTGGTTGTGTATGCCTATGAGGAGGCGGATTTTGCTCATTTCGACCATGCTAACACGGTTTTTTCCCCCGCAGTCCGCCGGTTTTAGGGGCGCGGGGCTTTAGACCACCTGATGTTTGGAGATTACGACGATGCCGGAGTGGGTGACGTGAAACCTCGCCCTGTCCTTATCGAGGTCGTACCCGATTTCCGTGTCCGGGGGTATGGAGACGTACTTGTCTATTATGGCCCTCCTGATGCGGGAGCGCCTTCCTATCTCGACCCCCTCCATGAGTATGGACTCCTCGATGTTGGAGAATGAGTTGACCCGCACCGAAGGGGATAGGACGCACTTGTGAACCCGCCCCCCCGATATCACGCAACCCTCCGAGACGAGCGAGTCGGTGGCCTGTCCTATCCGCTGGGTTTCCTTGTCCGCGAAAACGAATTTGGCCGGGGGTCTGGACGGATTGAACGTCCACATGGGCCATTTGTAGTTGTAAAGGTTGAACGTCGGGGCCACGTCCACAAGGTCCATGGAGGCGTCAAAATACTCGTCCAGGGTGCCGACGTCCCGCCAATAACCCCTTTCCTTCTCCTCCATCCCGGGGACGAGGTTGGCCGAGAAGTCGTAGGCGTAAACGGCGCCGGTTTTGTAGTTGTCGGTTATGATGTTTTTTCCGAAGTCGTGCGCGGTGTCCCTCTCGGCGTCCCGGCTGACCCAGTCCACCAGCGGCTCCCGCGAGAAGACGTAGTTTCCCATGGAAACGAGCGCCATGTCCGGCCTGCCGGGAATGGGCCTGGGGTTCCGGGGCTTTTCCTCGAACCCCACGACCCTCCAGTTTTCGTCCACCTCCAGGATTCCGAAGGCGCTCGCCTGGCCGATCGGCTTGGGGATGGCCGATATCGTCAGCTCCGCCTTTTTTGCGACGTGTTGATGAATCATCTGCCTCACGTCCATCTTGTACACGTGGTCTCCGCCGAAGACGCAGACGTAGGACGGACGCTCGTCCTGAATTATGTTGAGGTTTTGGTAGATCGCGTCCGCCGTCCCCAGATACCAGTTCTTCCCCTTGCGCATCTGGGCCGGGACGGCGTCGATGTACAACCCGAACCTCGGGGCCAGTTGCCATCCCCGCGCAAGGTGGCGGTTGAGCGAATCGGACTTGAACTGGGTGAGGATTTTTACCCGAAGGACGCTGGAATTGAGGAAGTTGCTCAGCACGAAGTCTATGATCCTGTACCTGCCGGCGAATGGAACCGCGGGCTTCGCCCTCTCCCTCGTCAGCGGCATGAGCCTTTCCCCCTGCCCCCCCGCCATTATCATCGCCATCACTTCCATCATGAATTCGCTTCCAAAACGATTTTAACAGCTTTGCCCCCGTTTCCCTAGTTTCGGGAACGGCGGAGTTGCCGTCTCAAGTTCTGCCGGCGCGCGGGCACCGGGCGTCATGACGGCGGAAGAGTCGCGTCGCTATTTCTGCGACTCCCCCTCGGAATAGCGGTGCAGTTTCACCTCGACCTTGTTTTCCATGCCGGCGTAATATCCGCGCAGGACCTCCAGCACCTCCGGCCGGCTGAATTCCGGCGGCACCGCCTCGTTGTCGGAGAGCATTTTCCTAAGCTTCGTGCCGGAGAGAAGGATGCGGTCCTCCTTTTCGTGCGGGCAGGTCCGCTGGGAGGCCATCGAGTCGCATTTTTTGCAGAAAAACGTCCAGTCAATCTTTAGCGGCCTTATCTCCATCGCGTTTTTTGGGATTTCGTCGAAAATCTTCTGCGCGTCGAACGGCCCGTAATATTCCCCCACGCCCGCGTGGTCCCGCCCCACGATGAGGTGGGAGCATCCGAAATTCTGCCTGAACAGGGCGTGCAAAAGCGCCTCGCGCGGGCCCGCGTAGCGCATGTCAAGCGGATACCCTCCCATCAGGTAGGTGTTTTTCACGAAATATTTTTCGGTCAGGATGTTTATCGCCCTCACCCGCACGTCGGCCGGGATGTCCCCCGGCTTCAGCTTGCCGACGAGCTGGTGGATGAACACGCCGTCCGTTACCTCGATGGCTATCTTCGCCAGGTATTCGTGGGAGCGGTGCATCGGGTTGCGCAGTTGCAGGGCGGCCACGGTGCTCCACCCCTTTTCGGCGAAGATTCGGCGGGACTCCTCCGGGCGCATGTAAAGCCCCGCGAAATCCAGCGGGAACCGCCCCTCGCTGAACACCCCTCGCCGGGCCGCCGAGGTTCACCGGCTTTTGGCGCATGACGTTCGCCACTCCGGGATGCTCCTTGTCGTTTGTCCTGAAAACCTGCCTGCATTCGTATTCGAGGTCCGGCTCGTATTTCTCGGTCACGCGCATTGAGCCCATCAGTTCGTCGGTTTCGTCGTCTATCAGCGCGACCTCCGAGTTTGTCCTTATGTTTGCCGCCTCCGTGCGGGAGACGGAGAGGGTGATCGGAATGGGCCAGAACAGGCCGTCGGACATGGCGTATTTCGCGCAGACCGACTTCCAGTCCTTTTTGCCGAAAAATCCCCTGATCGGCGTGAACGCGCCGATTCCCATCATTATCAGGTCGCCCGTCTCGCGCGACTGCATCCGCACCGGCGGGAGCTTTTGCGCCTTCTTCCTCTCCTTCTCCAGTTTGGCGCCGGTCAGGAGAAGCGGAGTCAGTTTTTTCGAGCCGTGGGGACCAACCAGTTTTGACATAAAACCTCCTATTTTTGGGCCGCCATTGAATGGACCATCGCCGTGGCGCGGTAAAGCATGTGCGCGAACTTTGAGAACGGCATGTAAACGATCAGGAAAAACACCAGCGTCAGGTGGAAGAAATAAACCGGATACGCCGGCCCGGGGGATTCCGCAAGCCTGGACAGCTCGGACAAAACCCCGGTTATGACCGTGAGATAGAGCGCGAGGACAAACGTCCAGTCGTAGTGGGTTGAACCCTCGTCCGAGACCGCCCTCTTGGCGATTATCCAGGTGCACCCGACGAAGGCGAAGACCGCGCCGACGTTTCCAAGCAGTTTCACGGGGTCGAGCAGTTCCAGCGGCGTCTCCCTGCGCAGAAGATAGTGGTACGCCATCACCATGTTGGTGGTTATGAACAGCGAGACGAAGCCGAAGAACAACATGAGATGCCCGAGCCGCCGGTACCGGTTTTTGTCGCATTTTGCGAACCGTTCGTGGGTGATTATTTCCTTCGCGGCTCCGATTATCGCGGACGGGATGTTCGCGTCGGCCGGCAACGGGTTCGCCCTCACGAGCCCGTCCCAAAACCTCCTCACGCCCGCTACGGCGCAGACGAGGGAGAAAAGGGAGGCCGGAAGGAACACGGAGTCTATCGCCCTTATCGGCATGAACTTGGAATAAACGACCGTCCCTTCCGGGACGGCGAACCCGTTCATGGAATACAAGGCCGCCGCCAGCAAAAGAACCGGCACGGCCGCCAGTATCGGAAGATAAAGCGGGGAGGACAGCGCCGCCCCCATGAACCCGGGGAACGCGAACCGACGGAAGGAGGCGTTCCTTATGGCCGCCAGAACGCTCGACGGCTTTGCGCCGCGCGGGCATATCAGCGAGCAGTCGCCGCATTGGTGGCACAGCCAGACGTCCGGGTCCGACATCAGCCGGTCCTTTAGCCCCCATTGCGCCCAAATCATCTCCTTGCGCGGGAACGGCTTGTCGTCGTGCGTGAGGTCGCACGCGACAGAGCACGAGGCGCACTGGTAGCATTTTTTCAGGGTCTCGCCCCCCCGGAGCTTTAGCTCCGCTATGAACCCCAAATCCGGCTCTATAAATCCTTCGCTCATAATTTCAGCCTCCCCGCAAAAGGGGTTGAACCGCCAAGTCGCCAGTAGGTACGCACATTCTTATGTGTACTTCGGCGCACAGCGGCGAACCGGGTCGCCCCTCCGGGGCGATGTACACGCAGGATTGCGTGTACCCACCGGCGTTCTTTGCGTCAGCCTTCGTCTTTGCTTTCGTTTCTCGTCCTGGCCGTATCTTGGCGGCCAGGGCTTGGCGGCTAATATTCCTCATCCGTTGTCCCCGAACTCCTTGAAGGGGTTCGGCCCCAGCTCCTCCATTCGCGCCACGAAGTCGCCTATTATTTTCGGGAGCCTGTGGTACTCGTTGATGGACAGCTGTTCCATTCGCACCCGCTCCGGCTCCAGCATCATCCGGCCCAGCGTTTCCCCCAGCTTGCCGGAGCGCTCCATCGCAAGCTCGCTCCCCTTCATGTTGTGGCACTGGTAGTCGTCGCCGTACGGGCACCCGAACATGAGGATGCCGTCTATCCCCTTGGAGAAGGCGTCGCTTAGCCAGACGAGGTTTATGGAGCCGAGGCACCTGAGCGGTATGACGCGTATGCTCGGGTCGAGCCTCATCCTCGAAAGCCCCGCCATGTCGAACGCGGGCAGGGCGTCGTTCTCGCACGCGAAGACGAGCACGCGGAGTTTTTCCTCCAGCGGCACGCTCACGGCGCGAATCATGGAGCTGACCATGTCCACGTGGTAGTCCTTGAACGATATTATCCTCACCGGGCAGGCGCCCATGCACGTCCCGCATCTTCTGCATCGCAACGGGTTGGGAAGCGGCGTTCCCTTCTCGTCCTCGTCGTACATCCCGTACGGGCATTCCTCCGTGCAACGCTTGCACTGCGTGCATCTTTCGAACGCTATCTCCGGGTAGCTCGTGTCGCCGGAGCGCGGATGAGCCGACATCCCCTTGGCGGCCAGCTCCGCGCATTGAATCGCCTTTAGCGCGGCGCCGCCCGCGTCAATCTCCGCGAACGCCGCGTCCATCGGGTGGCGGACGGCCCCGGCGGCGTATATGCCCGTCCGCCGGGTCTCGTACGGGAAGCAGATGAAGTGCGAGTCCGGAAAGCCGTAGTTGAGCGACGGCAGATCCGGCCCCTGCCGGTATTGAAGGTGCAACGCCTCGGGCGCGTTCGGCTCTATTCCGGCGGCGAGCACCACGAGGTCGGCTTTTATCCTGACGTCCTCGCCCAACAGCGTGTTTGTGGCGGACACCGTCACGGTTCCGTCCCCGTCCCCGCCGGGGGCGACGTCCCTTATTTCCGCCCTTGTCATGAACAGCCCGTCGTCGTCCTGCATTTTCTTGTAGAAACGCTCGTATTTGCCGGGCGTCCTCATGTCCTTGTAAAGGATGTAGGCGCGGGCGGAGGGGTCGGCCTCGCGCAGGTAGGCGGCCTGTTTCAGCGACGTCATGCAA
>JACQBU010000016.1 GCA_016194375.1 Nitrospinota bacterium
AGGTTCTGGCTGATATGCGGAAGTCACAAGCCGCCCTTCGCTGGTGTTTCCACCAATCCACGCTCCCCCCTTTTTTGCCATGATTGTTGCATTATTTATGCAGAGGTCAATAATTACTCTTCCCGGCGCGTCCGCCTTCTCCTGCCGCCGGGACCTTCTTAATGAAAGCCGGCCGGAAGGGTCGTGTAATCGCCCGCGGCGTGGAGTAGGATGGTGGGGAAATGGGCGGACGGTTGACGGGGCGGAGCGTCGGTAAACCCGCGTGGAGGTTTAACCTTCTTTACAAGGGGAGCGGAGTAAGGTTTCGCGCCCCCCGCCCCCCCCGCGCCGCCTGGCCGAAGCGCGCGCTGTTGGCGGTCCTCTTGTTCGTCGCCGTCGCCGCGGCCGCGGCGTTTTATTTTCACACGACCCCGTTCGGGCGGGTGGCGGTCTTGATTGGCGAAGGAAAGAATGACGACGAAAACGACGGAGAATCCCCCCCCTCGGCGGAGCAGACCGCCGTCGGCGCAGAGGGCGCCGTCAAGAGGCCGGTCGTAAAGTTCGGTGTTTTCGCAAACCGGGACGACGCGGAAAGTCTCGCCGGTAGTCTTCAAAAGCAGGACATATTCGCCGAGATAAGAAGCGCGCAGTGACCCGCGGCGACGTTCACGGTAAGGGCCCCGTTCGGAAAGGACGGGGCGTCGTTGGAGACGATTTCCTCGGAGCTGGCAAAAATTAATGTTGCGCCACCCCCCCGTACTGAACAAGAATGGGTGCTAATAGGGCCGTTTTGGACAAAGGAGGGCGCGGTCGAGGCGGCAAAAAAAATGGGGGATTTGGGGTTTCAAGCCGCCGTGGACGAGGGGAGCGCCCAGAGGGAGACGTTCGAGGTCGTTTCCCAGCCGCTGGACGACGAGGCGGTGGCGAAGTATAAGATAGCCGAGTGGCGCGGCAAGGGTTTTGAGGGCGTGATTGAAAGATAGCTCTTCGGACGACAAGGGAGAAAGGCAGCTGCTGATACCGGCGGTGGGAGCGGGCGGAGGCGCGGGCGGCGCGACCCGCATACCGGACAAGATGTTCTACAGGATAGGCGACGTCGTATCCATAACCGGGCTTGAGGCGCACGTGCTCCGCTATTGGGAGACCGAGTTCGACGAGTTAAAACCCAGGAAGAGCCAGTCCGGCAGGAGGCAGTACACCCGTCAGGACATAGAGAACGTCATGGAGATAAAGTCGCTCCTTTACGACGAGGGATTTTCCATTTCCGGCGCCAAAAGGCGGCTTAGAAAAAGGCGCGAGGCCGCCTACGGCAAGGACGCCATCCTGGAGGCGATGCGGCAGACCCGGAAGGGCCTGAAGGAAATCCTCTCCATGCTCGAGGATTGACCGTCCGCGCGAGGGAATCGCCGGCGGAAGGAACCCGGAAATATGAGTGGAGGAAGTTTGTACCCGAGAAAAACCATCCGGGCGTTGGCCGCATGTTCGACGGCCGTCATAATGGCCGCCTGCGGCGGCTCAAACTCCTCCGCCAAAACCGCCACGGCCACGACCACGACGACCAGCTACTCCACGACCACCGGCACCAACACCTCCACCACAACCAATACCGGCACGGCCACGGGCACCTCGGCGGGGACGAGCACCGCGACAACCACGGCCACGACGACCTCCACAAGTACGGGGACTGCCACCGATACCGTCACGATTTTCGTCAACACCAGCGTGGAAATATCGGTGGCAGTCACCGTCACAACCACGGGAACCGGGACGTCATCTTCCCTAAAGGGGAGTTGCAACTTTCCCGCCACCAGTTATTGCATCGACTACGATTACTCCCTCAGCGGGACCGCTGGAAACTTTACCTTCTCAGCGACCAGCCACTACTATTACTATTCCTTGTCGGGGGCGACCAGCGGCAGGACGACGTGCAACCATTCGAACGGAACCTATACCTGGGGGGTATCGAGCGCGACCATAACCCCGTCCACAACCACGGCAACCCAGCAAAGCTCCTGCGTCTCGCAAGGGGGTCTTTACAGCCCGGAGCCGTTTTGTTCGCCGGACATGTCCGACGGTCACTGCACATTCGTCGACTACGGCTCCGGAGGCTACCAAACAATAACCTTCACGAGAGCCGCCACTTGGTTTGTTCCTTAGGAAAAAGCGAATAAGGGGTTGGCGCGGCCGCTCCGGAGGGGTGTTGGCGGATTATTAAAGAATGTGGACGGCCAGGCCGACGCAGGCCACGAGGAACCCGGCCGCGCCCATCACGGCCAGCTTGTGTCCCCTCCACCCTACGACCGTCCTGCCGAACATCAGCGCCCCGTAAACCGCCCAAACAAAAATGAGGGGTAGCACCCTGACAAGGTTCGGCCCCAACAAATCCCCGTATTTTGAATACGTCGAAAACATGCCCGATGCGACCCCGACGGTTATAAGGGGGAACCCGATCAAAAGCGCCCAATGAAGGACGAGGTCCAGCGTGTCCAGGTTGGGCAACATCCTGAACGTGGAGCCGACGTGCCTTTGTTTCAGCTGTCTTTCCTGAAACAGGTACATAAAAGAAGACGCGAAAACGATCACGAACGTGCTTAGCGCAAGAAACGAAAAGGTCAGGTGCATCGTCTGCCAAAAGTTTTTAACCCCCTGGTCTGCGGCCCCGGAAACCTCGGACAACAACGCGGAATAGACCATCAGCAAGAACGCGAGCGGCGCCACGAAGGCGCCCATGGTGGCCGTCCTAAAAAGGAAAATCACCGCGAGCATGACCGCGACGGTGGTCCACGCGAAAAAGGAGGCGTACTCCTGGGGGTTCGTATAAGGGCCGTGGCCGGTCTTGGCGGAGATGGCGAACAGCATCGCGGTGTGGAACGCGAACCCCAGCGCGGAAAGTAGCACGGCCATCACGTAAAAAAACCTGCGCTTGAGCGCGAGGTGGAGGAAAAACTTAAGCATCGCCAAAAAGTAGCAGAACAGCGCAAGCGTCATGAGTGTGTTCATTTCGACTCCGCGCCCGCCAGCACGGCCTCCGCGGAGGGCCTTTCGCCCCCCCTTATCCTCTCCAGAAGGTCGGAGTTCGCCACGGCCGTCAGTATCCGCATCCGTTTGTCGAGGTCCGGCTCGCGCTCCCGAACCAGCCTCCTCACCTCGCCCATCAACTCAAGCATCTCCCCGTACTCCGGCCCGAACCTCTCCTCCATCTCCTTGCGTATCCTTTTGGCCATCGCCGGACTTTTGCCGGAGGTGGATATGGCGATGAGCAGGTCCCCCCGCTCCACGACGGACGGCACGATGAACGTGCAAAGCTCCGGCACGTCCACCACGTTGACGGGAACTCCCTCGCGGACGGCGTCGTCGTAAACGGCGCGGTTGACCCTCTCGCTGTCGGTCGCCGCTATCACGAGGGCTCGGCCCGCCAGGCTACGGCGCGAATACTCCGCGGCGACGTGCGTCACCGCCCCCCCTTTGGCGAGCACGGCGATTTCGTGCGCCAGTTTCGGCGCTATGACGGTGACCGCCGCGCCGCAGGAAAGGAGCGACTCGACCTTCCTGGCGGCCACCTCCCCGCCGCCCACCACGACGCAGTCGCGCCCGTTGAGGTCCATCATCATCGGGTAATAACGGGGCATTATTTCTTTTCCTTCAGGAGGCGGGTGAGCTCCTCCATGAACTCGCTCACGTCGCGGAACGAGCGGTAGACCGAGGCGAAGCGGACGTAGGCGACCTGGTCTATGTTCTTCAGCTCGTCCATCACGGCCTGGCCGATGACCGAGGAGGGTATCTCCTTCTCGCCGAGGCCGCGCAGGTAGCGCACCACGTTGTCTATGAGCGACTCCTTCCGCTCCACCGACACGGCGCGCTTTTCAAACGCCTTCTCAAGCCCGTGTCGTATCTTGTCCCGGTTGAACTCCTCGCGCCTGCCGTCCTTTTTGACGATCAGCGGGAGTATCTCCTCTATCCGCTCGTGCGTGGTGAAGCGTTGCTGGCAGTTCAGGCACTCGCGCCTCCTGCGGATGACGTCCCCCTCCTTGCTGATGCGGGAATCAATGACTTTGTTCTCCACGCTGGAGCAAGAGGGGCATTTCATTCGCCGAATATATCCCAGCAGGGCGGATAAATCCACCCTCGATGCCGCCGCTTTTGCCGGCGTCGCCCGCGGCGGAGCCGGCGCCGCGCTTCCACGCCCCGCATTCCCAATTCCCGACGCGACCCGGGCCGAAGGCAAAAAAATGGGTGCTTGACATCGGGCACTCTTTGAAAACAGAATAAACAAGTGTCGTGCGTGCGGCGGCGTTTTCGCTACGACAGGGCGGATGCCGGAGTTAATTGCGTTAGGGAGACCCCACAATGGATCGCAACCGAAGGGACAAGATGCTCACCGAGATCAATCGGTTGCTCATGGAGAACGAGCTCACGGGCGAGGATCGCGAGGCAATCCTCGAGCACATAATAAAGGCCCACCTCGACCACATGGAGGACATCGAGGAGGTGGACATTTTTCAAGACAGGGTGAACGACCTCATCGACGAGTACGTGGAACAACATTTCGAGGACACCATGGAGGACAACTACAATTAGGGCTGTTGACGAACAGTCCGGTTTTTGATACGCTTGCACCTAAGTTTTCAACAAGTCCGGCTTGGAGGAGTTTAAGTAGTAATGACCAAATCCGATATGGCGGAAAGGCTCGCCGCGAAATTAAACATTACGAAGCAACAGGCCGAGGGCATAATCAACGTCTTCACCAACTCCATAATCGAGGCGCTTTCCAAGGGGGACAAGGTCGAGATAAGGGGCTTCGGAAGCTTTAGGGTGCGCCACCGCTCGGCAAAGGAGGGTCGAAACCCGAAAACCGGAGCCAAGGTGTTCGTGCCCCCGAAAAAAGTCCCGTTCTTCAAGACCGGAAAGGAGTTCCGGCTCATCGTGGACGGCAAGGAAACGCCATAGCGACCGTTCCTAACAAATCCGGCGACCAGCTGTCCGCTGGCGGGCGCGCCGGCATGAAGAAAACAAAGATAATCGCCACGCTGGGACCGGCCAGCGACAACCCAAAGACCATCCGTCGCCTCGTCGAACGAGGGGCCGACATTTTCAGGATAAACAGCTCCCACACCGACGGGCCGGGAATCAGAAGGCTCGTCAGGATGGTGCGCTCGGTCGCAAAGAAAATGGCGCTTCCCATCGGCGTCCTGGTGGACCTCCAGGGTCCGAAGATACGCGTCGGGGAGTTCGCCGGCGGCGAAATGAGAATGGCCGGCGAACACTCGGTGACGCTTAAGGTCACGAAAAAGCCGAGCGACGGCTCCTTCATCCCCGTGCAGTACGAGGGTTTTTACGACGACGTCGTGGTCGGCGGACGGATACTGCTGGACGACGGAAAGATCGGCCTCGAGGTCGTTTCCAAAAACCGGGGGGTCGTGAAGGCCCGCGTCATCAACGGCGGCGTCCTGCTGAACAAAAAGGGGATAAACCTGCCGGACTCCTCCATAACCGCCCCGCCCATCACTGAAACCGACCTGGAGAACCTCCAAACGGGACTCGAGGAGGGGGTTGATTTCGTGGCACTCTCCTTTGTCAGCAAGGCCGAGGACATACTCCAGATAAAGTCCGTGATAAAAAAGAACGAGAAGCTCACCTGGGTGGTCGCGAAAATAGAGAGGCACGAAGCCGTCAAAAACCTGGACTCGATCGTGGACGCCTCCGACGCGGTGATGATAGCAAGGGGGGACCTCGGCGTGGAGTTGCCCCTGAGCACCGTTCCGGTCATACAAATTAAGATAATCCACAAGTGCCACGAGAAAGCCAAGCCGGTCATAGTGGCCACGCAGATGATGGAGTCCATGATATCCAACCCCCGCCCTTCGCGCTCTGACGTCTCGGACGTCAGCGGCGCCGTGCACGCCTACGCCGACGCGCTCATGCTCTCGGGCGAGACCTCCACCGGGGCCTATCCGGTGGAATGCGTGGCGGAGATGAGTAGCATCTCCCTGGAGATGGAAAATTACCAGAGTTCGCAAACCGCAGTAAGGTATTGGGAGATGAGGCGCCGCGTCCCCGACCAGGCTGAGGCGATTGCCAAGGCCGGAGTGAGCCTGGGCGAACTTCTAAACGTGAAGGGAATCGTCGTCGTCACAAAGAGCGGGTTTATGGTGAAACAGATGTGCACGCTCCACCCCACCCTCCCCGTGTACGCCTTCACCCCGCACGAGATTACAATGCGCCAGCTCGCGATCGTGCGCGGAGTGTTCCCTTTCTGCCTAAAATTCAAAAAGGAATTCTCGTTCAGCCTGCCCGCCATGCTCAGGCACCTTAAGCAACAAGGGTTCCTAAAAAAAGGGGACCGCGTCGTCATCGTCGCCGGAGTCAAGGCGGGCAACTTGGACGGAACCAACACGGTGCGCGTGGAAACCGTCCTGTGACCACGAGGCATTTGGTCGTCGGTTGCGGCGTGGCCGGGATGACGGCGGCCCAGAACATAAGGAAACTGGACCAGAGCGCGGAGATAACCGTCCTAACGGACGAACCGTATCCCTATTACAGCAGGATAAGGCTGATAGACTTCCTTTCAGGCCAGCTCAAGCCGGAATCCCTCTTCCTAAAAAAGGAGGCATGGTACGCCGACAACCGCATAAAACTGTTGACGAACACAGCCGCCACGAAGGTTGACGCGGCCGCAAGGACCGTCTCGACCTCCGCCGGCGCGACGCTTTCCTACGACCGGCTCCTGCTGGCCACGGGCGGCGTCCCCTTCGTTCCGCCCCTGCCGGGGTCGGACCTCAAGGGGGTCTTCGCGCTAAGGACGATGGAAGACGGCATAAAAATCGTCGAATACGCCAAGAACCACAAACGAATAGTCGTCGTGGGCGGCGGGTTGCTTGGGCTGGAGGCGGCGAACAACCTCCTAAAGGGCGGGGCGGACGCGACGGTGGTGGAGATGTTCCCCCGGCTCCTGCCCCGGCAAATGGACAAGGAGGGCGCCGAAACCCTGAAGGCGCATATGGAACGGACCGGCATGAAATTTATCCTCGGGGTGAAGCCAAAAATGTTTCAGGGGGGCGAGTCGGTCAACGCCGTCGTGCTCGAGGACGGACGCCGCGTCGAATGCGACATGGCGCTCGTCTCCGCCGGGGTCAGGCCGAACGCCGCGCTGGCCGCAAAACTCGGCCTTAAGATTGAAAAGGGCGTGTTGGTGGACGACGGGATGCGGACGGAGATTGAGAACGTCTTCGCCGCCGGCGACTTGATACAGCACAAAACCGTTTTTTACGGCATATGGTCCGCCTCCGAGAAACAGGGGGAGGTCGCCGGAATAAACATGGCCGGGGGCGCCGCCGTCTACGGCGGAACGCCCATGTCCAACACGTTGAAGGTCGCCGGAGTGAGCTTGTTCTCGGCGGGCGAGGTGGACGCCGAGGGCAAATACGAGTCCGTCGTGCAAAGGACGGAATCGGAATACAAGAAAATCGTTATAAGCGGGGGGGTCGTCATCGGGGCCATCCTGTACAGCGACGTCAGACTAAGGCTAAAGATGACCGACGCCATAGCATCAAAAAAGGACGTCAGCGGCGTAATGGACAAGCTGAGGTCGTGGAACACCGACTGGTAGCCCTCGCCCGTTCCATGATTGACGTCCAAACCCTGCTCCGTAAAACACGGCCGCACATCCGGGCCGCGCTAAGGGAGGACTGCCCCGGAGGGGACATAACGACGGAAAACTGCGTGGACAAGTCCCGCAAGACCACCGCCGTCGTCGTCGCCAGACAAAACCTCGTGGTCTCGGGGACCGCCGTGTTCCGCGCCGTCATGAGGGAGGTGGACAAGGGGGTGCGAGTCGTCACGGAGTTTGGCGACGGTTCGAGGGTCCGCAAGGGGGCGGTGGTGCTGAAACTGCGCGGTCGGAGCGTTTCCATCCTCAAGGGGGAGCGCGTCGCGCTCAACTACCTTCAAAGAATGTGCGGGATAGCGACGCTGACCGCGCGATTCGTAAGGCTGACAAAGGGGACGCGGGCGCGGATATACGACACGCGGAAAACCACGCCCACCCTGAGGTTGTTGGAAAAATACGCGGTCACATGCGGCGGCGGCCGCAACCACAGGACGAGCCTTTCGGACGCGCCGCTGATCAAGGAGAACCACGTCCGCTCCGCCGGAGGGATAACGAACGCGGTCGGGATGATAAGGGCGCGCGTCAAGGCTCCGATAATACTGGAGGTCACGAACATGCGGGAGATTAGGGAGGGGCTCGCCGTCGGCGCGGAGGTTTTGTTGCTCGACAACATGACCCCCGAGCAGGTCAAAAAAGCGGCGAAGCTAATCGCCGGAAAGGCCGTGATAGAAGTCTCCGGCGGGATGAGCCTGAAGACGGTCCGGCGGTTCGCGCTCGCGGGAGCCGACAGGATATCCGTCGGGGCGCTCACCCACTCGGCCCCCGCCGCCGACCTCTCGCTCCTTTTGTCGCGATAGCCCCGGCGGCGCCCGTCGCAACGGCTGGGTCAGATGGCCGACAGGGAAAAAATCCTCCCGCCGGAAGCCGGCTCGCGCGTGAGGTCGGCCGACGCCGAAAACAGGCGGCACGGGAGGGCGAAAAGGAACCTTCAGCGGGAGATGTTTATGACCACCACCTCCGAATGCGAGAACAGCCGCATGGGAGGCCCCCAAGTGCTTGTCCCGCAGGTGGTGTATATGTACGACTCGCCGCGCTTGTACAGCCCGTAGGGATAGGCGAAACCAAGCCGCACGATGAGGTCAAGCGGCGGAATCTGGCCGGCGTGGGTGTGGCCGGACAACTGGAGGAAAACGCCCGACTCCTCGGCCTCGTCAAACCAGGTCGGCCTGTGTTTCAGCAGAACCACGGGGAGGGAATTTCCATTGAGCGTCCTCCGCAGGAATGGCCTGTAGTTCGAGATTATTTCAGGGTCCTCGTCGTCAACCCCAAGCAGGTTCACCACGCCGCCTATGTTCACCATTTCGTTGGTCAGTATCCGCACCCCCCCCTCCCTCTCAAACTCGTACATGTTGTGGATGCCGGCGTAATGGTCGTGGTTTCCGGCCACGGCAAAAACGCCGTATTTGGCGCGAAACCCCTTCATGACCGGCACAAAATCCCTCAACCCGGGCATGTCGTCGTCTATCATGTCGCCCGTTACGACGATTGCGTCGGGAGAAAGGGAGTTGACCAGGGATACGACGCCCTCAAGCCAGCCGGGCGTCTTCAGCCTCGAAAGATGAAGGTCGGAGACCAGGACCAGCCTGATGTTTCCGGCCGAGGGTGCTTTGTCCGACCGAAGGTCCATTTTTCTGACCCGCGGCGGCCCGGCCGCGTTGTAAAGGGAATAACCAGAGACGGCCAGAATCAGCGCCACGGCGCCGAGCGTCAGCGGCCGGACAAGGCCGGGAAAAACGTAGTCAAACGGAAGTTTCAAAACCAGCGCCGCGAACGCGATGGAGGTCAGCCCCAGCCAGACGTTGCCGAAGCGCAGGAGGCCGAACAACGGCGGGTACGCCCTGTAGAACATCCCGAGGAAAAAGGAAAGCGAACCGAGGAAGAGAAAAATCCTCAGCGCCGCCGCGTAGCGCGCGTCCTCGAACAATCCTGCGGCAAGGCGGGCGTATATGAAATGGCCCATGCCGAAATACACCCCGGCGAAGACCGAAATCACAATCACGAACCGCGCCAAGTTCATTTTCATCAATTCACGTGGATGTTCCAGTGCGTCAGGCGCGAGGCTAGCCTGATGTTAAGCCCCTTTTTTCCGACGGCCACGGCCTGCTGGTCGGGGTCGAGGGTGGCCCAGGCGTCCTTCGACTCCTTGTTGCACCGCACGGACTTCACCACCGCGGGCTTGAGCGCCTCCGCGATCAGTTTTTCCGGGTCGTCCGACCAACGGATGACGTCCACGTTCTCCCCCTTGAGCTCCCTGATGATGTTTTGCACCCTGGCGCCCCCCGGACCGACGCACGCGCCGACGGGGTCTATGGCCGTGTTCACGCTGTGCACCGCTATTTTGGATCGGCCCGCCGTGTCCCGAGCAAGGGCCTTTATGACCACCTTGCCGTCGGCTATCTCCGGCACCTCGCGCGCGAAAAGATGGCGCAACAACAGGGGGTGGGTTCGCGAAACGACGTAAACCGGACTGCTCCCCTCCGCCTCCGCGCCGATGATTATGACCTTGATGACCTCGCCGACGCCGAACTCCTCGCGAAACGACTGCTCCTGCCGCGGCAGGATTGCAAGGTCGTCGCCTGCCTTAAGAAGGCAGTCCCCGTCCTCGTTTTTCCCCACGACCGTGGTTATGAGCATCTTTCCGAACTGCGCCGCGAACTCGGCGGCCTTTTTTTCAGCCTCGAACTCGCCAAGGCTCTTTAACATAATCCTGCGGGTGGTGATCCCCGCAAGCCGCCCCAAATCCGGCAGTTCGAACGGAACGGCCACCTGCATCCCCTCCCTGGCGCCTTTGTCAAACTGTTTGGCCTCGGAGGGGGAAATCTCCAATCCGGAGTCCACTGGCTCCGCCGTCACGGTTTTTATTCGTAGCAGGGTGAACGTGGCATCCTGCGGGTTGAATTTGGCGGCTATGTTCATAAAGCGCGTCTTCCTGCGGGCCGCGAGCGCCAGGCCCGACTCGATCACGGAGACCAACACATCCGGCGGCACGCCCCGCTCCCGCGCCGCATCCCCTATCATCTCGGCCAGGGACTGTGGGTTGTCGGCCGGCGCGACTTTCTTGGGCTTCAACCTTTGCCGCCCGGCTCGAAGTCCAGTTTTGCGCGGGCTACGTCGTCGAACGCGAAGTCAACCGCGCCGCCCTCCTTGGTCGCGAGTCGGAATCCCCCCTCCGGGCGGTTTTCCAGGAATCCCGCCGCGTCGGAGGGGCCGTTGAACCCTTTTTTGAAGACCAATCTGGCGTAAGAGCCGGCGCTTTTCTCAAAATGCGCCCTTTTGGTGAGCTTGCGCGTAAGCCCGGGCGACGAAATCTCCAGCGTGTAGGAACCTGGAAACGGGTCGTCAACGTCGAGCGCCGCGGAGAGCTGGTTGCTGACGGTCTCGCAGTCGGAAAGGCTGACGCCGCCCGGTTTGGTGATGAAGACACGCACTTGGGAGTTTTTGTTTCCGGTGGAAACGCCGAGGTCGTAAAGCTCGAATCCCTCGCGCCCCAGTATGGGTTGGAGCAATTCCTTTATCCTGGCCTCGATGTCAATTTTCATTTCCGCACGCATTCTAGCACGCCGCACAAATGAAAATAAACCCGCGCGCCGGGCGCAATCCCAATGGTCGGCGAATTTTTCGCGCATTTCCGCGTCAACTTTACGAAATTCGCGTCCGTTTTGGAGCCGGCCTTTGATGCGCCGTCCATCTTTTTCGCCCCGTCGAAGCCGGCCGGTGCGTCGGTCTTCGATTGGATGATTTTAACGTTGTTTTTCCAAGTGTTATTTTTGACGAAAAATTGAGTCGGGTAAATAAATGTTGATATCTTAAACCGTGCCAAAAACATTAGTCCCATAACCCTTTTAGAATGCCACACTTCCATTAAACACGCTGAATATATTGACGTTTTTTAATGGTCAAATCTTAATCATTCTGTAAAAATCGGGCTTTTTTATAGCGTAATCGGACGATTTTTAGACGTTATCCACATGTTTTAAACACCGTATGTGGATATACATAACATGAAATAAATGTGGTAGAATCCTCGCTTCGTTCGAACGTGGCTAAAAGTTGAGGAAATTGAAATGAATATGACGATTACCGAAAAAATATTGGCCGACCACGCGGGGCTGGAGTCGGTAAAACCGGGTCAGCTCGTCAACTGCAAGGTGGATCTGGCGCTTGCCAACGACATCACCGCGCCGATATCCATCAAGGAGTTCCGTCGCGTCGGGGCCAAAAAGGTTTTTGACGCCGAACGGGTTGTTTTTGTCGCAGACCATTTCGCCCCGAACAAGGACATAGAGTCGGCCACGCAGGTCAAGATGGTGCGCGACTTCGCAAACGAATTCGGAGTGACGCACTTCTATGACGGCGGAAGGATGGGCATAGAGCACACCCTCCTGCCGGAACAGGGGCTTGTCGGTCCCGGCGACCTGGTGATAGGCGCGGACAGCCACACTTGCACGTACGGCGCACTCGGGGCGTTCGCGTCCGGCGTCGGGAGCACGGACCTCGCCGCCGCGATGATAACCGGCGAGGCGTGGTACAAGGTTCCCGAAACGATGCTGTTCAACCTGACCGGCAAGCCGAAAAAATGGGTCGGGGGGAAGGACGTAATCCTCTACATCATCGGAAAGATAGGGGTTGACGGCGCATTATACAAGAGCATGGAATACGTCGGCGACATGGTTAAACATTTGACGCAGGACGACCGTTTCACCATCTGCAATATGGCGATTGAGGCCGGCGCGAAGAACGGCATTTTTGCCGCCGACGACGTCACAAAGGAATACGTAAAGGGTAGGTTCCAGCGGACGCCAAAATACTACTCGTCCGACCCGGACGCCCGCTACGCGGAAAAATTCGACATAAAGGCGGACGACATAGAGTTGCAGGTGGCCTTCCCCCACCTCCCGTCCAACACGCGCCCGATAAGCAGGGTCGGGGACGTGAGGGTGGACCAGGTCGTCATCGGCTCCTGCACCAACGGCAGGTACTCCGACCTCAAGACCGCCGCCGAGATAATCAAGGGGAAGAAGGTGGCCAAGGGCGTCCGCCTCATCGTAATCCCCGCCACGCCCCTCATCTGCAAGCAGGCCGCGAACGAAGGGCTTTTCGAGATATTTCTGGACGCGGAGGCCGTCGTAAGCACCCCCACCTGCGGGCCGTGCCTGGGCGGACACATGGGCATACTGGCGGAGGGGGAAAGGGCCCTCACCACCACGAACAGAAACTTCAGGGGCAGGATGGGGCACCCAAAGAGCGAGGTTTACCTCGCCGGTCCCGCCGTGGCCGCCGCAACCGCGATAGCCGGACGAATCTGCTCGCCCGAGGACGTGTTGTGAGCGAAAAAACGTTCAGGGGCCGGGCGCACTTGTTTGGCGACAACATCGACACCGACGCGATAATCCCGGCGCGCTACATGGTCACCTCCGAGCCGGCGGAGCTTGCCAAGCACGTCATGGAGGACGCAGACCCCGACTTTGCAAAGAACGTCCGAAAGGGGGACGTCATCGTGGCGAAAAAAAATTTCGGATGCGGTTCCAGCCGCGAGCACGCGCCGGTGGCGATCAAGGCGGCGGGCGTCAGTTGCGTGATAGCCAAGTCGTTCGCCAGGATTTTTTACCGCAACGCCTTCAACATGGGGCTTCCGATATTCGAGTCCTCCGACGCGCCCGACAAAATCAAGCCGGGGGACGAGCTGACGGTGGACATGAACACCGGCGTGATAACCAACCTGACCAAGAACGAGAAGTACGTCGCCGCGCCCATCCCGGAATTCATGCAGAAGCTGATAGCGGACGGCGGGCTGATGGCCTCCATAAAGAAGAAAATTTCGTAACCGAGAAAAAGGGGTTCGACAAATGCCGTTGATAGCTCTCTGCGCCGGCGACGGGATAGGGCCCGAAGTCGCGGCAGAGGCCGTGAGGGTCCTGAAGGCGATAGACTCAAAATACCGCATCGGGTTCTCGTTCGAGGACGCGCCGGTGGGCGGCGGGGCGTACGACAAGTTCGGGACCCCGCTTCCGGACAAGAGCCTCGATACGGCGAAAAGGGCGGACGCGGTTTTTCTCGGCGCGGTGGGCGGCCCGAAATGGGAGAAGCTCGACTACTCGGTCAGGCCGGAAAGGGGCCTTCTAGGGCTCCGGTCCGGGCTGGACCTTTACGCCAACATACGGCCCGCAAAGATGTTCGCCCCGCTTGTCGCCGCCTCAACCCTTAAAAGGGAGGTCGTCGAGGGGATTGACCTGGTGGTCGTCCGCGAGCTGACCGGCGACATTTATTTCGGCAAGCCGCGCGGGGTCGAAAAATACGCCGGCGGGAAGCGCGGGGTCAACACGATGGTCTACACCACGCCGGAGATAGAGCGCATCGCCAGAATAGCGTTCGAGCTGGCGCGCAAACGAAGGAAAAAAGTCTGCTCCGTGGACAAGGCGAACGTGCTGGAGACCACGGAGCTTTGGCGCGAGGTGGTCACGCAGACGCACGGGGCGTACCCCGACGTGGATCTCTCGCACATGTACGTGGACAACGCCGCCATGCAGTTGGTCAGGAACCCTAGGCAGTTCGACGTGATGCTGACGCCCAACCTTTTCGGCGACATCTTGAGCGACGAGGCCTCGATGCTGACCGGCTCCATCGGCATGCTACCTTCCGCGTCCCTAAACGGGACGAAGGGGATGTACGAGCCGATACACGGAAGCGCGCCCGACATCGCGGGAAAGGGGATTGCCAACCCGATAGCCTCCGTCCTTTCCGTGGCGATGATGCTGGAGTACACGTTTGGCAACTCCCCGGCCGCCCGGGACGTCGAGCGCGCCGTGGCTAACGTGCTGGAAAAGGGGTTCAGGACGGCGGACATTTTTTCCGAGGGGACCGCCAAGGTCTCGACCACGCGGATGGGAGACCTGATATTAAAGGAGCTTGCATGACTATGGAACCAAAGAACGTCGCGGTCGTCGGCGCGACCGGCGCCGTCGGCACCGAGATGGTGCAAACGCTCGAGCAGAGGAACTTTCCCGTTAAGAACCTCCGCCTCTTCGCCTCCCCGAACTCGGAGGGGAAGAGGATGTCGTTCAAGGGAAGGGATTATGTCGTCGAACCGCTCGGCGAGGACTCATTCGAGGGGGTCGAAATCGCCCTGTTCAGCGCGGGCTCCGAAAGAAGCAAGAAATACGGCCCAATCGCCGCCAGGGCGGGGGCGGTTGTGATAGACAACTCCTCAGCCTTCAGGATGGACCCCGGGGTGCCGCTGGTGGTGCCCGAGGTGAACCCCCACACCGTCAAAAACCACAAGGGTATAATAGCAAACCCCAATTGCTCCACAATCCAGATGGTCGTGGCGCTTTATCCGCTCCACAAGAGGGCCCGAATTAAAAGAATCGTCGTCTCGACCTACCAGTCCGTCAGCGGCGCCGGACAAAAGGGGATTAACGAGCTGAACGACCAGGTCCGCGCGCTTTACTCTTTTCATTCGGTCGTTAAAAAGGCGTTTCCCCACCAGATAGCCTTCAACTGCCTGCCGCAGATAGACGTGTTCGCGCCCGACGGCTACACCAACGAGGAGCTGAAGATGGTTAACGAAACCCGGAAGATAATGGAGGCGCCGGAGATTTTGGTTAGCCCCACAGCGGTCCGCGTGCCGGTCTTCCATTCGCACAGCGAGTCGGTGAACGTGGAGTTTGAAAGCGACCTGTCGCCTGAGGAGGCGAAGAAAATCATAAGCGGCGCGCCGGGGTGCATGCTGGTGGACGACCCGCCCAACTCGGTCTATCCGCTCGCGCTGGACGCGGCGGGCAGGGACGAGGTCTTCGTGGGCCGCATAAGGCGCGACGCCACCGTGAAGCACGGCCTGAACCTGTGGATAGTCTCGGACAACATAAGGAAGGGCGCGGCTCTCAACGCCGTCCAGATAGCGGAGATCCTCCAGTAGTCTTTACCGCGCCAGCTTTTCTGATAGGTTATCCGTAGGAGGTCCAAGTACCATATGGACATAAACTTTGACTATTCCTTTTAGACATTCAGCTGGTTTCGGCAAACGCATCGAATACTGGGTCGTTGGCAAAATGTTGAAAGGGGGATTGGATGTTTATCTTCCCTTGGTGGATGATGGCGCAAAAACCTAGGAATACTCTTACGGGAGTTGTTCAAATTAGTGTTCTTAGCATTTTAAAGCTTATTATACGAAAGGGAAATAATGCCCGAGATTAGCAGATTCTTCGGCATAATAATAACCATGTTTTTTGGCGACCATAACCCTCCGCATTTCCACGCTAGGTATGGGGACAACGACGCGGTTATTTGTATACAAGATTTTGCTGTTATGGAGGGTCACCTCCCTCCAAGAGCATTGGGCTTGGTTATTGAATAGGCGGAAATACATAAAGAAGAGCTTGCTAAGGAATGGGAACTGGCTAAGAATAAAAAACCGCTATTTAAAATTGAACCGTTGAAGTAAGGGATTTTAGGCTATGTGTTACGATGTTGTTGAAGCTAAATACATCAAGGCTTTTGAATTGACTATCGTTTTTGAAAACGGGAAAACCGGGACGGTTGATTTTAAGGACTACGCCAAACTGGGCGGAGTGTTCGACCGTTTTACTGATTTAGCGTACTTTAGAAAATTTTACGTCAACAAAGAGATTGGCGCTTTATGCTGGCCCGATGATTTGGACATAGCACCTGAGACGCTTTACCACGACGCCACAGGAGAACCGTTGCCAGAATGGACTAAGACGGTAACTGGCAACAAAGCTCTTTGAATATCGGCATGGAACTCCCTCCGGCGGTCGCCGGAGGGTTTGAAATTAACGAATTCGGTCAGGCCTTCGGGGCGGCTGTCTCTTCCTTCTCCGCGCGCTTGAGCCTGCGTTTGGGCGCGGAGGCGAGGTCCCTCTCGACCATCTCGATTATCGCCATCGGGGCGGTGTCGCCGTTCCTAAGGCCCGCCCTGTAAATCCGGGTGTAGCCCCCCTTGCGCCCCTTGTAGCGCTCCGCAAGCGAGGAAAAAAGCTTCGCCACCACCGCCTTGTCCTTAACGTACGCCAGCGCCTTGCGCCTGGCCGGGAGGTCTCCCTGCTTGCCCAGCGTTATCATCCTCTCCGCATAGCGGCGCAACTCCTTGGCCTTGGGCAGGGTGGTCGTTATCTTCTCGAAGCGCAACAACGACGTCACCATGTTCCTAAACATCGCCGTCCTGTGCGTGGTCGTGCGGTCAAACCTTCTTCCGTCCTTTAAGTGACGCATCGTCAATACTCCTTATTCGCGCTACGCGCAGTTTCAGTTTACTCGGAGGCGATCTGCCTTATCTCGTCCTCGCTCATTCCCAGGCTCAAGCCAAGGCCGGAGAGGATGGCCTTTATCTCGTTAAGCGACTTCCTGCCGAAGTTCCGGGTCTTGAGCATCTCGGCGTCGGTCTTCGACACCAGCTCCCTGATGGTCTTGATGTTGGCCTTCTGCAGGCAGTTGTAGGACCTCACGGAAAGCTCCAGCTCCTCGACGCTCCTGTTGAGGTTGACCGTCGGCCTCTTGTGCTCGGACTTGGCCTCCGGCTTCGGCGCCTCGACCTCCTCGCCCAGGTTGATGAATAGGCTCATGTGGTCCCTTTGTATCTTGGCCACGCTGGACAGCGCGTCGTCCGGGTCTATGGTGCCGTTGGTCCAAATCTCCAGTATCAGCTTGTCGAAGTCGGCCGAGCCGCCGACCCTCGTCTTCTCGACGATGAAGTTCACCTTGCGAACCGGCGAAAAGTTGCTGTCCACCGGGATTATGGAGATGTCCGCCTCGTTCACCTTCACCTCCTCGGACGGGATGTATCCGCGCCCGACGCGGGTGAACAGCTCCGCCTTGAACTCCGCCTTCTTGTCCATGAGGTTGGCGATGTGCACCTCGGGGTTCACTATCCTGAACCCGGGCGGGCATTTTATGTCGGCTCCGGTTATCTCCTTCTTCCCCTTTTCGTCTATCGTAAGGACGGCCGGCTCCCCCCCTTCCTGGGCTATCACGACCTCCTTGAGGTTCAGGATGATGTCGGAGACGTCCTCGTAGACGTTCGGCAGGGTCGAAAACTCGTGGTGTATCCCGCCTATCTTGACGGCGACGACGGCCGTGCCAGGTATGGACGACAGGAGATAACGCCTCAGCGTGTTCCCCAGGGTCACGCCAAAACCGCGCTCAAGCGGCTCGGCCACGAACTTGGCGTACTTGTTTTCGTCGCTGGTCTCGACGCGGTCCAGCTTCTTGGGCCTTACAAACTCCCTCAACCCTACATTCATCGGTGACTCCTTACTTAGAATAGAATTCGACGATCAATTGTTCCCGAACCGGCAGTCCCACGTCGGCCGCCTTCGGGTCGTCTATGACCTGGCCCTTCAACTCCCCCGCGGTGAGGGAAAGCCAGTGCGGCGGCGCGACGTTCGCCCTTTTTTCCATCATGGAGACGAAATGCTTGTTGGCCTTGCTTTTCGGGGCCACCTCGATGACGTCCCCTTTTTTCACGACGAAGGACGGGATGTTCACCGGCCTGCCGTTCACCATCACGTGCCTGTGGGCGACGATCTGTCGCCCCTGTATCCTGTTGGACGCGAAGCCCAGCCGGTACACCGCGTTGTCGAGGCGCCTCTCCAACAGCTGGATGAAGACCTCGCCCGTGATCCCCTTCGTCCGTTCC
Organism: Nitrospinota bacterium; assembly: GCA_016194375.1. Taxonomy (GTDB): domain Bacteria; phylum Nitrospinota_A; class UBA7883; order JACRGQ01; family JACRGQ01; genus JACQEX01. The sequence continues at coordinate 18,297 of JACQBU010000016.1, forward strand.
GCGTTGTGGAATATCTTTCGGAACTGCCTTTCAAGGACGCCGTAAATCCTGCGCGTCTTCTGCTTTTCCCTCAGCTGTATCCCGTACTCGGTCACCTTGCTTCGCCGTTGTCCGTGTTGTCCGGGCGCGTACGCCCTGCGCTCCAGCGCGCACTTGGAGGTGATGCACCGATCCCCCTTCAGGAAAAGTTTCGTGTTTTCGCGCCTGCAGAGCCTGCAGACGGCTTCCCTGTATCTTGCCACTTCGACCTCCTCCTACACTCTTCTTCGTTTTGGGGGTCGGCATCCGTTGTGGGGAACCGGGGTGACGTCCCTTATTGTTTCGACCGTCAGGCCCGCCGCCTGCAACGCGCGTATGGCCGCCTCTCGCCCGGCACCGGGCCCCTTCACCGAGACGTCCACCCTCTGCATCCCGAGGTCGCGCGCCTTCTTGGCGGCGTTCTCGGCCGTTATCTGCGCCGCAAACGGCGTGCTTTTCCTCGAGCCCTTGAACCCGACGTGCCCCGCCGAGGCCCAGGCTATGACGTTGCCGATCGTGTCCGTGATCGTGACTATGGTGTTGTTGAAGGACGCCTTCACGTGGGCGATTCCGCTCGCCGGAACCTTGACCAACTTCTTCTTGGCGGCCGGCTTGGCGTCCTTCTTCTTCTTGTCCTTTTCCTTGCTGTCCTTGGTATCCTTTTCTTCCGACATCTACACTCCAATTATTTTATGTTGGCGACTTTTTTGGACGACGCGACGGTCCGTCTCGGACCCTTTCGCGTGCGCGAGTTCGTTCGCGTTCTCTGGCCGCGCACAGGCAGGCCCTTTCTGTGGCGAAGCCCCCGGTAGGACCCTATTTCCATCAGGCGCTTGATGTCCATCTGCACGTTGCGGCGCAGGTCGCCCTCGACCGTGAGCTTTTTCTCGATGATTCCCCTCAGGGCGTTCACCTGGACGTCGGTCAGGTTCTTAACCCGCGTCGCGCTGTCTATGTTCGCCTCTTGAAGTATCTTCTCGGCGGTCGAGTGTCCGATTCCGTATATGTAGGTCAGCGCCACGGCGACCCTCTTTTCCCTTGGGATGTCTACTCCGGCTATTCGCGCCATTTTTACCTCCAGGTCATCCTTGGCGTTGTTTGTGTTTTGGGTTTTCGCAAATGACACGCACCACGCCGGCCCTGCGTATCACCTTGCATTTTTCGCAAATCGGCTTCACGGAAGCGCGCACCTTCATAATTTCACCTCAAAAATCACTTGTACCTGTAGGTTATCCTGCCGCGCGTGAGGTCGTAGGGGGAAAGCTCCACCTTCACCTTGTCGCCGGCCAGGATGCGGATGTAGTGCATCCTCATTTTTCCCGAAACGTGGGCCAACACGACGTGCTTGTTCGCCAGTTCAACGCGGAACATCGCGTTGGGCAACGCCTCCGTCACGGCCCCTTCCATTTCAATTACGTTCTCCTTGCTCATCACAACCCGGGCAGGCCGCTCAAAACGTCCGGTCCGCCGGCGGTCACGGCCACGCTGTGCTCGAAATGGGCCGAAAGACTTCCGTCGCTCGTCACGACCGTCCAGTCGTCGTCCAGCACCCTCACGTCGCTCCCGCCGGCGTTTATCATCGGCTCGATGGCGAGCACCATGCCCCTTTTGAGCACCGGGCCCTGGCCGGGGCTCCCGTAGTTCGGCACCTGCGGGTCCTCGTGCGGACTCGAGCCGACCCCGTGCCCCACGAAGTCCGTCACCACCGAAAAGCCCGCGCCTTCGGCGTGCGACTGCACCGCGTGGGAAACGTCGGAGAGGCGGTTCCCCTCCCTCATCTTCTCTATTCCCTTGTAGAGGGACTCGCGGGTCACCTCCATCAGCCTCGTCGCCTCGGCCGAAACCCTGCCGACCGGCACGGTTATCGCCGCGTCGCCGTAATACCCGTCCAGCTCGGCCCCGAGGTCGAGGCTTGCTATGTCCCCCTCCCTCAGCCTTCGCCTGCCGGGTATGCCGTGCACGACCTCCTCGTTCAGCGAAATGCAAAGCGACGCTGGGAAGCCCCGGTACCCCTTGAAGGACGGGCGCGCCCCGCGGGAGACTATGAACTCCTCCGCCGCGCGATCCAGTTCCGCCGTCGTAATCCCTGGTTTCACCATTTCCTTAAGCGACTCCAAGGCGAGCGCGACTATCCTGTTCGCCGCTCGGATTTTCTCTATCTCTTCCGGCGATTTCAAAATAATCATGCCTCACCGATGATCTCCTCAATCTTACCGAAAATTTCGTCCACGCGGGCGGCTCCGTCCAGCTTGCAGTACCTCCCGGAGTGGTGGTAATACAAGCCGAGTTCGTCGGACTGGGCCTTGTAAACCCTGAACCGCTCCCTCGCCGCCTCCTCGTTGTCGTCCTCGCGCTTGAAAAGCCCGCCCCCGCACTTGTCGCACACGCCCGGTTCCGACGGGGGCGCGGACGCGACGTTGTACACCACACGGCATTTTTTGCAGACCTTTCGTCCGGCTATTCGTTTTATCAGCTCCTCTTCGGGAACGTCGAAGTCAAACACTACGTCTATCTTGCGTTTCATCCCCGCGAGCGTCCAGCCAAGCGACTCCGCCTGCGGCACGGTTCGCGGAAACCCGTCGAGTATGAACCCGTTGGCGCAATCCTTCCTTCGCAACCGGTCGGTGACGATTTTAACCACGGTCTCGTCCGGGACAAGCCGTCCCGCGTCCATGAAGGGCTTAGCCTTCAATCCGTCCTCCAACCCGTTCTGCACCGCCTCGCGCAATATGTCCCCGGCCGATATCTGCGGAAGCCCGTGTTTTTCCGCCACTTTCATGGCCTGGGTCCCCTTGCCGCAACCCGGGGGGCCCAGAAAAACCAGGTTCATGGCCGCACTCTCATTCCTGGCCCGGGGCGCGACCATGCCGGCGGCGCGTCTCAACCAAGTGTCGTCCGGAGACTTCAAAACGCTCATTTCTTACCGATGATCTCCTCAATCTTTTCAAATATCTCCTCAACGCCGGCGGCGCCGTCAATCTTGCGGTACTTCCCCGCCGCGTCGTAGTATGCCCCGAGTTCCTCGGACTGCTCCTTGTAAACCTTAAACCGCGCCCTGGCCGTCTGTTCGCTGTCGTCCTCGCGCCGGAGGAGTTCCCCTCCGCACCGGTCGCAGACGCCCTCTTTGGCCGGAGGCGCGAACCAAATATTATATCCCATCAGGCAATTTTTGCAAATCCTCCTGCCGACGATTCTTTTTATCAATTCCTCCTCGTCGACGGAGAAGTCCACCACCATGTCTATCCTGCGCCCCATGTCGGTCAAAATCTCGCACAGCGCCTCCGCCTGCGCGGCGGTGCGCGGAAAGCCGTCAAGGATGAAGCCGTCTTTGCAATCGCGCTCGCGGAGAAAAACCATGTTCACTGACGTCCCCTCATCCTTCCTCCCTTGATGAAGCCGCCGTACTGCCTCATGACGAGGTGGGACTCCACCTGCGCCATCGTGTCCATCGCGACGCCGACGACAATTAGAAGCCCGGTTCCGCCGAAATAAAACGGCACCTTGAAAAGCTTCGTCATGAAGTCGGGGAGGACGCAGACCACGGAGAGGTAGATCGCGCCGCCCAGGGTTATCCGGGCTAGGGTCCTGTCGATGTGTTCCGCAGTCGGCTTGCCGGGCCTGATGCCGGGGATGAAACCGCCGTGTTTTTTCATGTTTTCGGCCACGTCGGCGGGGTCGAACACCACCGCCGTGTAAAAATAGCAGAAGAAGATTATCAGCGCGACGTACAGGAATATGTGCAGGGGCGTGCCCGGCCCGAGCATGGTGGCGATTTTTTGCATGGACGGGTTTTGGATGAACCCGACTATCGTCGCGGGGAACATTATTATCGCCGAGGCGAATATGGGGGGTATGACCCCGGAGGTGTTTATCTTAAGCGGCAGGTGGCTCGACTGCCCGGCGAACATCTTCCTGCCCACCATCCTGCGCGCGTACTGTATCGGTATCTTCCTCTGCCCGCTCTCAAAGAACACGATGGCTCCGACCACCACGAACATAAGCGCTATCGTGGCCAGTCCGGCTATCGGGGTGAGCTCCCCGGTCTGCAAAAGCCTGATGGAGTTTATGAGGGCCGACGGTATCTCCGCCACGATGCCCGAGAATATGATGAGCGATATGCCGTTCCCCACGCCCCTTTCGGTTATCTGCTCGCCGAGCCACATGATGAACGAGGTCCCCGCGGCGAGCGTTATCACCGTGAGAACCCTGAACGCCCATCCGGGTTCCGGCACAATCATCGCGCCGGAGGGGGAGTGCATGGCCTCGAGCCCGAAGGCTATGCCCATTCCCTGCACCGCGGCGAGGCCGACGGCTCCGTAGCGGGTGTACTGCGTTATCTTCTTCTGCCCGTACTCCCCCTCCTTCTTGAGCTTCTCGAGGAAGGGCACGGCTATCGTGAGGAGCTGGATGATGATGGACGAGCTGATGTACGGCATTATCCCCAGCGCGAATATCGTCAGCCTCCTGAGCGCGCCGCCGGAGAACATGTCGAAGAATTGGAGGACGGACCCCCTCATCTGCGAGAAGAAGTCCGCCAGCGCCGAGCTGTCTATGCCCGGCACCGGTATGTGGGCCCCGACGCGGTAAACCGCCAGAAGGGCTATCGTGAAGATTATCCTTTTTCTAAGCTCTGGGAGCTTGAAGACGTTTCCGAAGCTATCGTTGGCCAACCTGCGCGCCCCTTATTTCGCGCCGGAGGCCGGAGCCGCGGCGCTGGCCTTGCCGCCGGCCGCCGTTATTTTCTTCAGCGCGCTCTCGCTGAACACGTGGGCGGTAACGCTCACCGCCCGGGATATCTCGCCCGTGCCGAGTATCTTGACCTTGTCGTTTTTTCCGGCGAGCCCGAGCCTGTGGAACACCTCGGGGTTGAACTCCGTTATGTCCTTAAAGCCCGCGAGTTTCCCCACGTTGACGGGGGTGAACCGCTCCCGATGTATGTTGGTGAACCCCCTTTTGGGAAGCCTTCGATAGATCGGCTGTTGCCCGCCCTCGAAAAGGCCGAGCCCCTTTTTGCCGCCGGACCTGGCGCGCTGGCCCTTGTGCCCCCGCGTGGAGGTCTTGCCGTGCCCGGAGCCGACGCCGCGGCCGACTATCTTCCGCCTTTTTCTAGAGCCAGGGGCCGGGCTAAGGTCGTGCAACCTCATTCGACCGCCTCCGCAACGACGGTTGCGCGCATTTTTCTTATTTCGTCGGGACTGCGAAGGCTCTGCAACGCCTTCATCGTCGCGTGGACCACGTTGAACGGGTTGCTGGAGCCA
>JACQBU010000007.1 GCA_016194375.1 Nitrospinota bacterium
AACAAGGGGCAGACGCTCGAGCAGATAGTCTCCGCCATAAAGGGGTTTCGGCGCCACCACATAGGACTGCACGGGATGTTCGTGCTGGGCGCGGACGACGACACGAGGGAGACCATAACGGCGACCGCCGATTTTGCCATGGAAAACGGCCTGGACACGATTCAATTGTGCGCGCTCACGCCGTTCCCCGGCACTGAAGTTTACGACCAGATGACGTCGCAGGGCAGGGTGTTGCACCAGGATTGGGAGCTGTACGACGGACTGCACGTGGTGATAAGGCCGAAGAAGATGACCCCCTACGAGCTTCAGACCGGGATAGTGGAGGAGATGAGGCGTTTTTACTCCTTAAAAAACGTCCTGAAGATACATCCCATGAAGACGTGGCGCTTCCGTTACAGGGCCGGCGGGAGGTACCTGGTCAAGAAGTGGAGCCAGGAGAACGCCACTTATCTGGATTATCTCAAGACCGTAGAGTAGGCCGCGACCTCCGCGACGCCTCGCTTCCAACCGACGCGTCGCCTAGAATTTGCGGCGTCTCGAATCCAATCCCAAATTAAGCCGCCTATGTCAACGCGCGGGACTGTGGTAGACTTTCGACGTCATGAGGATAGGGATTCTAACCGGGGGCGGCGACTGCCCCGGCCTTAACGCGGTCATCAGGAGCGCGGTGCGCGCCGCGACTGGCCGCCACAAGTGGGAGGTGGTAGGTTTCCTAAACGGGTACAAGGGGCTGGTTGAAAACAGGTTCCGTCCGCTCGACTCCGCCACCGTCAGCGGCCTCTTGGACAGGGGCGGCACGATCATCGGCACGTCCAACGTCGACAACCCGTATAAGTTCGCCGAAACCGTTGACGGCAAGCGCAGTTACCGCGACGCGAGCGAAGACGTGGTAAGGACCTACAAGGAGCACAACCTCGGCGGGCTCATCGTCGTCGGCGGCGACGGGACGCTCGGCATAGCCCGTCAGCTTTACAAGGAGAAGGGGCTAAACATCGTAGGAGTCCCGAAGACGATAGACAACGACCTTTCAGCGACCGACTACACGTTCGGGTTCGACACCGCCGTCGGCATAGTGACCGACGCCGTGGACAGGATAAAGACCACCGCCGAGTCCCACGAGAGGGTTATGGTGGTGGAGGTCATGGGGCGCGACACCGGGTGGATAGCCCTTTTCTCGGGGCTGGCCTCGGGCGCGCACATCATACTCATACCCGAAATTCCGTACGACCTGCGGCACGTCGTGACCAAGATCTACGAGCGCGCGACGATAGGCAAACATTTTTGCGTCATACTCGTGAGCGAGGGCGCCAAGCCTGCCGGCGGGCAGGTTACGGTGAAAAGGCACGTGGACGACCCCTCGATGGGGATAAGGCTCGGCGGAGTCGGCAACGTGATCGCCGGTCAGATCGAGGAGCTCACGGGGATAGACACAAGGGTCGTCACGCTGGGGCACGTCCAGCGCGGCGGCACTCCGTCCTCCTTCGACAGGATACTCTGCACCCGCCTCGGCGTGGAGGCGGTCAACATGATAGCCGACGGGAAGTTCGGCATGATGGCCTGCCTAAAGACCCCGAGGATCGAAATCGTGCCGCTGGAGCAGGCGGCCATGAACCGCAAGGTGAACCCGAACGACCAGATGATAGCGGAGGCCAAGGCCTGCGGCATCTCCTTCGGCGACGGGGACTGAGCCCGGCGCAGTCGCGACCCGCGGCCGGCTTTTCTTTTCCGCCCCGCGGATGATCGGAAAAAACGGCGGGCCGAACGCGCGGCCATTTATGACTGACGCCGGGCGCGAAGTTGGTGTAGGATGCAAAAAAAGGAGCCTCCGGCGGGCAGGGGGGGCGCCTCGCCGGAGGTGTGATAAACGCCGTCGCCGGAGAACCCGGCGACGGCGTGAGTGGACGTTAACGGCCGCCGTTTTTTTTCCGGTAGTTCTCCGAAATAAAAAAGTTCGACATGGTCATGCGTAAACCCTGAAGTTCACGTCGGGGAAAATGTTGTCTTTTCCCTCGACATGGTTGAGCCATTCGTAGTCTATGTTTCCGCTTTCAACCTGGTCGGCTATCTTGTTGAACCTCGTAATGTGTTCGTTTGTGCGCTTCACCGCGTATTCCACCGTCGTCCCGGTCTTCATAATGAAGGCCCAGTCCGAGGCCTGCGCGAGCAGAAGCTCCCTCGCCGCCTGGTTCAGCGGCCGCTCCATGCCGTTTGCGCTGGCGGAATATTTCCCGCCGAGGCGCACCATCCTTTCGGCGGCCCTCACCAAGTGCGGGTAAATCCAGTCGTTGCTTCCCTCGAGCCACACCTCCGCATACCCCTTGTATCCCCACGACGACATCGAGGGCTGGCAGACCTGGTTCTTCGGGAACATCTGCAGGTATTCGGACGGCGTGATCGTCTTGAAGACGTCCTGGTCGTGGTGAATTTTCCTCAAAAGGAAATTTAGCCAGTCCGGCCCCTCGTGCCACCAATGGCCGTACAACTCCGCGTCGTAAGGCGCCACGATTATCGGCGGCTTGTTTCCCATCACGCCGTAGAGGTGCTCCACCTGCTTCTCGCGGTTGAACATGAAGTTGCCCGCGTGCTCGGCGGCCTTTTCCATCGCCACGTACTGGTTGTACGGCTCCTTGTGGTCCGTCTTGCCGGTTATCTTGTAATATTTTATCCCCGTGAGCTTCCTCAGCCCGTTCGGCTGGATGTAGTCCTTGACGTAGTTGAAGTCCAGGTCGTAGCCGACGTCCCTGTAGAAGTCGCGGTAGTTCGGGTCGCCGGGATACCCCTCGTTGGCCGACCAGACCTGCTTGCTGGACTCGATGTTGCGCCCGAACGCGGCGACCATCGAGGGGGTGAGGATGGGCGCGTATATGCCGTATTTCGGGCGCGGCGCGGCGTGGAGCACGCCGTGCGTGTCCACTAGGAAGTAGCGTATCCCCTCCTCGCGGAGGATTTTCTCGACGCCGGGATAGTACGCGCACTCGGGAAGCCATATTCCCCTCGGCCTTCTGCCGAAATTTTTCTCGTAATGTTGCGCGGCCACCCTTATCTGCGCCCTCACGGCGTTCGGGACGGACTCCATCAGCGGTAACCAGCCGTGGGTCGCGCCCACGGTGATGATTTCCAGGACGCCCCTGTCTTGGAACTCCTTGAACGCCGTCACGATGTTTTTGTTGTATCTGTTTGCGAACACGTCGCGCGCGTTGCTGAACCTCCAATGGTACATGAGCGCGAGGTCGTGGAACTCGCGCTGGAAGCGGGTGCGCTCGACCTCTTTTTCGGCGAGCTCCACCAGCTTGTTGATGTGCCTCATGTAGCGCTCCTGCAGGAGGCCGTCGGTGAGCATGGAGACGAGCGTGGGTGACATGGACATGGTCATGCGGAAATCCACGCCGTCACGCACCAGCCCGTCGAACACGTTGATGAGCGGTATGTACGTCTCCGTTATCGCCTCGAAAAGCCAGTCCTCCTCCAGGAACAGTTCGTGCTCCGGGTGCCTCACGTAGGGAAGGTGGGCGTGCAGGACCAGCGACAGGTAGCCCTTCGGGGTTTTCATGGCTTTATTTCCTCCTCGAACTCCCTGTTTTGGAAGACGGAGGTCCCCCTCGAGACGGTGGGGGTGATTGTTTTCTCAAATTTTTTGTTCGCAGAGACCGCCTTGGTGTCTATGACCTGGATGCCGTCGGGTAGCGCAAACCGCGCCGTGAACGTGCCGTCGGGGCGAAGTTGCACCTTCTCCCCCATCATCGTCACGGTCGCGTCCGGCTCGGTCGCGCCGTAAACGACCAGCTCGCAGTCAAGGCGGTACCAGAACCGGTCTCGCGCACGCGCGGGCCTTTCGGAGCCGAAGGAGCTAATCGCGCCGGACGAAGTCTCCCCGGCGAGTCGCGCCCTCATCATCTCGGTGAGTTCCATGGACGCCGCGCCCTGCCCGGCCTTGAAGCCGCCGCTTAGCGCGTACATCCTCCAGAAATCCTCGTCGGCAATCATCCACTCCTCGTCCTTTCGGTCGGACGCGGCGTGGCGCGGAGTCCCGACGGCGTTCGAGCGCGCCATCACGAAGAATTCGCCGCGCCTGTTCCTCAGCCCCACGTCGGCGACGTAACGTCTGTCGTCCTCCGGGACGTTGATGTACCAGCTTCCCTTTATGGTCCCCACGTCGACGTCGAAGTGCTTGTGGTCGTTTTGGCCGTTGAACACGACGTCGGTCACGTCGTAAACGCGCAGGGCGACGTTGAACTCGGAAAGATTTATGTTGTGTTTTCGGGCGGTCTCCTCCGGTTTGTGCGGGTGCAGGTCCCACGCGCCGAAAACCCAATACGGGTCGCGAACAAAAAGCATGATGCGGTTGTCGTTGTACCGGTCCGCTATGGCAGGCGCTTCAAGGTGCTCCTGGGCGGAGGCGACGAAATATTTGGACTTTTCCACGTCTTCTTCCGCGGTTGCGGACGGCTTGCCTTGGTACAAGGTCACGTCTAGGGCGGGCCTTTCCTTGCGGCGGCGCTGGGTCGGTCCCTTGGCGGGGCCGGTTTCAGCGGCCTTTGCGCCGCCGCCTTTGGCGGCCGCCGGGGCGGGGGCGGCGGTTGCGGTCGGGACGGGCTTGGTAACGGCGGCCGGTTTTTCCTTTTTCTCGGATGTTTTGACGGCGCGCGGGGCGGATTTTTTTTCCGGCTTGGGATTGGCCTTTCCCGCTTTTTTGGCCGCCGGTTTTTCCTCCGTGGCACGGAGTATCCGTTTAATCATCGCCTCCTTCGTTTCGGAAGGCTTGAGGGCAAGTTGGTAAAGCTTCTTGCCAAGCGTGATCAGTTTTTCTTTGCTTGAGGTTGTTAATTCGGATTTTGTTAATTTTGTCATGTCTGTCCATTAGTGCCATATGTATGCCAAAACAACCCGTTCATAGCCGATTGAAATGGCGTGAGTTGTCCGTCCGGCCCGGAAGAACGGCTTAAAACGGGGCATTCGCGCCCCCGACGCCGCATCGTTTTCACCCGGTTTTCGAACACGGGGCGTCCCGTTTGTCCGGTTTGTCCGGTTTGTCCGATTTGTCCCCGCATTTTTCCGCCTTTGTATTGTGGCGCGGACACTCCTGCGCTGGAGCGAAGCGAAAGTGTCCTGCGGAGCCGCATGGCAAATATTCATATTACGGCGTAGCACGGGTAAGCCTTGCGCCCGCAGGGCGTAGGAAGATTGGTAGCACGGGCTTCAGCCCGTGATTTCTGCAAGTTCTAATCGTCGGCTGTCTCGTTTGTCCCATTTGTCCGTTTTGTCCGTTTTGTCCGCGCATTTTTTGGTGGGTACACACAATCTTGTGTGTACATTGTCCCCAAGGGACAAGCCTTGTTCCTCGCTTCGCGCCGAAGCACACACAGAATTGTGTGTGCCTACCAGACGATTGCTTTTGTCGGGGAGGACGCCTTCGTCCTGACTTTCGCTTCTCGTCCTGGCCGCTACTCGGCGGCCATGGGTTGGCGGTCATACCGGTAAATTTCCGTCCGCCGTTTTTTGCTTACCTACCACTATACTAATCATGCTTATTTTATACAGCGCCCCGGGGCGGAGGGCTTTTGCGTTTTTGGCGATTTTGGCGATTTTGGCCTTTTGTGCGTTTTTGGCGTTTTTGGCGTTTTTTACGTTTTTTGCGTTCTACGAAAAAGTTTCCTCAATACAGTTTCTGGCAGGCGACTCCCGCCTTTTCAAACCGCGCCCTCAATTCCTCCCCCTTTTGGTCGAAGAACTCGTCGGCCATGGCCCATTGCATCCCGTGTTTCTTATACGCCCAGTCGGCGTAATGATAGTTCAACCTGTCGATGAGGACTTGATCCACCTCGCCCTTGAGCATGTCAACCAGCCCTTCGGCTCCGGGAAGCAGGGGGGCTATCATGACGAACGTTTTTATCTTCGCCGCGTGAAGCGTCGCCAAAGCCTCGACCCGCTTGGATATCGGCGGGGCTCCCGGCTCGAAAATGCCCCGCATCTTTTCGTCCGCCGTGGTTATCGTGAACCCGACCTCGCAGTCGCCCGCCCGCCTCAACAGCTCCATATCCCTTAGAACGAGCGGGGATTTGGTCTGTATCGCAAACGGCCAGCCGGTTTCGACGAGGATTTCAAGGCATTTTCTGGTGAGTTGGTACTTCCCCTCCAAAGGCTGGTAGGCGTCGCAAACCCCGCTTATCCAGACCCTTCCTTTTTTCTTTTTCCAAACCTCGCGGGCCAGCAGGTCGGGGGCGTTTATCTTGACGTCGACAAACTCCCCCCACGGCTCGCGGTGTCCGGTGAACCTCTTCATGAACCTGGCGTAGCAATAAACGCAGTTGTGCTGGCACCCGACGTATGCGTTCAAGGCGTAGTCGTAAATCTGGGATTTCGAAAGAATCCCCTTGGCCTTAATTTCTTTGACTATCATTTGCCGTTAATCCGACGTTTGGACGTCGTTCCCGTTATGATTAGGATAAGCGCAAAGTTCGGGATTAGTCAATTCCGGCGGTCCCGGCGGTGGCGTCCAAGTTTGAAATTTGGGAACCCCGGCAAAACACGGATTGCTTCGCTACGCTCGCAATGACAGGCGTTTGTCATCCCTTTAAATGACAATTAGTTGTCATCGCGAGACCGCCCCTGGCGGTCGTGGCGATCTCTGTATTTTTCAAAGTGGGACACTGGCGGTTCGTGGAGGAGCAAAAAACCGCCCCGACCGACCTTGTTCTTTCCAGACCAAACCGGGATAATGGCGGACATGAAAAACCCGGCGCTTCTTAAACCTTTCCCCAGAAAATTTGTCGCCCCCGATTTCGTCGTCAAGGACGCCGACTCCATTAAGCCGTGGGTGGACAAACTGCTCGAGCGCCCCTTGTCGTCGGCGGAGGATCTCACGCGGTGGCTGGAGGACGTCTCGGAGCTCGACGGGATAGTGGGGGAGGACTCCAACGTGCGCCACGTCGCCATGACGTGCGACACCAAGGACGCCGCCAAGACCGAGGCGTACCTTTATTTCGTGCGGGAGATTGCGCCCAGGCTCGCCGAGTGGGACGACAAGATAAGAAGAAAGTATTACGACTCCCCCTATAGAAAGGGGCTCGACCCCCGGATTTTCGGCAGGCTCGACAGGATGTTCGCCACCGCAATCGAGCTTTTCGTCGAAAAGAACATCCCGCTGGACGTGAAACTCTCCGAAATGTCGCAGGAGTACCAGAAAATAACCGGCGCGTGGACCGTGGAGTTCGACGGCAAAACACGGACGATGCCGCAGATGTCCCGCTACCTTCAACAAACCGACGAAAAACTGCGCGAGTCGGCGTGGCGCGCCATGACGCAACGCAGGCTGGCGGACGCCCCGGCGCTGGAGGCGCTTTTCGACAGGATGCTGAAAACGCGGCACGAATACGCCCTCAACCTCGGCCTCAAGGAGTACCGCGAATACAGCTTCAAGGCGAAGCTCAGGGACTACTCGCCGGACGACTGTATCGAGTTCCACGACTCCATAGAAAAGGCGGTCGTGCCCCTGATGAGAAGGATAATGGAAAAACGGCGCAAGCAGATGGCGCTGGAAAAGCTCAGGCCGTGGGACCTGAGCGTGGACCCGCTCGGCAGGCCGCCGCTGGAGCCGTTTAAGGACGTCGAAAAACTCCAGGGCGGGGTCGGGGAGATTTTCCAAAAAATCGACCCGCGCCTGGGGGAAATGTTCGGCGCTATTACGGGGACGATGGACCTCGACAGCAGGGACGGCAAGGCCCCCGGCGGGTACCAGACCACCTTCGAGGAAAGGCGCGTGCCGTTCATCTTCACGAACGCCGCCGGGGTGCAGGGGGACGTCACGACCCTTTTGCACGAGGGGGGGCACGCCTTCCACACCATCCAATGCAGGGATGCGAAGATGATATGGTACCGGCACGCCTCGATGGAGTTTTCGGAGGTGGCCAGCATGACCCAGGAGCTTTTCGGCAACCCGCACGCCGGGGTCTTCTACGCGGACGGCGGGGACGTCAGACGAGCCATGTTCGAGCAGTTGGAGAGGGTGGTGGACCTCTTTCCGTGGGTGGCGACGGTGGACGCGTTTCAACATTGGATTTATACGAACCCGGGCCACACGGGGGATGAGCGCGCAAAGAAATGGCTGGAGATTTCCGGCAGGTTCGAGGCGGGGCTCGATTGGGACGGACTGGACCCCGACGTTAGAAAATACGCTTGGCACCGCCAGCTTCACATCTTCGAGGTCCCTTTTTATTACGTCGAGTACGCCATCGCCCAGCTGGGCGCCCTGCAACTTTATCGTCAGTACAAGGGGAATCCCAAAAGGGCGGTTGACGCGTATCTTTCCGCGTTGAAACTTGGCGGCAGTCTCTCGCCGAAGCATCTTTTCGAGTCCGCGGGCATTAAGTTCGATTTCTCCATCGGCATGCTTTCCGAGCTTATGGCGATGGTCGAGGAGGAACTGGAAACGCTGGAATTTTAACAATTGAAAAACGGAGGTCGCCCGTCATTGCGAGCGGAGCGAAGCAATCTCGCAAACCGTCCCGGCCACATGACTGCGATTGCTTCGTCGCTCTGCTCCTCGCAATGACCCGATGGTCGCGGCTTTTTCAGAGGTTCGGGTTCTAATTCAGCCTTGTCAGTCGTCGTCCCCGCTTCCCTCTAATGTCATCTCTGAAAGCGCGCCTTTGGTCAAGCCATATTTTTCCATACCTTACTTCCATTATTTCTTCCATAACCGTTCTACGAGCAAAGGTTTCCCGTAATCCCCAACCGATGGCCGTTTTCCGGAGTCATCTCTTCG
>JACQBU010000008.1 GCA_016194375.1 Nitrospinota bacterium
AGCGTTTATGAGAGTCAAATGCGATAATTTCCATAGTGCGCCTCCTTTTTCTTTGGTTTAGTGAATTGACACAACAATCCACTATAAGGGGGCGCGCTTTCATATAATCATTCCCGTGAAAGCGGGAAAGGGCGCAACAACAGGCTGAATTACACTCGCATTTCCTTGAAATGCGAGATGTGAAAAAGACGGAACACTAAAGTGTCCGCTTTTTTCCGTTGCAACCAAAAAGTACCCGATGCACAAAAATATGCATTTCCGGAAAACTGAGACCGTACCGAAAATCAGGAGAGGAGCTTCGCGGCTTCCTTCGCGTGATACGTGAGTATCATGTCCGCCCCGGCGCGTTTTATGGAGAGCAAAATTTCCATCATCACCCTCTGGCCGTCTATCCAGCCTTTCTCGGCCGCCGCCTTGACCATCGAATACTCGCCGCTCACGTTGTAGGCCGCGACCGGCATGTCGAACTCCGCCCTCAAACGCGAGATGACGTCGAGGTAGGACAACGCCGGCTTCACCATGATGACGTCGGCCCCCTCCTCTATGTCCGCAGAAGCCTCCGACAACGCCTCGCGCCCGTTCGCGGAATCCATCTGGTAGGTGGAGCGGTCGCCGAACTGCGGCGCGCTGTCGCAGGCCTCCCTGAACGGCCCGTAAAAGCCGGACGCGTATTTGGCCGAATAGGCCATTATCGGAAGCTCCGTAAAATCCGCCGCGTCAAGGGCGAGCCGTATCGCGCGCACCCTGCCGTCCATCATGTCCGACGGGGCCACCATGTCCGCACCCGCCTTGGCGTGGGAGAGCGCCATTTTTGCCAGGACCTCGAGCGTCGGGTCGTTCAGTACCCTGCCGGACTTCGAAACCAGACCGCAGTGTCCGTGCGTGGTGTACTCGTCAATGCAGACGTCCGTTATGACGACGAGCGACGGGTGGGCGTTCTTTATCTCCCTAATCGCGTTTTGCACCACGCCGTCGTGCGCCAGCGCGCTCGAGCCGGTTTCGTCCTTCGTCTCCGGTATTCCGAAAAGGATTACGGCGGGGATGCCGAGCGATGCGACCTCCTTGGCCTCGTTTTTTAGGTTGTCCACCGACAGGCGCGCACAACCGGGCATGGACGATATCTCGTCCCTGACGCCCTTTCCGAAGGTCACGAAAAGCGGGTATATGAGGTTTTCGGGGGAAAGGCGCGTCTCGCGGACCAGTTTCCTGAGCCCCTCGGAGGCCCGCATGCGCCTGCCCCTGTAATCCGGGAATTTCATGGCCTGATTTTACCGCCACTTTGTGTTGAATTAAAATTTTTATTCGTTATAATCGTTCGATACACAAGAGATTAAGGAGATTTTTTATGGCCAGTCCGACCAAGAAGAAGAAGTTGAAGAAACGATGGCGCTCTAAAAAGGCGTCCCACAGGAAGTAGATGCTGACTTCCGAAGAGGCATTGAAGGTTGCGAAGCTCGCCAACCTCCGCCTCGTCGGCGACGAGGTGGCGGAGATGGTGCGCAAGCTGTCCGGAGTCCTCGACCACATAAACCAGCTGAACAAGCTCGACACGACCGAAGTCCCCCCCACGAGCCACGTGCTCGACATGGGAAACGTCTTTCGGCCCGACGCGGTCACCGAACATTTCGACCACAAGCTGTCGCTGGACAACGCGCCGGCCAGGTCGCGCGGATATTTCAGCGTTCCGCGAATCATCGAATGACGGCGGCGTCGGACTTTTCCGGCGACACGGCCGCGTCGCTTTCAAGAAGGATCTCGTCGGGCGAGACCAGCTCCGTGAACGCCGTCCAAAAGGCGCTTGAGCGGATAGCCAGGCTGGAGCCGCGCATCAAGGCGTTCATCAAGGTCGAAAACGACGACGCGCTCGAGGAGGCCAGAAGGGCCGACGAGCGGATTGCGAAGGGGGAAAGACTCCCCCTGCTGGGCGTGCCCGTGGCCGTCAAGGACAACATGCTGATGGAAAACCGCGTCGCCACCTGCGCCTCGAAAATTCTTGAGAACTTCCGCGCCCCGTATTCGGCGACCGCTGTCAAAAAACTGCGCGCCGCGGGCGCCGTCATACTGGGGAAGACGAACATGGACGAATTTGCCATGGGCTCCTCCACCGAGAACAGCGCGTTCGGCCCCACGCGGAATCCGTGGAACGTCGAAACCGTCCCGGGCGGCTCCAGCGGCGGCTCCGCCGCCGCCGTCGCGGCGGGATACTGCCCCATATCGCTCGGCTCCGACACCGGCGGCTCGATACGCCAGCCCGCGGCCTTCTGCGGTGTCGTGGGTTTGAAGCCGACCTACGGCAGGGTGTCGCGCTTCGGGCTCGTGGCCTTCGCGTCGTCCCTGGACCAGATAGGACCGTTCGGAAAAACCGTCGAGGACGTCGCGCTTGCCATGAACGCAATCGGCGGATACGACAAGATGGACTCGACCTCGGTGGACCGGCCGATGCCCGACCTCTCCGAGGCGCTTAAAAAGGACGTCAAAAATTTCGTCGTGGGCCTTCCGAGGGAGTATTTCGTCGAGGGGGTCGCGCCGGAGGTTCGCAAGGCCGTGCAGGGCGCGGCCGACGCGCTAGCCAGGGAGGGGGCCAGGATCGAGGAGATATCGCTCCCCCATACGGAGTATGCCATCGCCGTTTATTACGTCATCGCCACGGCCGAGGCCTCGAGCAACCTGGCCCGGTACGACGGAGTGAAATACGGCCACCGAAGCGGTGGCGGCGAGGGACTGGAGGGCATGTATTCGTTCTCGCGGACGGAGGGGTTCGGCCCCGAGGTGAGGAGAAGGATCATGCTGGGCACGTACGTGTTGAGTTCCGGCTATTACGACGCCTATTACCTCAAGGCGCAGAAGGTCCGCACGCTCATTCTCAACGACTTCAGGGAGGCTTTCAAGAAATGCCGCGTGATACTTACGCCGACCACGCCGACGCCCCCCTTCAAGTTCGGCGAGAAAACCGCCGACCCGCTTCAGATGTACCTAAGCGACATCTTCACCATCAGCACGAACCTCGCGGGGATACCGGGAATATGCGTCCCCGGCGGACTGTCCTCGGAGGGCCTGCCGATAGGGGTGCAGATGATGGCGGGACACTTCGACGAGGAATCCCTCATAACCGCCGCGGCCGCCTACGAGAGGACCAGGTCCTTTCCGAGCCCCAAGATTTAGGGAACCGATGAAAAAAAAGAGAAGGCCGATCCGCCCCGCAAAATTGTCGGACGCGAAGGAGATATTGCGGCTAATACGGTTCTGGGCGGAAAAGGGGAAACTGTTGCCCCGCTCCCTCAACGACGTCTACGAGCGGATACGCGACTTCTTCATCTACGAGTCGGCGGACGGAAAGATAATGGGGGCGGTGTCACTCGCGGTCGTCTGGGAGGACCTGGGCGAGGTGCGCTCGCTCGTCGTGGACGAGGCTTGTCAGGGCGAGGGCGTCGGCAAGGCGCTCGTAAAACGCTGCGTGAAGACGGCTCGCGAAATCGGGGTGAGGCAACTGTTCGCCCTCACCTACTTGCCGGATTTCTTCAAGGACCTCGGCTTCCGCGACATTGACAAACAGGAGTTGCCGCACAAGATATGGTCGGACTGCGTTAGGTGCCACAAGTTTCCTGACTGCGACGAGTCGGCCGTCTCCATAAGCCTGGGCGAGGACCCCGAGGACGGTTGAGCGCGATTCCGCGACAACTTCCGCGCCGCAACCTGATAAGGTAAAAAGTGGAAAAGATAAAGTTCTATACGACCACGTGGTGCCCGGATTGCCGGTACGCCAAGCTCGTACTCGACGAGAAGGGAATCCCCTACGAGGAGATAGACATCGAGGAGACTCCCGGCGCGCTGGAGATCGTCGTCGCCGCAAAGGGGAAAAGGGTCGTCCCCACGCTTGAGTACAAGGGAAATTACATTGACGGCAACCACTTCAATAGGTCCAAGTTTGAAAAGGAGCTGGCGGAACTTTTAAACCGGTAGGTACGGGTAATTCGGCCCGTGCATTTCCTTTGCCCCTATTCACGTTAGAACTGGTCGAATTTCTCCGGCGGATAAAGAAAGTAAGGAAGCTCGCGGTCGGCCAGAACCTCGTACCTGTTCAGTTCTGTCTCCAGCGCGGCGGTTTTCGCCAAAAGTTCCCCCTTGAGCGGCTCGAGGAGGGATTTGAGCGCGCCGTTTATCTCGCCGAGCCTCCGCCCCATCTCCTTCTTGTTGGCGCCGGGAGCCTTGATCTCGCGCGTCAGGTTTTGTTTCTCGGCCAATAGGTCCGGGGGCGGGTCCGCCAAATACGACTCGGGATGAAAATCCATCTCCCTAAGCTCTTGCCTCAACTCCATGATCCGGTCCGACGGGTCTTCGAGCCCCTCGACGGAGAGGGTTAATGAGGCCGTGGCAAACGGCGGCGGTTCGACCCCGTAAAATCCGCGTATGACCTCGTCGGTTATCCTGTCGTACTTGGCTCCGCCCAGCCCGTGGACGAAAATATCCCCCAGAAAAACCCTGTTCATGACGGAAAGGGCGACCGCCTTGGGCCAGAGCCTCCATCCTTTTTCGCAAAAAAGCGATTCCAGCGACTCGGGGCCGCCTACTTCCGAAAAACCCGCAACGCCCGGATTAACACCGGGTTTTATCGTCAGGGTGTCGCGCCTCCCCTCCCTGACGAGCCAAAAGAGCGTCTCAACTCCTTCAACCCCGGCCGCCAAATCGGGAAACGGGTTTGCGGACGAGCGGAGCTTGTGTTCGACGCGATAGCGCCGGACGGCGGCGTTGAATATTTCGGCAAACCTACCCGCGTCCTTTAGCAGTCCGAACGCAAACGAAAAAAAGCCCTTTGTCCGGCACGCCTGCGAAAGCGGGACTTCAAGAACCTTCCCCGGCCACCGCACCGCGTAGCGTCTGCGCAGAACCGTCATCGCGTCCGCCGCGCTTTGCGGGAGGTCGGAAAATAATTCGCGGCGCAGAAAATCTTTTCCATGCTCAAACGCGCCGCCCGGTATTGAGCCAAGGTCGCGCAGGGACTCCTCGACGAACGAACGGACCTCCGCCTTGTCCAACACCGCGTCGGCATAAAAGCGTTTTACCGAGGACGTAGCCAGGTGACGCGTATGCTTCCGATATTTTCCGTCGAACGACGGAATTTTTGCGTGGAACCCCTCGCACGCCTCCGTGTCCACCCCGATGTTGACAGCCAGAAACCCCTCCCGCGCGACCCGCGCCAGAAGTAGATATTTGTACATAACGCCGGGATGGTAAAAATACGGCTGGTGTCCGGAAAGCACCACCGGCGTCGTCGCGTCGAGGGCAGGAACGGGAAGCCCGAGTGGGGCCGTGTGCGCCGCCGCCAGCCGCAGGAATTCGGCGCGCCAGTCCTCCCTCAATCCGCCCGCGCCCGTCGGTTCGCGCCGTTGTTTCTCCGCAACCCCGCGCCAGGAGGAAAACGGCGGGGTGCAGACGTATCCGCCGGGTCCGGGGACGTCAATCATGCAGGAAGGCGTCGAAGGACCGCACGCCCAGCATCTCGTCGCTGAGAAAAGGCTCGCCATACCTCGCACCGACCATGCCGCCGAAGTATGCGGCTCGAGCCTCGAGTCGCCCGATGAAATCCTCCCCCTTGTCCGCGCCGCCCGCGAAAAATTGAGAGTGATAGGCGCGTACGGCCCGAATTTTTTTCTCAAATCCGTCGGAAACGTCGAACACGAGGCTGGGCGCGGCCTGTTTTTTTAGGTGGCAACAGAAGTAATAAAACACGTGCGGCGGATAGAACGGCTCTCCCGCCATGTCGGTCTTCGTGTATTTTGATACGAACCGCGCGGCTTGGGATATGTGCGAGGATTGTACGTGGTCCGGATGCGCGTCCTCCCAATGCGGCAGGAACAGGACCTTCGGTCGGAGGGTCCTGTACGCCTCCGCCACCTTGACCCGCGCCTCCGCGGTGTCCGTCAGCCAGCGGTTTGGGAGGCCGAGCATGACCCTGTGCTTCAACCCGATTATCGCGCTAGCCTTTTCCGTCTCGGCCGCCCGCGTCTGCGTCGAGCCGTAGGGGGTTGGCTCCCCGTTTGTGAGGTCCACCACGGCGCAGGAGCTCCCCCGCCCTATCAGCGTGGCCAGGGTGCCGCCGAGGCCTATCTCGACGTCGTCCGGATGAGTTCCGACGGCAAGGAAATCGACCATCGTTTAAGCTCCCTTTCCAGCACTTGGTGGTAGTAGTCAAGCCTCTTGCCGGGGTCGTCGAGCTCCTGCCCGAACGAGCGGCTTTGGTTCTTGTATATCCTCGTTATTGGTAGCTCGCAAACCGACAGGCCGAACCGGCTTGCTTGTATCCAAAACTCGATGGGAAACCCGTACCCGTCCTCCCGCAGGTCCAACGGTCGTAGCGCCTTCACCAGATACCCCTTCATCCCGCAAAAGCTGTCCGTGAGGTTGAAGCCGGTGACGGAGTTCAGGAGCCTGGTTATCTGCCGGTTTATTTCGAGCCTGTCCGGCGGCGGCGCGTCGTCCTCGCCCGATTCGCGGAGATATCTCGAGCCGGAGCAGACGTCCCCCCCGCCGATCCCCTCGAAGAATTCGGGGATGAACCTTGGCTCGTGTTGTTCGTCGCAATCCATGGTCACGAGCCTGTCGTAGCCGTTTTGAAGGGCGTATCTAAAGGAGTCGGCGATCGACCTTCCGTATCCCTGGTTGTCCCGACGGCTCATGTGATCCGCGCGGAAATGCGCCTTTAGCGAGTCTATCGTCTCTCCCGAGCCGTCGGTGGAGCCGTCGTTTACGACGAGCAGGTCGCCGTCGTAATGTTTGCGGATGGAGCCCAGCACGCCCTCTATGTGACGTTGCTCGTTGAACACGGGAATGGCGACGAGACGCTTCATTCTTCGGAAGGGCCGCAATTTTTCATGCGTCAATAATACCCGATTAAGGGCGGTTATTTATTCGAAACTTGTCTCCACCACGAATTCCAATCCGTCTATGTTGAATGGAATCGCGATTGTCGGCCCCTTTGTTATGCATTCTATGACGTGGCCGGGGCCCTTCACTATGCTTGGTAGCCCGGCCTCGAACTTAAGGCCCTTGCCGGCGAGCTCCCTGCGCGCGTCGCCGGATATCATGTTGGTAAGCTCGCCGATGGCGTCGCTCACCTCGGGCACCAGCCCCTGGTATTTCTCGGACAGCATCGAGTTCACTATCTTGACGGCGGCGGCCGTGGTTAGGGAGAACACCACCACCCCCTTGCTCGCCCCGGTGAGCCCTATCACCCCGGAGATGTCCCCTTTTGCGGCCTTGTCCTTTTTTACAAACGGCTGGCCGGCCACCGGCGTCACGAAGGCCATCATGCTAAGGACGTTCACCGTCGCCCTTAAAAAAGGGTTTATATATTCCACGTTCATCGGGGCGACTCCTACTCCTTATCCTGCAAACCCGGCCGGGCGCGCGCTCCGCGCTACTAGAAACTTTTTTACCAAATAATATATCACCAGCCCATGATATACCCTGGGGACTAAAAATCAAGCGGGAAATATCGCCGCCGTTTCCCTGCGGACGAGCGGCGTCAACCGTACCTTATCTTGACGTACAGGATTATCCCGGCCTCGCACAACGTCACGGAATTGAAGAGGACCAGCGGCGTCGAATTGATGAGGATTCCGTAAAAGACCCAAACCGAGACTCCGGTCACGAGGAGCAGAAACATCCCGAGCGATATGTCCTCCGCGGACTTGGTTCGCCAGCTCTTAATCACCTGCGGCAGAAACGCCAGCGTGGTCAGCGTTCCGGCCAAAAAGCCCAGCCCGGATGTTAAATCTTTATTCATTTATCGAGGTATGCGTTAATTGTGTTAAGCAAGAAAATCTGTCATTCCCGCGCAAGCGGGAATCCAGTCGGTGGACGCCCGTTTTCACGGGCATGACATTTGACCGGCTTGTGTTGGTCATCGGATTATTTTTGTCGCAATCAATAATTTTTAGTCCGCGTCCGTCAGGCCGGAATTATGAAGCTTATGGCGGTGCCCCTTCCGAGCTCGCTTTCAATCCTGATGGACCCGCCGTGTGAGATTAAGATGTGCTTCACGATGGAAAGCCCCAGGCCGGTGCCGCCGCGCTCCCTCGAGCGGGCGTTGTCAACCCTGTAAAACCTCTCCATAAGGCGGGGCAGGGATTTTTCCGGAATCCCCTCCCCCGTGTCCGCCACGCAAAACTCCACGAAATCCCTGCGCCACCCTTCCCCCGTCTCCGGCAGGATCGGATTCCCGTCCAGCGAAGGATAGGCGAAGGCGGCGACCGTCCCGGGGGATACCGAGACACGCCTGCATTTCAGCGCCACCGACCCGCCGCGTGGCGTGTATTTTATGGCGTTGTCAACCAGGTTTAGGAGGATTTGGGTCAGCTTGTCCCTGTCCGCCCTCAGGACGCCGACGTCCGGCGCGACCTCCCTGGAAATGGATATCCCCGTGTTCTGGGCCGTTTTTAGAAAAAACTGCTCCACCCCGTTTATGACCGATTCGGGCGTCATTTCGGAGTATTCCAGCTTTTCCCTTCCAAGCTCCATGTCGGAGAGCGTCAGCAGGTCGTCAACCAGGCGCGACAGCCGCTCCACGTGCTTTTGGATTATCGCCAGGAATTGTCCGGCGGTTTCTGGGTCGGCGACCGAGCCGTCCACCAGCGTCTCCACGAATCCGCTGATAGCGGTGAGGGGGGTCTTGAGCTCGTGCGAGGCGTTTGCCACGAAGTCGGCCCGCATTCTCTCGATTTTCTTCTGCTGGGTTATGTCGTGGAGTATCAGCAACGCCCTTTTTTGCGGCAGGTCCTGCCTGAACGGAGTTATGATCACCGAGATGTGCGCCCCCGCTCCCGCCGCCATCTCCCGCCTGACCGTGTTACCGGCCGCCGCATAGGAGTCTATGGCGCCAAGCAGGCTGGGGTTCCTGACGACCTCCCTTATCGGCACGCCAGTAAAATCCGAGCCGCGCCGGACGTCCAACATCTTGGTGAACGCCTCGTTGTGGAGTATTATCTCGGTCTTGGAGTTCATCAGCGCCACGCCGTCCTCCATCTGCTCTATGACGGCCCCGACCTTCTCCTTTTCGTCCCTGAGCATGTCCATGGTGAGCAGTATCCTGTCGGCCAGCAGTTTGGCCTTTGAGGCGGCCCGCTCCAGCTCGTCCTTGGACTCGACGACCGGAGGCGGTTCGTGGAACCGCTCAAAAAGCCCGCCCAGGTAGCGGGAAAGCCCCCTTATCTCCCGCGTGACCGACGCGGAAAGCAGGACACCGGACAATGCGGCGAGGGAAACGGACGCCAGACGGGCGAGCGCAAAAAAGCCGGGGCTCCCCCCTTCCCTTCCCGAAAGAACCGCCGAATAAGCCGCCAGCGGGAGGATGACGACGACGTATCCGGCCAAAATTTTCCAGAGTAGGCGCCGCGGCATGTCAGGGTTCGGGGCTAAAGTTGAATATGTAGCCGAAACCCCTGACGGTCTTGATGTATTCGGGCCTCGCCGGGTCCTTCTCTATCAGGGTCCGAAGGCGTCGGATGTGCACGTCCACGGTGCGGGGCATGACGAAGGCGTCCTCCCTCCACACGTTGTTGAGGATGTCGTCGCGCGAGTAGGCGCGTTTCGGGTTCTGCGCGAGAAACGCGAGTATCTTGAACTCGAAGGGGCTCAGGTGCACCGCCCTGCCGTCAACCGTGACGACCACCGAGTCGAAGTCAATTTGAAGCCCATTGTACCGGAGGGTCTGCCGGCGCGGGGCCGGCGCCGTCCTCCTGAGCACAGCCTTCACCCGGGAGGCGAGCTCCTTCACGCTGAACGGCTTCATTATGTAGTCGTCCGCCCCGATTTCGAGCCCCAGCACGCGGTCGGTCTCGGACGTCTTGGCGGAAACGATTATCACGGGGACGTTTTTTGTCGCCGCGTCCCCCTTTAGGTGCCGAAGGACGTCCAGCCCCTGCATACCCGGCAACATCAGGTCCAGCATGATTAAATCCGGCTTGAACGGCCTTAATTTGCTGATGCCCTCCTCGCCGCTGGACGCCACGCCGACCTGGTAGCCGTCCTTTTCGAGGTTGTAACGTATGAGGCCGCTTATGTCCTCCTCGTCCTCCACGACGAAAACGCGCGGCATGGCCGTGCTAATTCCCCGCCTCGGGGTCGGTGTGCCTGACTATCCTTCCCTCGACCATGTATATGACCATCTCGGCGATGTTGGTGGCGTGGTCGGCGATGCGCTCGATGTATTTGGCGATGAACATGATGCGCGTGGCGCGCGATATGGTGTGCGGGTCCTCCACCATGAACGAAAGAAGCTCGCGGAAAATCTGGCTCATCAGCGCGTCCACCATGTCGTCCTCCAGCCTCACCTTTTGGGCGAGGTCGGTGTTGCGCGTCACGAACGCGTCCAGGCACCCCTTCAGCATGTGCTTGGCGATGTCGGCCATCCGCGGTATGTCCAGGTACGCCTTGAGGCGCGGCTCGGCGGCGATGTCAATCACCCTTTCGCAGATGTTCACCGCCATGTCGCCCATCCGCTCCAGGTTGTCTATTATTTTTATCGCGGTGGTCACGAACCGAAGGTCCGGCCCCATAGGCTGGCGCAGGGCGAGAATGTCTATGCACTTCTCGTCTATCTCGACCTCCAGCTTGTTTATGAGGTGGTCGAGCTTGATGGTCTCCCTGGCGAGCTCCACGTTTCGGTCGGTGAGCGAGATGATGGCGTTGGAGACCTGCTCCTCGACCATTCCGCCGAGTTTTAGCACCAGCTCCTTCAGGTCCTGGAGCTCCTGGTCAAAATACTTGTTGTAATGAGGCATTTTTCTTCATCTCCATTTCATCCAAATTTGCCGGATATGTAGTCCTCCGTCCGCTTCTGGGACGGATTCTGAAATATTTTCGCGGTCGTGTCCATCTCGACCAGGCGCCCCAGATAGAAAAACGCGGTGTAGTCGGAGCACCGGGCGGCCTGCTGGAGGTTGTGGGTCACTATCACTATCGTATAGTAGTTTCGAAGCTCCTGAATGGTCTCCTCTATTTTCGACGTGGATATGGGGTCGAGTGCGCTTGCCGGCTCGTCCATCAGGATTATCTCCGGCTCGTTTGCGAGCGTTCGCGCTATGCAAAGCCGCTGTTGCTGGCCGCCGGACAGCTCCATCGCCGAGCGGTTGAGCCTGTCCTTGACCTCCTGCCAGAGGTCGGACTGCTTCAGGGAGCGCTCCACGATTTCGTCGAGCGCCGCCTTGTCCTTGAGCCCGCGCATCCGGGGCCCGAAGGCGATGTTGTCGTATATCGTCATCGGGAAGGGGTTGGATTTCTGGAACACCATCCCCACCCTTTTTCTCAGGGTTTCCAGCCGGGTTCCCTCCTTGTACACGTCGGTGCCGCGTATCAGGATGTCCCCGGTGATTCTGGTCCCCAGAATGACCTCGTTCATCCTGTTGAAACACCTCAACAGGGTCGACTTGCCGCAACCGGACGGGCCGATGAAGGCGGTTATCTGCTTGGGGTTGATGTTTATGCTGATGTCGAACAGCGCCTGGGACTCGCCGTAGTAAAAATTCACGTTCCGGGCGATTACGGCGACCGCGTCAATCTCGTTGACCACTTGTTCCATCGCGGTCATTATAATGCCGACCCCGCGTATTTTTTGCGAAGTTTATTCCTTAAAACGATCGCGGCCAGGTTCAGGGAGGCCACGATGACCAACAACAGGGCGGTCGTGGTGTAGACCATCGGTTTTGCCGCCTCCACGTTCGGGGATTGGAACCCGACGTCGTATATGTGGAACCCGAGGTGCATGAATTTTCTGTCGAGATGGACGTACGGCCACGTCGAGTCCACGGGCGTCGACGAAACGAGCTTCACCACCCCGGTTATCATCAGGGGGGCCACCTCCCCCGCCGCGCGGCTCACCGCAAGGATTATCCCGGTGAGTATCCCCGGCATGGCGTTTGGCAGGACGACGTTCCAAAGCATCTGGAATTTCGACGCCCCGAGCGCCAGCGCCCCGTCCCGGTTGGCCCTGGGAACCGACGACAGCCCCTCTATGGCGGAGACTATGACGACGGGCACGGTCAGAAGCGCGAGGGTGAGCGAGGCCCACAAAATCCCCCCCGTGCCGTAAGTCGGCTCCGGCAGTTTGTCGGCAAAAAATATTCCGTCTATGTTGCCGCCGACCATGTACACGAAAAAGCCCAGGCCAAAAATGCCGAACACTATGGACGGCACCCCCGCTAGATTGTTTATCGCGAGCCTCAACGCGCTGAGCAGGAACCCGTGCCTGGCGTATTCGTTCATGTACAAGGCGGTCATGACGCCCAGCGGCGTGCAGGTTATCACCATTATAAACACCATCATCACCGTGCCGAAAATGGCGGGATAAACGCCCCCCTCGGTGTTCGACTCGCGCGGCCAGTCCCGGATAAAATTTGCCGCGTTTTGAAGATACAGCGCGGACTTTTTAAACACGCCCATCGAATTGGGGAAATGGAACGAAAGCGCCTTTTTAACTTTTATGGACGCCTTTTCCCCTCCCGCCAGCAGAACCCGGATTTCCGGCGACTCGGACCGGGCACCAAGGGTTTCGATTTCCGTTTCTTCCGACGACAGTTTGGCGCCGAGCGTTTTTAGCAGTTCGTCGCGCCGTTTTTCAAGGTCCGCCTTCTGAAGCAACGTTTCGGGCGAACCGGCGTTTTCCCCGTCCTCCAGTCTTCGTATCCGCACCTCAAGGCCGGTCACCTCCTTTTTGTCGACGTCGAGTTTCGACTGTAATTTCCTCATTTTTTGGCGCTCGTCCCGCACCGAAGCCAGCTTCGCGTTCAAGACGTCCTCAAAATCCGCCTGCGTGCTTGGAACAACGGTTTCCCCGTCCTTGAGCGACTCGATAAATCCGTACATGGGGCCGTACTCGTCCCTCTCAATCACGGAGGCGTCAGGCGGGTATTCGATTTTGACGACGTTCTCGGAGTCCACCCACTTAAAATCAAGGCCGTTTAGGTCGCGGTTGGCAATCCGGACGAGGATGCGGTTTCGTTCGGGGGTTTTTTCCTCCTCCTCGATTTTTCCGAGCATGCGGGAGCCGTCCTTAAGGGAGATTTTCGCCAGGTCTGACGGCCAGAACTGGGGAATTCCGTTCGCCAGGACTACGACAAGGAGGCCGACGACCAAACCGATGAGGATGATTGCGGCGAT
>JACQBU010000109.1 GCA_016194375.1 Nitrospinota bacterium
AAAGAAGGGGTATCTCGAAGGGGCCTCTTATGTCGAGGTCGGCGTGGAGGAAACCATAGGGCAGATGGCCTCGTTCAGGATAAACCTCTGACTGGCCCCCTCCGCCCGGCCAAATTAGGGGACGGAACTGTTGAGACGCGAACTCTCGCTAATTATCAGGGAGGCGGTTTGCGTGATGACGCCTTTTAGGGGGCCGTCGCCAACTTTCGGTAGGAAGGCGACCAGTTTGTCCTTGGAGTCCATAAGGTTTTGGGCCATTGGTTTCAGCCGGTCATTCGGAATTTTCGGATTCGCAAGAGCGTTTTGATACATTTCAAGGTCTCCGAGCGCGCTTTCAACCATGTTTGTCGCCTGGTTGACCGTCGCCTCGGACGACGCCTGGCTTAAGGGGGCAGGCGGCATTAACGGGAGCGGCCCGGGTGCGGACCGGGTTTTTGCGGCGTTGTCGGCGTTTAGGGTTTCCTTTAGGACGTCGCCGAACGAGGGGCCGGTCGCCCGTGGTTCGCTCTTTTTGTTTGATTCTCCGCCTTTCCCAAGCGGGTTTACGCCGTTGATCTTCATGTTTGTTCTCCTACCGTCATAAAACATATCGGACGAACAGGCCGCGCCCTTAACGGGCATATTGTGCCGCATGCCGCCGGAGCCTGCCACCACCATAAGGATAAACCTTTGCCAATCATGCGTCAATAGTATGATTAATAACACCGCCCTTGCGGTTAATCGTAGGGAGAAGGCGGGGCGGGCGACTTCTCCCGCCGTTCGATGTTTCACCTTTATTCCCAGAAGGAAGAGGGGTAAACTAATGCGTATGTTATTTCCTGAAAAATACGACCTTGGGGATTTCAAGGGGGCAAAGGAAGAATGCCCGGCATAATAGCGTTTTTGTTGCCCTCCCGAACCGTCAAGGCCACGCAACATGGAAACGCGCTAAAGGAAATGATTCCCCTGCCGGTTGACGCGAAAGCGGGCCAGCATCTCGGGATCTTCTTCGACGACGGGGTCGCAATTCCGGCTCAATACGGCGGAGCCGTCAAATGGGCGTTGCCAAAGGACAAGACGCTCCAGCAGGTTTGCGGGCGGGGAATAATCATATCGGATGCCGAAGTGGGCAAACGGTTGTCGGCAGAGGGAGACGGCGCATTGGTGGCGTCCGACGACGGCCTGAAAATGTCCGATGTATTCGAGGTCTTCGGCGACCTGAACAAACGGACGGGAAACGTGGAGACGCCGTTGCCCGTGGTCGTCCACGGCGGCTTGTCGGACGGGATTTCCGTAAAATCCGGTGGCGACGTGGAAATCCGGGGATTGGTCGAGGAGGCGCGGGTCGACGCCGACGGAAGCGTTTTGGCCAAGGGCGGCGTGACCGGAGGCGGCGCCACCAGGCTTGCCGCGCGCAAGGACGTTAAATGCCAGTTCGTCCAAAACGCCTCCATAGAGGCCGGGGGAAACGTGGTCGTGGACGCCTACCTTATGAACAGCGCGGTTTTGTGTGGAAAAAAGGTCACCCTGCCGGGGGAGGCCTTCATGGTGGGTGGGAAGGTGATGGCCGCCGAAGGGATCGAGGCGGGCCGCCTGGGTTCCGAGGCCGCGGTAACCACCGAGATGGAAGTGGGAAGGAATCCCTTTTTGCGCGTGCAACGAGAGGCCGTTGAAAACAACGCGGCCCGACTGGAGCGCGAGATTGAAGTTTTTACCGCGTCCATCCGATACTCGGAGAGCATGCTTGAAGGCATGGTCGGCTTCGACGCCGCCGACGCCGTGACGTCGCTTTTCAAGGCCGCGGAGACCTTCAAAAGGGAGGAGAAAATTTTGGACGACGAGAAAAGGCTCGCGCTGGAGAAGTTCGGCGGCTCGATTATGTCCCTCATGCACAAAAGGGACGAGTTGAGGTTGGAAAGGGCGAGGTTGGACGAAGTGGGGAAAGGGGAGGGGGGCGGTTTCAACCCGGCCGCCCGCCTTGTGGTGCGCGGCGTGGCGCACCCCGGAGTCCTCATACGGCTGGGGGACGCCGTCCTAAGGCTGGAGAAGGAATACGACGGCCCCACCTTCTTTTACAAAAAGGCCGAGGGGGGCCGCCCCGTCGGCGAGGTGGGCGTGAAATGACCGGAACAGCCGCCGTAGGGGACGGCTAGTCGGATGGCCACGTTCCTGGCGTTCCTGGGGGGAATGACGCTCATCCTCGTCTCGATGAGCATGGGGGCGGGAATAGCGAACTTCGTGGATTTGCCGGCGGCGATGATAGTGTTCGGCGGGACCGCCGCGGCGATATTCATCAGCTTCCCGTTGAAACACGTCGTGAAGGTCGCGGGGGTCGTCCTTCAAATATTCAAGAGGGACGTCGAAAGCCCCCGCTGGATAATCGGGCTGATGGTCCAGCTTTCGATAAAGGCCAGGCGGCTTTCGCTCATGGCGCTCGACGGCGACACAAAGAGGATTAAAAACCGCCATATAAAGCTCGGACTGGAGATGGTGATAGACGGCTATCAGGCGCCGCTTATCAGGGACGTCATGGAGACGGAGCTCGACTTCCTCCAGATCCGCCACCGAAAGGGGGAGCACGTCATGAAGACCGCCGGAAAGCTGGCCCCTGCGTTCGGCCTGACCGGCACGGTCATCGGCCTTGTGGAGATGCTTTTGGGCCTCGCCTCGACCGCGCCCGGCGCCAGCACCACCACCGGCCTTGCCAAGGGGATGGCGGTCGCGCTTATGACTACCTTTTACGGGGTGCTTTTGTCCAACCTCTTTTTCGTGCCAATAGCGGAGAAGCTTAAAAACAGGACCGACGACGAGGTGTTGGGGGTCCAGATAATCATCGAGGGGACACTGATGTTGCAGGCGGGCGTTAACCCGCGAATAATGGAAAAGAAGCTAAACTCCTTCCTGCCGCCGGAACAGCGGGTGTCGCACTACGACGAAATCGTGCGGCATCAGAGGGCCCAAAGCCAGCCACAGGGGGCGTGAGGCATGGCGAGGCCGATTAAAAAATCCCAGTTGGAGACGATGAGGGAGGAGTCCTTTGCCGAGGCGATGGACGAGGCCAGATGGCTCCTGTCGCTGAGCGACCTGCTCACACTGCTTCTTACGTTCTTCGTTATGCTTTTCGCAATCTCCTCGCCGGACCAACAGAAGCTGGAGGAAATGACGCGGGCCATGGGGTCGCGACTCGGGGTCGGCGCGCCAAAAAAAAGCGCCGGACCGAGGGGGGGATCCATGGGGGGGGTCGGGAGGAAGATTCAGGCGCTCATTACCGACAACAACCTGGATAACGACGTGGAGCTGACCTCGGATACTCGCGGGGTGGTGCTTTATTCGAAGGGGGACTTCATCTTCGCGCCGGGCGGCACGGAATTTATGCCCGACACGTTGCTGTTCCTTAAAAAGGTGGCGGATATAATTAGAAAAACGCCTAACATGGTGCTTGTGGAGGGGCACACCGACGACACGCCGACGCGCGGCGAAAAATTCCCGAGCAACTGGGAGCTTTCCACGGCGAGGGCGGCGGCCGTGGTCCGCTACTTCATCGAGACGGAAAAACTCGACCCGAGGCAGTTCATAGCGTCCGGCTACGCCGAGTATAAACCGCGCCTGCCTCCGACGCCGCAGAACAGGGGGTTTAACCGGCGCGTCGAGATAGTTATAATGACCCAACAGAAACCATGAGGGACGACGGACGACTACCAGAGGCGCCAAGCACCAGACCGACCGGGTTGAAGGACGCAAGGGACGACTACCGGGTCAGGCTTCCCCTGCCGGTTAAATACCGCGTTGGGGTCAGGCAACAGGACGGCAAATACGTCCTTTCCCCGGAGTTCAGAGGGGTGGGCGTGGATTTCTCCGGAGGCGGGGCCGCGTTCAAGATAGGCAAGGAGATACCCGCCGGATTCTTTGTGCACGCGGAGATTCCGTTCCCGTTCCAGCAGGAGCCGATTATGGTCGTCGGAGAGGTGTTGCGAACGAAGCCGGACCTCCTAAGGAACCAAAAGGTGTTCCTTTGTGTCGTCAGGTACCTGCTGATTAATCCCGACGCGAGGGACAAAATGGTCGGCCACATCATCGGCGAAGTATCACGCCGGGGAAGGAATTAAGCGACCCGCATGAGAAAGAACGAGGATTACTACTCCGTCCTCGGCGTCGGGAAGGACGCCTCGCAGGACGAGATAAAGGCGCGGTACAGGAAGCTCGCCAAACAGTACCATCCCGACAAAAACCCGGGAAACAAGGAGGCCGAGGAAAAGTTCAAGGTGATAAGCGAGGCCTACGCCGTCCTTAGCGACCCGGATAAAAAGAAAAAGTACGACATGTTCGGCTCGGAAAAATTCCACCAGCAGTATTCGCAGGAGGACATCTTCAGCGGGGCCAACATAAACGACGTCCTCCGCGAAATGGGGTTCGGGGCGTTCATGGGCGGCTTCGGACTCGGCGGGGAAGGCTGGGAATTCAGGTTCGGCTCCGGCTCCGCCGCCGGCGCAGGCGCCCGCGGCCAGTCCATGGACCTGGAATCAGAAATGACCATAACCCTCGAGGAGTCGGCAAGAGGCTCCGAAAAACGGGTGACGATAAAATCGGGCGCGGGTACGGAGGCGGTGTCGCTCAAGATTCCGCCCGGAATCGCGGAGGGGGCGAAACTTCGCCTTGCCGGAAAGGGGCGCGTGGCGGCGGGGCGCAGGGGGGACCTTTACATGACCATCCACGTCGCGCCCCATCCGCGCTTCAGGCGCGAAGGGGACGACATAATGAGCCGGGCCGAGGTCAAAATTTCAACCGCCCTTTTGGGCGGCTCGCTTGAGGTCGAAACGCTGGAGGGCGTTCGCACCGTCAAGGTTCCGGCCGGAATTCAGCCCGGCCAAAAGATAAGGATAAAGGGGCACGGCGTCAAAAGGCTCAAAGGAGCCGGTAGCGGCGACATGTACATTGAAATAACGGTCGCGGTCCCAAAGAACCCCACCCCGGCGCAACAAAAGGCGGCGGAACAGTTGAAGGCGGCCGGTCTGTAGACCGGCTAGAAATACATCCTTAAATCTACCGTGGCCGAATATGGGTAGAGGCCGTACTCGCTTCCCGGCACGACGGACGACGGAAGGCCGGGAGAGGCGGAAGCGCCGGCGCCGCCCGGCAGAAACAACCCGAACCATATCTCCGAATTGTCCGCAAGCGAATAAACGGCGTTGAATGCCGCGAGGTCGGAGCCGTCCGTGAAGTTGGCTATCGCGACGGCGGAGGCCGACCACAACGGCGTGAACTGGTAGTCGAACCCCAGCGCGCCGTAATTTAGGCCGTGGTATTGGGTGGAATACCACGTCGCCAGCCGGTATTGGCCGGCCGAGGCGGCGCCGGCTCCGTTGTAAAATTCCTCGTACCGCGCAGTTACGCCGTTGTTGAACCTGTGTTCGAGCCCGACAGCCGCCAGGGCGCGGGAGTCTGCGCCCGCGAACTCGACGTGCCCCTCGCCCCTAATCCCGAGCCAGTTGAAAACCTCCCCCTGCATCGAGCCGCCCACGAGGTCGAAGTTGGCCATTTTTCCCGCGACGACGCCCCATTGGAAATTTGAAAAGGTCGTGACGGCCCTCGCGACGTAGGACGCCCGGCCGATGTCTGGCGACGCGCTCCAACCGTTCGCGCCGGACGGGTCGGGGGCGTACCCCTCCGCCGCAACCAGGGTCAGTTGTGAAAGCCCGCCCAGCCTGACCTCAAGCCGAGCGGCGTCCACCCCCGGCTTGAAAACCCTGTAAAACGTCTGCGCGGCGAAGGGCGCGAATAGGTCGTTAGGCGTGAAAAAAAAACACGTCGCCAGATTTATGGCCTGCCTCCCCGCGATTAGGTCCACGCCGCCGCGCGAGAAGCGGACGTTCAGGTGGTCCACGACGACGTGCGACCTGATATAGGCCCCGTCGTGAACGACCCATTCCACGGCGGAGCTTCTCTCCACGTCGGGGAATACGGGAATCGGCGAACTGCTACCCAATCCGTACGCCAGGCCGTTGAACTCGAAGGCAAACCAGTCCCCGGACGTTTCTCCCACCATAAGCCTTGAGGTAAAACCGTACCCCTCGTCGTACCGGTTCGGGTAAAGTAAAGGGGCGTCGGGATTTTTGGAGAAGGAGGCGGCGACGTCAAAATACCCGCGCGCGTCGAGCTCGTAGCCGTCCCCCTTCGCATCGTAGAACGCGTCCGCCTTCCAGGGCGGCAGGAAAATCACCGCTAGTACGACAAGCGTCCTAATCTTGTTTTGTAATCTCATCGGAATCGAGCCTGCCGTCGCGAAGTCGGATTATCCGGCGCGCCCTCTCCATGACCCGCGGGTCGTGGGTGGAGAAAAGGAACGTGACCCCCCTTTTGCGGTTTAGCTCCTCCATCATGTCGAGGAGCGAATCGGCGGTGTGCGAGTCGAGGTTGGCGGTCGGCTCGTCCGCAAGCACCACGGCCGGGCCGGTGACCATGGCCCTTGCTATGGCCACCCTTTGTTGCTGTCCGCCGGAAAGCTCGTCCGGCCTTCTCCCCTCCAGCCCCCCGAGCCCCACATCCCTAAGGATGGCCGTCGTGCGGTCGCGCCTTTCCGCCGCGGGCACGCCCTGTATGGCCATCACGAACTCCGCGTTCTCAAAGGCCGTAAGCACGGCGATTAGGTTGTAGGCCTGGAAGACAAAGCCTATCCTGTCCCTCCGGATTTGCGAAAGCGCCGTCCGGTCGAGCGCGGAGAGGTCCTTCCCCTCGAGCCAGATCTTACCGCCCGTCGGCACGTCCAGCGCGCCGATGAGGTTGAGGAGCGTCGTCTTGCCGGAACCGGAGGGGCCGCTGACGGCCGCGAATTCCCCCTTGTTTATTTTCAGGGAGACGTCCGACAGCGCCGGAACCTCGATGCGCCCCTCCCGGTAGACCTTTGATACCGACTCCAGCCTTATCATGTCTTCATCCATAATTCCGCCCTTGCTAGACGATTTTCATGGTTTCGACCGGCGGCACGCGGGCGGCCTTGAACGCCGGGTAGAGGCCCGCCACGAGCGTAAGGGAAAAGAATGTGACGACTATCCGCACCACGCTCTCCTTGAAGAGAACCATCCTTATCACGGGGTCAACCACGACGCCGGAAACGCCGTACCCCTCCGGAACCATGGCCGAAAGGTCTATCCCCTTGGTGGTCATGAACCAGTACCACGGGAGGTTCATCACTATCGCGATTCCGAGTCCGACAATCGCGGTCAGGAACGACTCCGCGAGCACGAGGAGAAAAAGCGTCCTCGGCGACGTGCCTACGGCCATCATCAGCCCCATCTCATGTTTCCTCTCCAGCACGCTCATCAGCATCGCGTCCAAAATCCCGGTCGCGACGAGGAGCCATATGAACGTGTTGAACAGACGGTGGAACGACTTGTCCATGGCGATGGTTCCCGCGAGGTCCGGCTGGGTGTCCCGCCACGTGCGAACCTCGACGCCGGGCGCCCCGACCCTCACTTTCAAGTCGGCGGCCACGCCGTCGGCGTCCCTCTCGTCCCCCACGTGGACGGAGACGACCGTCGCGTCGTCCGGACCGAAGTGGAGAGTACCGCGAAGCTTTCCAATCGGCAAAAGTATGGTGCCGCCGTCCACGTTCTCGTCCCCGGTCTTGAAGATTGCGCGAACCCGCGCGATATCGCTCACAATTTCCCCCTTCGCGTCGGTGGCGGTGTAGACGAGCTTTTTCCCGATCTTAAGGTTGAGCCGCTCCGCAAGCCTTCTGCCTATCACGACCTCCGACGCGCCGGACGCCGTGAAGGGACTTCCCTCGATTATCGCGCGGATGAAAACGTTCCGTTCCGGCTTTTCGGCCGCGGGGTCCACTCCCATCAGCATTCCGCCGACCGTCTTTGACGCGGTGCCTATCATTCCGGGGCCGATAATCTTGGGGGAGGCCCCCTTCACCCCCGGGGTCGCGAGTATCGCGGCCGTCATTTCGACTCCGGCTCGGAAGCTCTTGTCGAACCCGGGCTTGTTGAGGTATCCAAGCGGCTCAACCGAAACGTGGCCGAACCCCATCGAGGCGCTGGTGTTCACCATCTTCAGGTCTGAGTAATCGTGGATTCCCAGCGTGGTGCTCGCCACCCAGAGCCCGATCGCCACCGTCATGCAGGTGATGAGCGTCCGCCTTTTCCTCCGCCACAGGTTGCGCCAAGCCATCCTTATCAGCATCGCGTGCTCACTGGTGGTGCAGGGCCTCGACCGGCCGTATCACCGCCGCCTTCATCGCAGGGTACAGCGTCGCAACGACCACCAGCGCGAACATGAAGAATATCGGCATGCCCAGCGCCGCCGGGGTGAGTCGGAAGTGGAGAGTTGGGTCGAGCGCCATCCCGCTCACGTTCATGGACGTCGTCAACATCTCGAGGTCCAGCCCGTGCCGCTGGTAGTGCAACGCGGCCGGCGCGCCGAGCCCTGCCGCCGCGACTGAGGCGAAGAACGCCGAGAGGAGCGCCTCCGCGGTGATGAGCAGGAAAATACGGGCCGGAGACACGCCCAGCGCCTTCATCACGCCGAACTCGCGTATCCTCTCGAAGACGTTCATCAGCATGGCGTTCAGGATTATCATCCCCACCGCCGAGTAGGCGATCATTATCACCATCTTCACGCTGGTCCCCATCATGTCCATCATCCGCGCCAGAATCGGCTGGAGCTGTTTCCAGTTCCGAACCTCGAGTCCGGGGAACGCCTTGGACGCCTCGGCCGTCGCCGCGTCAAGGGGCACGTCCTTGTTCCTCCGCGTCATCGCCACCTCGTGCGCCCCGGTCGGGACGACCAGCAGACGTCGGAACTCGTCGTCGGACATCAGGAAGCCCGCTTGGTCCACCACCTCCCCGACCGTCTTCAAGACGCCGCGCACCTTGTAGAGGTCGTTCGCCATCGAACCGTCCGACGCCTGGCTCACCAGCACGAGTTCGTCGCCGGGCTTCAGCCCGAGCGTCCGGGCGAGTTTTTTTCCGACCACCACCCCCTTAGGGTCGGCGCGGTCGAGCCAGGACCCCTCCATCACGCTCCCGCTTATCCTGGTCACCTTGGGCTCGTTTTCAAGGTCCACGCCCCTTAGCATCACGCCCGCGCTGGAGTTGCCGAACGCCGCCAGACCGTATCCGTAGAGGCGCGCCGAGGCGTTGAACCCTCTCTCCGAAGCGGTCCTAATGACCGAAGCCGGATCCTCGATTCTTTTGTACAAGTCGGGGTCCGAGCGGTATCCCTTGGCGTGCATCTGGAACTCGCCCAAGTCGAGGCCGATTGTATTGTCCTCGAGCGTCTGGAAAAACCCCGCGACGAGCGACATATAGAGGATCATCGTGAACCCGGCGAACGCCATGGAGAAGACGGTTATGCCGGTGCGGGTCTTGTTCCGCCCGAGGTTGCGGAGCGCCATCCCGATCGTCTTCACCTTGACTCCCTCTTCAGGGAGTTGATGGAGAAAAAGGAGTCGTCCAGCCCGAGGCCGAATTTCAGGGATTCGTAAAATATCTCGGTGTATTCGCCCGGCTTGTCTGCCGGGGTCATTCTCAATAGGGCCGGTAGCCTCCTGCCGCCGAACACCCTGACGTCCTTAAAGGTCATCGTGCGAGACACCTTCATGTCCTCGTCGTAATACGTCTCAACGACGGGAATAAGTCCTTCCGCGACGGTCATTTCTATCTTGCCCCACACCACCGCCGCCGTCGGCTTCGGGATGAGCGAGAAATCCGTCTCGTTCCGTCCGTTCCTTGCCCCGTCGAACGTTATCGCGGCCTCGTAGTCCTCCAAAAGGCGCGATTCCTTCACCAAGTCGTCGTTTGTGAAATGGCTCCCCATCCACGAGCCCATCATCATCCCCGACGTCAGCCTGATTGTCCTGTCCGTCTGCGGAAGGTACGTGTAGACCTCGTTGCCCGCCTTGAGGGTGGCGACCCCCTTTTCCTTCAGGGGAAAGAGTATCCGGACAAGCGAGAAATCCCTGCCCTTTGACCATGCCTCCATCCTCATGCTACGGCGATAGTTTTGCGTTTCGACCTTCATGGTTATGTTCGCGCGCGAGGATTCGCCGCGCCACATGTCGTCCACCGCCCTCAATATCCTCGCCGCCTTCTCCGAGGGGGTTTCCGCCGACGCGGCTCCGGAAAGGGGCGCCAAAAACAGCGCGACGGCGGAAATAAGGAGGAAAAGGGGACGTATGGGAATTTTCAGCAGAAACATGGGGCGCACCTTTTTATATTTGCCACGTTAATTTCCCGGGGATGAGTTGTTACTGACGAATCCGGCAAGGAAAACTAAGAAATTAGAGTTTAGTTTTCAACCTCCGTGCCCTTGGGCTACCGTGGTTTGGCCCTCCCGGAATTGGAGGTATTCCTTGGCCGTCCTTCCGGCCATTTTCCTTACGCGCTGGATGTATTTGGTCCGCTCGGCGACTCCAATCGCGCCCCGCGCGTCCAGAAGGTTGAACGTGTGCGAACATTTGAGAATCATGCCGTAGGCGGGCAACACTAGCCCCGCGTCCAACAGCTTGTTAGCCTCCCGCTCGTATTTGTCAAATATTTCCGCGTTCAACGCCGGGTCGGACGCCTCGAAATTGAACCGTGAAAACTGCCTCTCGTCATCGAGAAAAATGTCGCCGTATTTTACGCCGTCGTTCCACCTGAGGTCGTAAACCGACTCCACGTTTTGAAGGTACATCGCTATCCGCTCGAGACCGTATGTTATCTCGGCGGAAACCGGCCTTAGGTCTATCCCGCCGACCTGCTGGAAATAGGTGAACTGCGTTATCTCCATCCCGTCGAGCCAGACCTCCCAGCCCAGGCCCCAGGCTCCCAGCGTCGGCGACTCCCAATCGTCCTCCACGAACCTTATGTCGTGCGCCTTTAGGTCTATCCCAAGCGCCTCTAGCGAGCCGAGGTACCGCTCCTGGACGTCGTCCGGCGACGGCTTTAGTATTACTTGGAACTGGTAGTAATGCTGGAGCCTGTTCGGGTTTTCGCCGTATCTTCCGTCGGTCGGCCTCCGGCTGGGTTGCACGTACGCGGCGTTCCACGGCTCCGGGCCGAGCCCGCGCAAAAACGTGGCGGGATGGAACGTGCCCGCGCCCACCTCCGCGTCAATCGGCTGAAGCACGAGGCAGTCTCTCGCCGCCCAATATTTCTGGAGCGTGAAAACTATGTCCTGAAAGTTCATCGTCGAGATTATATCCCGCTTTTTCTCCCTGTTGAAGCGGCATAAATCTCCGTAAGGGGCGGGCCGTAAAAATACCGGACAAAACGGGCGAAATCCCCGGAAATATCGGTAGTGCGTCAGTTTGAAAATAATCGAAAAAGAAAGATGCGGGATTGCTTCGCTACGCTCGCAATGACAAATACTTGTCATCGCGAGACCTCTGAAAGAGGTCGTGGCGATCCCCATAAATTTCAAACTGAGACACCACCGAAATATCTTTGACGGCGATTAAGACATTAAATTCTGGTACAATGACACGCTTTTAAGGGGCACGGCACCGTAGCCAAGTGGTAAGGCAGAGGTCTGCAAAACCTTCATTCCCCGGTTCGAATCCGGGCGGTGCCTCCAATTTTTTCCAAAAAATTTTCCGGACGGCGACCCGCGGCCCGTGCGGCTATAACGCCAGCATCGCGTCCCCGTACGAGTAGAAGCGGTACCCTTCCCTAATCGCGGCCTCATAGGCCTTGAGCGTGGCGTCCGTCCCGGCAAACGCGCACACGAGCGACAACAGCGACGAGCGCGGCAGGTGGAAGTTGGTGACGAGCGCGTCCACCATCGCGAACTTGAACCCCGGCCTTATGAAAATGTCCGTAAAACCGGAGAAGCCGCCCCCCCTGGCCGCGGCCGTCTCCAGGGCCCTTGTCGTAGTCGTGCCGACGGCGACGACCCTTCCACCCTTCGATTTCACCTCCAAAAGCCCCCTGTAAACCTCTTCGGACACCTCGGCGTGCTCGGGCGACAAGGAGGCGCCGCCCGCGACGGACGCATCGTCAATCGGCCTGAACGTGCCGGGGCCGACGTGGAGGCAGACCTTGAAAATCTTTACGCCGCCGGCCGAGAGGTCGCCGAGGAGCTTGTCGGTAAAGTGAAGCCCGGCGGTCGGCGCCGCGCAGGAGCCCTTTTTTCTGGCGAACACCGTCTGGTACCTCTCCTTGTCGGAGTCGTCGTCCGGCCTTTGCATATAAGGCGGCAACGGAACGCGCCCGTGTTTCTCGAGCCACCCCGCCAGCTCCTCGTCAAAAAGGCTCGTTTCCAACTCCGCCTCATCCCCGTTTCTGCCCGCATACACCGCCGAAAGGTCGTTTCCAAAATCCACCCTCGCGCCCGGCCTCAATTTCTTCAATCCGCGCGCCAGCGCCACGGCCCTGTTCCCCGAAAACCTTATGACGAGGAACTCCGTCTCCCTTCCGTTCTCAAGCCGGCCGTGGATGCGCGCCGGAATCACGCGGGTTTCGTTCAGCACGAGCGCGTCACCGGAGTTGAGGAAATCGCCGAGGCGGTTGAACTTCGAATGTTCCATGCCGCCGTCCCTTCGCAGAACAAGAAGGCGGGATTCGTCGCGTCGGGGCAGGGGATGCGCGGCTATGAGCCGCTTGGGCAGGACGTAATCGAGGTTCATGACAACGGCGGGGATGACTACTCCATCGCGGTGGTCAGAAAACTGGTCGAGAGGACCGCGCCGGGGTAAAAGTGGGACAAAATCTCCTTGAAGCCGATTTTGTGTTCCGCCATCCCCTTCGCCCCCCACTGGCACAGCCCGACACCGTGTCCGTATCCGTTTCCGACGAACGTGACTGACTGCCCGAAACTGCGGACGCTGAATCTTGTGCTTCTCAACCTGGTCCCGCCCAGCGCGCGCCGGAACGCGGAGGCGTCCAAAAGCTCGGTTTTGTTCCCCCCGTATATCTTCAACTGCCTCACCCTCCCCGAATCGGTGTGGGACTGGACGGAAATCCGGCTTATTTTTCCGGAGAACAGCCCGTTGCGCGCCAGGGCGGACTCTATCTCCGGCAGGCCGACGTTCAACTGCCAGGCGTAGTACGGCGAATCGCCCGCGTACCTGCACGCCACGCTTTTGAGGTACGGCGCGTTGGCCGTGTGAAAGACCTCGGAGCCGTTCTCCGTCCTTCCCCCCGCGTTAGAGTGGAAATACGTGAGGGCAAGGTGATTTTCATAGACCAGGGTCAATCCCTCTGTGGCCTTAACGGCCTGGTTCGCCGCCTCGTTCTCCACCTCCAGGCCGCCGTAGACCTGGTCCATGACGTCCGGAGTCACGTCGAAAGGGTTTCCGGCGTTGTCCTGTCTTTTGTTGAGGGCGTAGGTTCGTGCGGCGACCGACTGCGCCTTTAGCGCCTCAATCGGCCACGTCTTGGGTATCTCCATGGCGACGACGCTCCTGATGTAATAATCCAGCGGCAGGTGGTTGACCACTGTGAGCGTCCCGTTCTGACCGTTCCACACAAGGAGGTAGCCCCGATATTTTTTGCCGTTGAAAGTTATGGTTCCCGACTTGGATTCAATCCGCGCGCCGCTTGTCGGATAAATCAAGTGGTTAATCTTGATTCCCTTTGGCGAGGACTCCGCCAATATCTTCCCGGTCGGGGCGACGTTTAGCCCGGCCCCGCTTTCGCCCGAGGTGACCGTAAGGTTTCCGCCGTCCCCTTCCACGTCCGCCTTAACGGCGGCCGTATCCAACGCCACGCGTATCTCAACGTCGAAAAACCCGTACAAGGCCGGATCCCCCTCCGCGGAGGCGCGTCCCGTCAGAACGAGCGACCAAAGGAGGAGCGCCAGCAGGGTTTTTCCCGTCGGGCGGCAAAAACGCCCGGTAGCCGGAGGGGAGGGAAGGATGCTCATCTTCTGCCGAAAAGGTAAAACAAGAGGGTCAACACGACCGAAAGGAGGATGCTTGTTCCGATTGGAAAGTAGAAGGAAAACCTCTCGCGCTTTATATATATGTCCCCCGGCAACCTGCCGAGCCAGGGAACCTTTCCGCCGGCGGTCAAAAGCAAGCCGGCCGCCGCCAACAGAATCCCGACGACCACGAGGGCCCTTCCCAAGCCGGGAAAATCACTCATTACTTCCAAGCCCGGCGTGCGCCGGGGTCGTCGAAAGTCCGGTTTCGCGCATTAGATTGAGCTTGCAACCCTGCATCGCCCCCCTTTTTTCCAGCTCGGCGATTATGAGGTCCGTGTTTTCCTTCCTCAACAGCATCCAATCGGGCGCCACGAGCCGGTCCTCCCCCACCGAGTCCACGATGCCGTGCAGTACGGAGTGGGGCGGAAGCAGTTCGATGAAGTCGCAGACGAGCCCCACATATTCTTCCCGCCCCAAAAGTTTTATCCTTCCCTCGGCGTATTCGACCTCGAACGGCGCGTTCCTCGCCACGTAGAAGTTGTGGATGTTCACGCCGGCGAACCAAAGGCGCGATATTTCCGCCATCGTTTGCCTCATCATCTCCGGCGTCTCGCCGGGCAGGCCGAAGACGACGTGCGGGGCCACGTGGACGGTTGAAAAGGCGAGCGGCAGGAGCGCGTCCTTGGCCTGGGCGTATTTGTGGGACAGCCCTATGCGGGCCAGCGTTTCGTCGTGGATGGTGTGCAAACCCGGCTCAAGCCAGGTCGAAACGTATTTTGACTCGTCCTTTAAGAATTTGGCCATCTCGGGCGTGACCGAGTTGGGGAGAATCGTGAACGAAAGGCCGATGACCTCGTTGTCCTTGAGCAGTTCCTCCACGGCCGCGCCGAGGGCGGCCAACGATACCGGGGCCGAAGGGGCCGAATGGACGCCGACCACGAACTTGCCGAGCTTGAACCTTTGGCGCACCCTCG
Organism: Nitrospinota bacterium; assembly: GCA_016194375.1. Classification (GTDB taxonomy): domain Bacteria; phylum Nitrospinota_A; class UBA7883; order JACRGQ01; family JACRGQ01; genus JACQEX01. The sequence goes on from JACQBU010000109.1 coordinate 14,802, forward strand.
CCTTCGAGACGGCGACCTGTTCGGCGACGGACATGGCCCCGCCCTCCTCGTGGCGCGCGTCCAGCGAGCCGCCGGCGCAGAGCGAATACGGGCCGGGCGCGTCCCCGGGCGGCACTTCCACGTTTATCTTGTGAATCCGCTCGTCAAAAGTGGTCTTCAGGTATCTTCCGAGCGAGTAGAAGCGTTCTTCAAGCATGGTTTCTCATTTTCCTCTACCCCCGATTTTATACGCGTTGAGCTTGTTTCGCAAAGTTCTGATTGATATGCCCAGCATCTCGGCGGCCCGGGTGCGGTTGTTCCCCGTTTTTTCAAGCGTGCCGAAGATGAGCCTGCGCTCCATCTCCTCCATGGTGAGTCCCTCGGCCAGGGCCCACTCCCTCGGAGCCGGAGCCTGCTCCCCCTCGGGCGAGTACGAAAGGAAAAGGTCCTCCGGCATTATTTCGTCCCCGGGGCAAAGTAGCGCGGCCCTCTCCAGCACGTTCTCAAGCTCCCTTACGTTGCCCGTCCACCGGCATTTTTTAAGGGTCTCCATCGTCTCGGCGGCGATGGAGCGAGCGTTCGCGCCGGAATTTTCGGCGAACTTCCTCAAAAAATGCCCCGCGAGCGCCGGTATGTCCTCGGGCCTCTCCCTCAAGGGTATCAGCTCCAGCGGAATGACGTTTAGGCGAAAATAGAGGTCCCTTCGGAACTTTCCCTCCCGAATGGCCTCGTCCACCAACCTGTTTGTGGTGGCTATCACCCGCACGTCCACCTTCACCGGGGAGACGCCGCCGACGCGGTCCACCTCCTTTTCCTGAAGGACTCGAAGCATCTTGGCCTGAAGGTTCACGTCCATTTCCGTAATTTCATCCAGCAAAAGCGTGCCTCCGTGAGCGGCCTCGAATTTGCCCATCTTCCTATTGGCGGCGCCGGTGAAGGCTCCCTTCTCATAACCGAACAGCTCGCTTTCAAGAAGGTTTTCCGGAAGCGCGGCGCAGTTGACGGCGATAAACGGCCCGCCGGCCCGGTTGCTTCTGCGGTGTATGAACATTGCCACCAGCTCCTTGCCGGTTCCGCCGGGGCCTCGCTTTTAGCTCGTCAAGAAGCTCAAGCCCGCCTTTTCCGGGCATCCTTATGTCAGTTATCACCGCCTGATAATCCCCGGTTTCCGCCATCCTGAGCGCCGCGCCGGCGTCGCCGGCGGGTTCCGCCTCGTAACCCCTTCGGGAAAGGGCGTCGCAAAGCGACGCCCGCATGTTCCGGTCGTCGTCAACGACGAGTATCCTTGCCACTATCGCCCCGCCCCGACGGAGGCGAGGACGTTTCCGAAAATTCCCATTTGGCCAAGTTTAACCTGTTTTAATCTTCGAACAAAGCGGTATTCACCCAGCAGGTCCGCGTCCCGTCCGCCGAACCGCGGCGGTCCCCTTGTAGCCGACGAAACCCGGACGCCGTCGTCGTCGTACTCGGCCGGATACCGAGGCGGACGACTTTTCCGGGAATAAGCGCGCAAGACCCGGAAAACACATCATTTTTATTGAGTTATTCCCGGCGACCTGATATTTTTAGTATGGAACGCCCCTATCGGATTATTTGCGGGTCCTCTCACGAATGGTTCGAAAAGCCGCGAAAAAAGCGGACAATCAAACAGTGTTCCGCCTTTTTCGTACTGGCGTCTCGAGGAGACGTCAGCGTAATTTACGGCGATTTACGCGGCGACGCGCGTTTTTTTGTCGACGCACCGTCGTCATAAGGCGTGCTAACAGTCAATTTTTGGTGGAACGATGTTTAAGGCCGACAGCGAGCTTAGCAGGAAACAGAAATTGCGCAGGTCTTTGTACAACACTTTGCGCAACGAGCTGGATTACGCCCTCATCGAATACGGGCTCGTGGATTCGCACAAAAACTTTCTCGACGCCGACGCCGAATACGAATTTGTGCAGATGAGGGAGCTCAAGCCGCGCGGCAAGGTGGAGGAAAAAGAAAACGACCTGATAAACGGGTTCATCATAATATTCGCCGAGTCCGCCATACCTGCGGACCTAAAGAAATACGTCCGTTATTTTGACAACAACAAGGTCACAAAGGAAAACCTGCCTGAAATCGTGTTGTCCAGCCCGAGGGTCGCGCCGCAACTGCTGAAGGTGCAGAAATATTTCGAGCACGAGAGGTTCTACGGATTGTTGAAAAGCCTTCTGCCGGTCGACTACGCCCTGCTGATACAACAGGACGAGACGGCGAAAAAGAGGGTGAGGTATTACCTTTCGCACTTTCACGTGCGAATAGACTGGCTCATTGACTTCGCGGCGGAGTCGCTCGGCAGGCAACTGAGGTACGTCTCCAAGGACCTTTACGAGAAGGGGGAGAAATACGCCGAGGAGATGGTCGAAAGGCTTTTCGAATACTACAGCTTCCACCACACCGTTTCGGGAAGGCGCACCGCCGCGATGGTCGCCTACCAACTGCTCAGCATGGGGGACTCGCTTGCGACTGTTTACGTCAACAGCTCGGAGGCGCGCACCCTCACGAAGATTACGGCCGAAAATGCGTCCAAACACGTCCTGGTGAAGGTCCCCAAGGCGCACGTCGAGATGTTGGAAAAGGACGGCCTGATGAACGCAAGGGAGTTCAAGAAAAATTACGTCGTATCCGAGCGGGACGGCGAGGACGTCGCGGTGTTCCGCGCGGTGTACGAGCGGAACGAGCATTCCACGCCTCCGTCCGACGGCAAACTGCGGGAGCTACAGCCCGACGTCCAGTGGCTCAGGGTCGCGGGCCAGCATCTACTGCCGAGGCCGGAGGCCGCCGACGCCTGTCCCATCAGTTACTCCATTATCTACGACCAGCAGGACCCCTTCAGTCGGTAGCGTCGCGGGCTTCGAAGACTTATAAGGGATATCGTCATGGATAAGTCCAGACCGGTCGCACGAGTTTTGACGTCCGCATGAACGTGCTTATCGCGGGCGGCGCCGGATACATCGGTTCCCTGGCGGTTCGCCGCCTTTTGGACGCGGGCCATCTTCCGGTCGTGATTGACGACCTCTCGACGGGCAAGCGCGAATCAATTCCGGCCGAGGCCGTTTTTTACCACGGGGACGTCGCCGACGCCGCGCTTTTGGACTCGATCTTCAAAAGGTTCGACGCTCGGATGGTGATGCATTTTGCCGCCAAAATCAGCGTCGAGGAGTCCGTGTCTCATCCTGACCGGTATTACCTTAACAACGTTTCAAAAACGCTGGTTCTTCTGGAACGAATGTTCACGCATTCGGTGAAGAAAATAATTTTTTCTTCCACCGCCGCCGTGTACGGACAACCCCTGTACCTTCCAATTGACGAAGACCACCCCGTAAAGCCGACAAACCCGTACGGGGCGTCCAAACAGTTCGTGGAGACGATTTTGCGGGATTACCATTCCGCGTTCGGGCTTGATTGCGTCATATTTCGGTACTTCAACGCGGCAGGGGCGTCTTTGGACGGAAAAACGGGGGAGTGCCGGAAGGAAAAAAGGAGCCTCATTCCGGTCGTGCTGGAAAACTTGGAAAAAAAACGGGAGTCGGTAATATTTGGAGATGATTGGGACACCCCCGACGGCACCTGCATAAGGGATTACGTCCACGTGGAGGACGTCGTCTCGGCCCACGTGGGGGCTATGAAGTTGTTCGAAAAAGGGGGCGTTTTCGAGGTCGTCAACCTCGGCTCCGAAGTCGGATCAAGCGTCAAGGATGTCCTGGACGCCGTTGCAAAGGCGAGCCGCAAGGAAGTTGCGTTCCGCGTCGGGGCTCGAAGGCCGGGCGACTGGGCCAAGGTCGTGGCATCCGGCAATAAAGCGGAGGCGTTGCTTGGGTGGAGGCCGAAATATTCCGACCTCGAAACGATCGTCAACACCGCCTATCAATGGCATTTCAACAGGTTGTACTAAACCGAATGGTCGGCCGCGGTTATTGAACCAGCGGTTGAAAGACAATATAATATTACATGAAATGTGGACTTTATAGTGCCGTTAGTTTTGAGGTCGTCATCCGGACGCCGATGCGCGCCCCTGCCCGTTCTTTATGAGAGATGAAGGTTTTAGGTCGGTCGGCGAATCGCGCAACGTCGTCGTAATCGGCGGAGGGGTGAGCGGGATGACTGCGGCGGTCGAGGCGGCGGAGGCCGGGGCCGAAGTGCTTTTGGTGGAGTCCGGCGACATTCTCGGCGGGCGGATGATGGGAATGAATAAATACTTCCCGAAGTTGGACAGCCCGACGGCGGGCCTCGACGTGCATCTTCGTAGGATAAGGCGAAACCCCCGAATAACGGCGCTTACCAACTCGGACGCGATTTCAATAACCGGTACGCGCGGCGACTTCACGGTCGAACTGGTGCTAAAGCCGGATTTTGTGAACGACAGGTGCAACGGTTGCGACAAATGCGCCGAGGTCTGCCCCGCCGAGGTCGAGGACAAATTCAACTACGGCATGAACAAGACAAAGGCGATACGCAAACCGCCCTTCGGCGGCTCTAGGCACCTGCTGGACGGCCAAGCCTGCCTGGCCCCGGCTTGCGGCGGGTGCGCCGAGATATGCCCCGAAAAGGCGATAGACCTGGGCGAACAACCCAGGACGGCGTCCGTTCGCACGGAATGCGTGGTCGTGGCCACGGGGTGGGAGCCGTTCGACGCCGGGCTTGTCCCTCACCTCGGCTTCGGGGCCGTTCCCAACGTCATAAACAACGTGCAGATGGAGAGGCTTGTGGCTCCGAACGGGCCGACCGGCGGACAAATAATCCGCCCTTCCGACTCAGGGAAGCCGAACCACGTCGCATTCGTGCAGTGCGCTGGGTCGCGCGACGAGAAGCATCTTCCATACTGCTCCATGGTCTGTTGCATGGTTTCGCTAAAACAGGCCGTGTACGTGAGGGACGCGCACCCCGACGCGTCTATAGTCGTCGTCTACACCGAACTGACCGACCCCAGCCCGGGCAGGTACGACAAGTTTTTGGAAAAAGTCGTCGATGACGACAATATAAGGTACCTGAAGGGGAAGGTCGCGGCCGTTTCTGAAAACAAGGCCACCGGCGGGGTCACGGTGGAGGTAAAAAAACCTTCCGGCGCCGTCGAAAAGTTTGACACCGACATGGTCGTGCTGGCGACCGGAATGGTTCCGTCCATCCTTTCCGAGGTGCTCAAGGAGGCGGTGGTCCTCGACAAACACGGGTTCATGGACCCCCAGGTCCAGAAGGAGGGCGTGTACGTCATCGGCACGGCAAAGACGCCGTTGGACGTCACGTCCTCCATGCTTGACGCGGCCGGAGCCGCCCTGCGCACAACCCAGCGAATAAGGCAGTAAGCGGGCTCCGGCTGATGGTCTCGCTG
>JACQBU010000092.1 GCA_016194375.1 Nitrospinota bacterium
CGGGAAGATTCGTCCCGCATGGAGTACATAGCGGGGGCGTTGGACGGCGGGATAAGGGAGGCGAGGCTCGTCCCGTTCTCCGCCCTGTTCAACCTGTTCCCCCGCATGGTGCGCGACCTGGCGAGGGACCGTTCGAAGGTCGTCGAACTCGAAATCGCCGGGGGGGACGCGAAGGCGGACAAGCGGATCATCGAGGAGATGAAGGACCCGCTCATGCACCTGATAAGAAACTCGATCGACCACGGGTTGGAAACGCCGGAGGAGCGCGAGCGCGCCGGAAAGCCGAGGGCGGGAAAGATACGCCTGTCGGCGTTTAGGACCGAGGCGAACATCGTGGTGGAGGTCGCCGACGACGGGCGGGGGCTGGACGTGGAGGCGATCAAGAAAACCGCGGTAAAGCGGAAGATGCTCTCCGAGAAGGAGCTGGAGGCGACGCCGCCCAGGGAGATAGAAAACCTCGTCTTCGCGCACGGGTTTTCCACGAGCGCGTTTGTAACCGACGTTTCAGGGCGGGGGATAGGCCTGGACGTGGTAAGGGCCAACGTGGAGGCGCTAAAAGGCTCCGTTCAAGCCGAGTCCAAGCCGGGCGTCTCCTGCGTGTTCCGGGTGAAACTGCCGGTCACGCTTACGACGGCGCGGGTGCTTCTCGTGGAGGCCGGGGGCGGAGCATACGCCATACCAATGGAATATGTGGACGCGGCCCTGAGGGTCGCGCCCGGCGACGTCTTTCATTTGGAGGGGAAACCCGCGATTGCTCCGGAACACAGGGGGGCGGTGTGGGTGGCGGAACTGTCGGATGTCCTCGGGTTGCCAAAGGACGGGGAGGGCGCGAGGCCGCCGGCCGCTTGGAGGCCGTGCGTGATACTCGCGGTCGGCGAAGATAAGTTCGGCGTGTTCGTGGACGACCTTCTGGACGAGCAGGAGGTGGTTTTAAAGGTGAAAAGCGGCGTTTTGAAGCGGGTCAGGAACGTGTCGGACGCCACCATACTCGCCGACGGCGAAATATGCTCCGTGCTCAACCCGAACGACATGTTGCGGACGATTAGGAAACAGTCCGCGACGGCGGGTCCGCCCGTGGGAAAAAAGCCGGAGGAAAGGAAACGCTCGGTGCTTTTGGTGGAGGATTCCATAACCACGCGGACGCAGGAAAAACGGATTTTGGAGGGGGGCGGATACGAGGTGGTCACGGCCGTCAACGGCGTTGACGCGCTGGAAAAACTGTCCCGGCGCTCCTTTGACGCGGTGGTGTCGGACGTCATCATGCCGGAGATGGACGGCCTCGCCCTCACCACGCGCATCAGGGGGGACAAAAGGAACAAGGACCTTCCCGTGATACTGGTCACGACGCTCGCGTCCGACGAGGACAAGAAAAGGGGGCTGGAGGCCGGGGCGAACGCTTACATTCCCAAACCGTCGTTCGACCAAAAGATACTGCTGGAAACGCTGGAGAGGCTCGCGTGAAAGAAGCCGCCAGCTGATGGCTGACGGCTATTTGAGGAGGATGCGAACTTGGAAGACACAGTCGGCGCTAAGCGGAAGACAAGGGTGCTTCTTGTGGACGACTCCCCCCTCGCCCTCGTGCTTTTAAAAAGAATGGTGGCGTCCGCGCCGGATTTGGAGGTCGTGGGCGCCGCCAAAGACGGCAGGGAGGCGCTCGAGCTAATCCCCGGCGCGAACCCGGACGTTGTCTGCACCGACCTGCACATGCCGGTCATGGACGGCCTGGAGCTCACGAGGGAGATAATGCGCGACTTTCCCAGGCCGATTCTGGTGGTCAGCGCGTCGGTGAGCGAAGGGAACCGCAACGTATTCGAGCTTATTGAAGCCGGCGCCGTTGACGTGTTGCCCAAGCCGAAAGGGGGGGGCGAGGAGGAGTTCGCCGCGCAGGCGGGCGACCTAATCGGCAAGATAAGGATACTCTCGGGCGTCCGAGTTTTCAGGAGGCGCAAAAAAGGGGCCGAAAAACCGAAAACAGCGCCGCCCCTCGAGGCGCGGTTTCCGAAAAAACCGGGGCGGTTTCAAATAGTGGCCATGGGGGGCTCCACGGGCGGGCCGCAGGCGTTTCAACTCATCCTTTCCCGGTTTCCCGCCGGATTCAACCTTCCCATCGTTTGCGTCCAGCACATAGGCGAGTTTTTTGCCGACGGGTTGAGGGAATGGCTCGGGTCCGTCTGCGACCTTAGGGTGGAGATTGCCAAGGAGGGAGCCGAGCCGACGGCGGGGGTGGTTTATTTCCCCCCCGGGGGCGCGGATTTGGTTTTCGACGAGGCGGGAAAGTTCAAATACCTGTACGACACTCCGATTAACGGACACCGCCCCTCGATTGACCTGACGTTCGGGTCGGTCGCAAAGCGTTTCGGAAGCGGGGCCATCGGGGTGTTGTTGACCGGCATGGGGAGGGACGGCGCCGAGGGGATGAGGGAGATAGCCGACGCGGGGGGCATGACAATAGCCCAGGACGAGGCGACCAGCATAGTGTTCGGAATGCCCAAATCCGCCGTCGAGCTCGGGGCGGTCCAATCCGTCCTGCCGCTGGAGGAGATAGCGCCGGCGATAATGAGGGCCGTCGCACAAAACGGAGGGACGCCAGGATGAACGGAGCCGAACAAACCGCCCGGAAAATACTCGTCGTCGAGGACAGCGAGACACAACTGGAACTGTTGAGCCGCCTGTTGGCAAAAAACGGATACCGCGTGTTCAAGGCAAAAAACGGGGCCGAGGGGCTGGCTTCCGCGAGCGCGAACAGGCCCGACCTGGTTATAAGCGACGTGCTAATGCCCGAAATGGACGGGCTTCAGCTCTGCCGAAGGCTGAAGGACGACGAAGCGCTGAAAAGAGTCCCCGTCATCCTCCTAACACAGCTTGAAAATCCGGAGGAGATAATAAGGGGGCTTGAGGCGGGCGCGGACAACTACATCTCCAAGCCTTACGAGGAGGAGTTCCTTCTTTCAAAAATCAAATCAATATTCCTCTACCCCACCGGGTTCGTTAACAATCCGAAGGACAAGTGCGTGGAATTCACTGTTGAAGGGAAGCGCTACTCCGTGAAATCGAGCCGGGCGCAGACCGTGGCCCTCCTCCTATCCACCTACGAAAACGTGGTACGAAGAAACAGGGAGCTTTACAAGGCGCAGGGGGAGCTCGAGCAACTCAACGAACAGCTCGAGCACAAGGTGAACATAAGGACCGCCGCGCTGGCCGCGGAGATGGCGGAGCGCAAACAGCTGTCCGCCGACCTGCTAAGGAGCAACAGGGAGCTTTCCGCGCTGTATTCCATTTACAAGTCCGCCGAGGAAAAGCCGTCCGTGAAGGAAATGCTCGACGCGGTTCTGCGGACGGTTTGCGGCATACAGGAAGTTAGCGCGGGCGCCGTTTACTCCCTCGGGCCGGACAAGGAAACCCTTTCGGCGGTCGCCAGCATCGGCCTTTCGGAAAAGGAGCTGGCTCCGTTCGCCCGCCTTAAGTTGGGCGAGGGGGCGGCCGGCGCCGCCGCGAGGGCAATGAAGCCGGTCGTCTTCAAATTGGCGGATTATCCGACAAAGCACCTGGCCCCGGCCGTCTCCGCCATCGGCGTAAAAAGCATGGTCGGAGCGCCGATAATCTCCGGAAACGAGCTGGTTGGAGCCTTGAGTTTCGGCTCGAAGACCGACCGGGCCTTTTTTCAGGAAGACCTCAACCTGTTCGCCGCCATAGGAAGGCAGATAGGCGACATGATGAACGCCGCGAGGCTTTACCAGCAGTTGAGGGAAAGCGAGGAGAAGCTCAAGACGATCGCCTCCGTCGCCGCCGCCGCAATAATCCAATTGGACGAAAAAGGGGTCGTCTCTTATTGGAATCCCGCCGCGGAGAATATTTTCGGATATGCCAAGGAGGAGGTCGTGGGCCGGGGCATTGAAGTCATCATTCCCGAAAAATACCGGGAAAGCCACCGGACCGGCCTGGAGAAATTCTTGAGCACCGGCGAGGGGGCGGTACTTGGGAAGCACGTCAAGCTTTCCGGGCTTAGGAAAGACGGGACGGAAATACCGGTGGACCTGGCGGTGTCCTCCTTCAAGCACGACGGAGGATGGAACGCCGTGGGGTTGGTGTACGACATATCGGAGCAAGAGCGGCACGAGACGTCGCTCAAGGAATCCAAAGAAAAAATCGAACACGCGATGGCCGAGCTTAAAAAGGCGCAGGAGGGGCTGATTCGAAACGAGAAGCTCGCCGCGCTGGGACACCTATCCGCCGGGGTCGCGCACGAGATAAAAAACCCGCTCAACATCATCTCCACGAGCGTCCAGCTTTTGCTCATGGAGGAAACGCTATCCCCGGGGATAAAGGAGCAATGCAATGTCGTTTTGGAGCAGGTGGGACGCGCCGTGAAAATCACCGACAACCTCAGGGATTTCGCCAGGGCTAGAAAACCGGAGATGAAGGAACTGGACCTGAACGAGCTGATTGTGAAAACGATCTCGCTCGTCGAATACGAGATGAAATTGGACAACATAAACGTCGAGCCGGACCTCTGCCCCGCCGCCGTCGTCCAAGGGGACAGGGACCAGCTGGCCCAGGTGTTCCTGAACATCATCAACAACGCGGCCGACAGCCTGAGTGAGAAGCAGAACAAGGAGGGAAGGGAAAGACTTAGGGAAAGGGGTTGGAAGGGGGAAATAGCCGTAAAGACCCGGGCGGAAGGGCCGTGGCTGGTGGTCGAATTCAGGGACACGGGGATGGGAATCCCCGGCGAAGTGATGGAAAATATTTTCGACCCGTTTTTCACCACAAAAGGGGAGCGGAAGGGGACGGGCCTGGGACTTTCAATAGCCGTCGGCATAATGGAAAACCACGGCGGGACGATCGCGGTCGAGAGCCGCGAGGGGGAGTGGGCGAAGTTTACGCTGAGATTCCCCGCCCTGGGCAAATCAGGCAAACCCGGCGATTAAGGCGGGAGGGAAGGAGCCATGGCCGAAAGAACCGAAAAAATACTGGCGGTGGACGACGAATTGCTGGCCTGCGAAAACATCCGCAAGTTCCTCGCCCGCGAGGGGTTTAAGTCCGACTACGCGACCTCCGGCGCCGAGGGGGTCGAGAAGGCGCGCCAGATGCGCCCGGAGGCGGTCCTGCTGGACGTCAGAATGCCGGGTATGGACGGGATAGAGACCCTGAAACAACTGAAGGCCATGGACCCGGACTGCGTCGTCATAATGGTCACGGCCGTGGACGAGGTGGAGGTCGCGCTCTCCGCCATCCGGGACGGCGCGAGCGATTTTCTGCGCAAACCGGTAGTCTTCGCGGAGCTTAGGCACACCATCGAGTCCGCGCTGGAGAAAAGGCGGCTCGTTTTGGAGAACAGGGAGTACAGCCGTGGGCTCGAAATTAAGGTCGCCGAGCGCACCGTGGAGATAGAGCTGACCCGCGACGCCACCATCTTCGCCCTGGCAAAACTGGCCGAATACCGCGACCCCGAGACGGGCGGGCATCTGGAAAGAATCAGGGAGTACACGAGGGCGCTGGCCGAACAGTTGCGAAAATCCGCCGCGCACGCCGGCGTCGTTGACGAACAGTTCGTGGCGAACATCCACAAGGGGTCGGTGCTTCACGACATCGGAAAAGTCGGCATACCCGACGAAATTCTCCGAAAACCGGGGCCGCTGACGGCGGACGAATTTAAAATAATGAAAACTCATTCGACGTTGGGCGGAAGGGTGCTTTACGAGGCGGAACAACGGCTGTTGACGGTTACAAACCGCTCCTTCCTCACGATGGCCAAGGATATAGCCTTCTGCCACCATGAGAAATGGGACGGAAGGGGCTACCCGGGCGGGATAAAGGGGGAGGAAATTCCGCTCCCGGCGCGCATAATGGCGCTGGCCGACGTTTACGACGCGCTCATCTCAAAAAGGTGCTACAAGAAGCCGTTCACGCACGAGGAGGCGAGGGGAATAATCCTAGACTCGGCCGGGAAGCATTTTGACCCGGCGGTGGCGGAGGCGTTCAAGGAGGCCGAATCCCGGTTCATGGCCATCAAGGACAGCTACAGGGACGAGTCGGCATGAACAAAGGACGCGGCGTCGAGGCCGGGTGACGACGTCTTGAAACCTCCGAGAAAGTCCAAAAAGCCGTGTCATTGCGAGGGGCAAAGCGACGAAGCAATCTCCCACTTGTTGAGTCGTCGCCTACTAGATTGCCCTGCCCGCCAAGCCCTGGCCGCCAAGAGGCGGCCAGGACGAGAAGCGAAGGCGGAGACGAATGCCGATGCGGCCAGGACGAGAAGCGAAGGCAATGACGAATTTTGCTTCGCTCCGCTCGCGATGACGGGCGACCACTCTTTCATGGGGTAACGTCTTGACTTTTTGGCGGGATGGACGAGAATGAAACGGAAGGCTTGACTAGGGCTGGTTGACTGAAAGAGAGGGCTACCAATGGCAAGCGCAAACGATCCCGGATTATTTTCCACCAGTTCGGGGAACGACGCGGGCGGGAATCCCCCCGATTCGCCCGAACCTCGAAAAATAGGGGACGTCCCGCCCCTCCGCGCGCTTCTTGCGCTTTTAACCGTCATATTCGTTGTCGAGTATCTGTTCATGGTGGTTCACAGTTTTCTGAACGTGCAAATGTTCTGGCTGGAACTGATTGATCCGCTTCTCCTGGTTTTGGTCGCTTTGCCGACCGCCCATTTTTTTTTCTACAGGCCGATGAAACTGCTCGTCAGCGAGAGGGACAATCGCGTGGCGCAATTGGAAACGACGCGAAAAAAGCTGGAACGAAGCCTTGCGTTCGAACAGGCGCTTATGCAAAATGCCCAGGAGGGCGTCATCGTCGTTGACGGCTACGGCGACATCGCCTCGTGGAATCCAAAGGCCGAGAGCATCTTCGGATACGCCGCCGAAGAGGCGGTCGGAAGGAACATAGTCCTGATAGTGCCCGAAAAGTACAGGAAGGAGCATTTGGCGGGACTTGAGCGGTTCCGAAAGACCGGTACGGGGGACGTGGTCGGAAAGGTCGTCGAACTCTCGGGCCTGCGGAAGAACGGCGCCGAGTTCCCGGTCGAGGTGGGCGTTGGCTCCTTCCGACGGGAAGGAGGCGACTGGTGGGCCATTGCAACCGTCAAAGACCTCTCACAGCAAAAGGTAATGGAGCGGAACGGGCTAAGGCACGAGCGGCTCGCCTCGCTCGGAACGTTGTCGGCGGGGCTGGTCCACGAGATATTGAACCCGATGAACATCATCTCGACCACGGCGCAGGTCATGCGGATGGAGTCCGCCGACCCGGCCGTAAGGGAAGAGGCGGACGTCCTGCTCCTGCAGGTGAGAAGAATCGCGGAGCTGACCTCCTCCATACGCTCATTTGCGGACGGAATGAAGGAGGAGGCGGGCGCGGCGGACGTTCGAACGATGCTGGACTCCGTTCTTGACTCGATGCGGGAAAACCTCGACGCGAACCACGTCGCGATTTCGAAGAACTACGGCGACGGCCCGGCGGCGGTCGCGTCCGAGCTCCTAATAAAGGTGTTTCGCGTTTGCATTCTAAACGCTCTGGACGCAATGAAGCCGCACGGCGGGGGAACGCTTTCGGTCGCCACCGCCAAATCCAAGGGGCTGATGGAAATATCAATATCGGACGACGGCGTCGGCATTCCGCCGGAGCTTCAGGAAAGGATATTCGACCCGTTTTTTACCTCCAAGGAGCCGGGGAAGGGGGTGGGCCTGGGGCTTTCCATAGCGAACACGATCGTCAGGGACCTCGGCGGAACGATATCCGTGAATAGCGAGGCGGGAAAAGGCACGTGTTTCAAGATTATCCTGCCGACGGGGGACGGCGACCCCAAAGGCGAGGCTTAGGCGGCGGCCCGGTTTGAATTTATCGGTTTTTCTAATCTTATCTGGGCGAATCAGCAGGCAGTTCCTTGAGCCGCCGCAAAAAATCCTCATGGGATTCTTGTACGTTATGGTTTATCGTGTCGGCTGGCTTTCCGGCCCCGTAATGCGCCATCAACTCAATTGCCTTAACTTTGCCCTTTTCAACCAATCTCATCAAGGCTTCGAATATCACCCCGGCTCTATCAGCCGCCTTACACGCGGCGCGTAAGTCTTTCAGTATTGGCGGTCCAGGGGGACGGCCCTTGGGATCGCCAGACACACCGGGCTTGAACGGTTTCAAGTTTCTCAGCCGCTAAGTTTTTTCCTTCATGGGTTTCCTTTAGTCTTCACTGTTCTTTCACTGTTAAGAGAGGTCGCTGGAGTCAGTGCATCAGCCTTTGTGGTTAATTCCGAATCGAAAAATCCCTTTGCATTATTCCATGCCAGCCACTCCTTTTCATACAGGGGGGGTATGGTAGATATATATATGTCTACGATGGGCGTAGTTGAAGTCTTCATGGTATCCCCTCAAACGGTACGACAGTCATATTTGGGGAAGGCGCGTCCACGGCATCACCGATTCGACCACCGTATCTAGCAGATACGACTATCGTAGTTGAAGTCTGCCTGTGCTTCCGTCGGTCTGTGAGGCCATATACGGTAGATTGCTTGTAGAGACCGCCGTCTTTGCCTGCGCTTCTCGTCCTGGCCGTATCTTGACGGCCAGGGCTTGGCGGCCAGGGCAATCTAGCACCCGTATTTTTCGATTATTTTCAAACTGACACAATACCAGCCTCGGGACGAGGTTGCCCCGTCCGCCGGGGAGGCGCATAATAAAATCATGTTCAGAAACAAACTTAAAAGGACCGGCGAGGTCAGCTGGGAGATAGCGGCGGATCCGAGCCGCGGGATGAAGGTTCCCGCGAAAATCTTCTCGTCCGAGGCCATGCTCGCGTCCATTGACGACGCCGCGCTCCAACAGCTGTCAAACGCCGCCACCCTGCCGGGCGTCGTCCAAAACACCGTCGCCATGCCCGACATCCACTCCGGCTACGGACTGCCCATCGGCGGGGTGATGGCCGTGGACGTCTCGAGCGGCGTGGTATCCCCCGGCGCGGCGGGGTACGACATCAACTGCGGAGTGAGGCTCATGCGAACCCCCCTCACGAAGGACCAAATATTTCAAAACAGGGGGACCGTGGCCGACCGGCTGGAATTGGCGGTGCCCGGCGGGGTCGGCAGGGGCGGGAGCGCCATCCTCAGCACCGACGACTACAGGGAGATTGCCGAGCAGGGGGCTGGGTGGGCCGTCAAACACGGATACGGCTTCAAGGACGACCTGACCCATTGCGAGGCGTCCGGCAGGCTGGAGGGCGCCGACGTCCAGGCGGTGAGCGGGCACGCCGTCAAGCGCGGGCACGACCAGATGGGAACGCTCGGGAGCGGCAACCATTTCGCCGAGATACAGTACGTGGACGAAATATACGACCCGGAGACCGCGGCCCAATGGGGGCTTTCAATGGGGCAGGTCACGGTGATGGTGCACACCGGCTCGCGCGGGTTCGGCCACCAGGTGGCCACGGATTATCTGGAGACGATGGAGCGCTCGATGAGAAAATACGGGATAACCGTCCCGGATCGGGAGCTCGCCTGCGTGCCGGCGGAAAGCGGGGAGGGGAGGGACTACCTCGCCGCCATGCGCTTCGCCGCCAACTACGCGTGGTCCAACCGGCAGGTGATAATGCACAACATAAGGAAGGCGCTGGCGGATATTTTTCACGTCGAGCCGGAATCCATGCAACTCGTGTACGACGTGGCCCACAACATAATAAAGCTGGAGAAACACACGGTGGGGGGCGTCAAGCGCGAACTGCTGGTGCACCGCAAGGGCGCAACCCGCTCCTTCGCCGCCGGCAACCCGGAGCTTCCGGAAATTTTCCGCAAGACCGGCCAGCCGGTGCTGGTGCCGGGCGACATGGGGCGGATGTCGTACCTCATGGCGGGCGCGCCGCCGGCGATGGACGAGTCGTTCGGCTCCGCCTGCCACGGGGCGGGGCGGAGGCTCAGCAGACACGCGGCGCTCAAGCAGGCGGAAAGCGGAAAAAAAGTCCGGCGCGACCTGTCGGACAAGGGGATAGAGGTGAGGGCGGCGGGGAGGAGAACGCTGGCCGAGGAGATGCCGGACGCCTACAAGGACGTCTCGCTGGTCGTGGACGTGGCGTCGAGGGCCGGCCTGGCGAAGCCGGTGGCGCGCATGCGGCCGCTGGTCGTAATAAAGGGATAGCGCACAGGCCCCGCGGCGCGCCGGAATTGCCCGAAGCGGGGTTCGAGTATTATAATTTAACGAGGAGTAAGATAAAAGATTGCCGATGGTTATGTTCAGGTTGGCCGGATTGCGGCGTCGATTTTCGACGCCCGCGCGTAAGTCCGGCGGTTTTTGCGCCGGTGCCCGTTTTTCATGATTACCATCAGGAGGGCGGAGGAGAGGGGGAGCGCCGACCACGGCTGGCTCCTCACGCGGCACACGTTTTCCTTTGCCGACTATCATGACCCGGCGCACACGGGGTTCGGGCCGCTCCGCGCCATAAACGACGACGTGGTAAAACCCGGCCAGGGGTTCGGAATGCACCACCACAAGGACATGGAAATAATCTCCTACGTGCTCGACGGCACGCTGGAGCACAAGGACTCCATGGGGAACGTAAGCCGGTTGAAGGCGGGCGAGATACAGCGCATGGCGGCGGGGACGGGGGTTCGCCACAGCGAATACAACCCGTCCGACGCGCGTGACGTCCATTTTCTTCAAATATGGATAGAACCGAACAGGACGGGCGTGGCGCCGGAGTACGAATACTGCGCCGTGCCGCCGCCCGACAAGCGCGGCAAGCTCAAGTGCATCGCGTCGCCCGACGCGTCGGGCGGCTCGATGCGGATAAACCAGGACGCCATGGTTTATTGCGCCGTGTTGGGGGCGGGGGTGGAGACCGCCCTGACGCTCGACCCGATCAGGAGGGCGTGGGTGCACGTGGCGACCGGCGAGTGCGGGGTCTGCGGCATTAGGGGGCGCGCCGGGGACGGCTTTGCCATCACCCAGGAGAAGGCGGTCTTCATCCGCGGCTTTCAAGAGTGTGAGATCCTGGTCTTCGACCTCCCGTAAGAATCCGCCGCCCACCTCGCCAACTTAAACCCCGCTTGTAATTCCCGCCCCCTCACTTGTCATCCCCGCCCCCTCACTTGTCATCTCTGAAAGCGCGCCTTTGGTCAAGCCATATTTTTCCATACCTTACTTCCATTATTTCTTCCATAACCGTTCTACGAGCAAAGGTTTCCCGTAATCCCCAACCGATGGCCGTTTTCCGGAG
>JACQBU010000009.1 GCA_016194375.1 Nitrospinota bacterium
CCCCTTAATTTTTACCGGACACTAGTGAAATAATATAAATTACATCCGGTGTGTTCGAGACCAGTAACCCCATTCCCCTAAAAACGGTGGACTGTCAGGTGAATACTATCTCTGCACACACAAATGCCAACGCAGGGATGTCCCCTGCCAGGCGGCGGCCTGCGCGGCGTCAGGATTTTTTGAAGGTGACCGTGTACTTCAGCTCCTTTTGCGCGGCCAGCCATTCGAGCGCCTTTCCGTCCACCTCGGCGTACGGATACATGAAGTAGTTGAGCGGCCCGTCGTTCTGCTTGGGGCTTAGATATAGAGACCTGCCCCCCTCGGAAAGGGAAATCCTGTACTTGTCGAGGCCGTTGAAATAAAAATCGCGGTATTTGTCCACCGCCGCCTTGTCGTTTTCAATCTTATCCTCGAGTATTTTCTTCCTTACGTCGGCCGGGTCCACCGGCACCCACCCGGTTCCCGGCAGATAGTATTCGGCCCAGCAGTGGTGCCCCTTCGTGACGTCGTTGACGCCCTCGTCCTTGCCGAGCCGGATGCCGAAAACCTCCTTTGCCGGCACTCCCGCCGAGCGGGCGACCGAGACGAAGACGGAGCTGATGTCAACGCACTTCCCCCCCTTTTTGGCCAGCGTCGCGCTCACGTCCCCGACCCCGCAACCGACCACGTTGGGGTCGCGCACGGTGTTGTCAACAACCCAGTCGTACGCCGCGCGCGCCTTGCCCTCGATGTCCTTTTTTCCCTCTGTGGCGACTTTGGCGATTTCGCCCACCTTTCCGCCAACGGGAATGGACGGCGTCTCGCCCAGGTATTGAAGCACCTCGGCCGGTATGGCGTCTCCGACTTCCGCCGCGTTCTTCCGGTTGCGCTCCTCGGCCGTCACGTTGAACGAAAGGACGAGCCGCTTTTGTTCCTTAATGGGCGCGGTCCAGTCGGCGTACAGGATCATCGCGCCGCCGTCCTTCTCCCTATATATCCCGTGGTTGTTGAAATTCCCCTCGATTTTTACGTCTGCTATCGTCTGATATTGGTCGGAAACGGGGTACGGCACCCAAAGCCGGGTGTCCTTGTTGTCGGGCCTGGTGTCAACCGTGATGTTGAAGGTCATCTCCCCCTTCACCGGACCGCCGGAACTGTCGGCGGAAGCCAAAAACGGAGCCGCCATGACCACACAGGCGACGACCGATAAAATCACCCCTAATTTTCTATTCATCACGCGCTCCCTCCATTTATTTTTTCCCTTGTTCATCGTCAAAAAAAAGGTTCGGCATCTATTCACGAAATTAGTGTATCACCAAAGTAACGCGGCTCAAGCAAAATATTTAGGATAAGTAACGACCATTCAATTACTTAAGCAATTGCTTGAATAACCGGTTTGCGCCTTGACAATTTTTGTACATAGATGAACCGATAACTTTTCCCGATGAAAAAGTCCCGTTTATCCCGCCGTTGCAGGGGGCCGGGGGAACGAAGCAATCCCCAACATATTGATGCAAAAATGGTTAGATTGCCCTGCCCGCCAAGCCCTAGCCGGCAAGCCCTAGCCGCCAAGATGCGGCCAGGACGAGAAGCGATGGCGGGGACGAGCGCTGATGCGGCTAGGACGAGAAGCGATGGCGGAGACGGGTAGTGCCTCAGTTTGAAATTTATGGGGATCGCCACGACCTCTTTGAGAGGTCTCGCGATGACAAGTATTTGTCATTGCGAGCCAAGCGAAGCAATCCCGCACGCTTCTTTATCGTTTATTTTCAAACTGAGGCACTTCACGGAGACGAATGCTGATGCGGCCAGGACGAGAAGCGAAGGCAAAGACGAATGTTGCTTCGCTTTGCTCGCGGTGTCGCGCGACCTCCCTATTCAAAAGTTACGATTGATGATAAACCCTGATTATGACTTCACCTTAGACGATTTATACGCTATAATGCCCAAACTTGAATGATTTGATATGGACGTTATGTTATCTTTTTGGAGGAGTCTAACGGATATCTTTTCATGATAGGGTCGTCAATTCACAAACTAAAACGGGGGTCGGATGGAGTTTCTTAAGTCGTACGTAAAAAAATTCACCTTGCTTGACTGGATGATTCATTTCGGGATTTTGTCGAATCTGTTGGTTGCCCTGTACATCGTTTGGTTTGTGTTCACGAAGAAGCCTTGAAAAAAATGCGAGCCGCCCGGGGGAGCGGCCGGACATAGGGGTCATTTAACTTAGGTTGTGAATCAAGTGGCGACATGGGGGAGACGATGGAAACAGTTTGTGCCGAGCCGATAGTAATAATAGACGACGACAAGGCGATTTGCCGGACGCTACAGCTTCATTTCGAGCGGGAAGGGGTGGAGATAGTGACCGCCCATTACGCGCACGAGGGGTTGGAGAAACTCAAAAAATTCGACTCCGCCATAGTGATTCTCGACCTAAGGCTTCCCGACGCCGACGGGGTGGACATACTGAAGAAAATTTGCGACATGGGGAAGAGCTATTACACCATCATAATCACGGCCTTCCCGAACATGGAATCCACGGTGCAGGCGGTCCAGTGCGGAGTGGGGGACTACATACACAAACCGATAGACATAAACGAGCTTGAATCCGCCGTTAGAAACGCCAGGGAGTTCCTGACCGTCAAGGACGAGGGGAGGGACGCGAACATCGCCGTCCCCCCCGTAAGTTCCCGCAAGAACCTGCTCATGGGAAAGAGCCAGATAATGAAGGAAGTTTTCAAGATGGTGGGGATGGTTTCGCTCAGCAAATCCACCGTGTTGATAACCGGGGAGAGCGGCACCGGCAAGGAGCTCGTCGCCAGGGCGATACACGAAAGCAGTTACAACGCCTCCTCCCCCTTCATATCCGTAAACTGTTCCACGATAGTTGACAACCTGCTGGAGTCGGAGCTTTTCGGGCACGTCAAGGGGTCGTTTACGGGGGCCATCAACACCAAGGAGGGGAAGTTCACGCTGGCGAAGGACGGCACCCTGTTCCTGGACGAGATAGCCGAGATGAGCGTGAACCTCCAGGCAAAGCTTTTGCGGGTCCTTCAGGAGCGGGAGTTCGAGATGGTCGGGGGAAAGACCAAGCTGAAGGCGGACTGCCGCATTCTTTCCGCCACCAACAAGAACCTCGAGCAGATGGTCAAGGACGGCGAGTTCAGGGAGGAGCTTTATTACAGGATAAAGGTCATCAGCATCCAGCTTCCGCCGCTGAAGGACCGGGCCGAGGACATCCCCGACCTGGTGCTTTTCTTCGTCGCCAAGAAGGCCATGGAGGTCGGGCGCAACATCCGTTACGTGTCCCAGGAGGCCATCAACCACCTCGCCGCCCAGCGGTGGGACGGGAACATAAGGCAACTCGAAAACGTGATAACCCACGCGGTGATAATGTCCAGGGGGGACACGCTCACCATGAAAAATTTCATCCCGCTCCTGAAGAAACAGGAGCTAATCGAATCCAAGCCGCATTCCTCGGCGCACGCCTCCGGCCACGACGCCCCCTTTTCAGCGTCCCGGGAGGGGTACAAGCCCGCGTCGCTCAACGAGGTGGAAAAGGACCAAATATACAAGACGCTGGCGTACACCAAGTGGCACAAGGGGAAGACCTGCGACATCCTCGGAATCACGCGGCCAAGGCTGGACAGAAAGATCAAGAAATACGGGATACTGACTTCGTCCAACCACTTCAGGGACAATTAAGTTTGGACCAGCTGACGGAACTGGCCCGGCTCATACAGCACGGGGAGAACAAGGAGGCCGTTTCGTGCGCCGAGAGGCTTCTGGCCGAATCATACGGGGTGGACCAGGTGATCGAGTCGGCCTCCAAGGGCGTGGCCGCCCTTAGGAACAAATGCACCGTCGAGAACTTTCAGCTTTTGGACGTCC
Source organism: Nitrospinota bacterium (assembly GCA_016194375.1). Taxonomy (GTDB): domain Bacteria; phylum Nitrospinota_A; class UBA7883; order JACRGQ01; family JACRGQ01; genus JACQEX01. Next base: position 3,874 of record JACQBU010000009.1, read on the forward strand.
TGCTGGCGTGCAGGGCCATGGTGGAGGTCGTGGACGAGTGCCTGGCCGCAAAGCTGAAGGCCCAGATGGACAAGGCGACGGACGAACTGGCGAAAGTCAATCATCAAAAGCGGCTTAAGACCATCGTCATCGGGACCATTCAGGGGGACGTCCACGACTTGGGCAAGCACGTGGTGGCCACGCTATGCCGCTTCAACAACTTCAACGTGGTGAATCTTGGTAAGGACGTGCCCGTTGATGCTTTTATCGAGGCGGTCGAAAAGGAAAAGGCCGATTTCGTGGGGGTGTCCAGCCTTATGACGGCGTGCCTTCCGAAGATGCGGCAGATAAAACCGGCCCTTTTGTCGCGAGGGCTGGGGCTGGTGAAGGTGGTGGGAGGGGGGTCGGCCGCCCAACAAAGCTCCGCCGAAAGCCTCGGGCTGGATTATCTGGCGCGGGACGCCTTCGACGGCCTTGATTATTTTTGCCGGAACGGCGGGCATTCCTAGCAGTCATGGAATCTCCCCGTTAATTCCGGCCGGCTTGTGCGGCTCGTTCCCATTGGTGCGGTTTAGGGGTTTTTTTCAAATGTTGGAGCGGCGTTGAATTCACTAAAGAGGGTTCAGTCCGTGGTCCGTTTTTTGGAGGCCGACCGGCCGCCGGTCATTCCGGAGGTCGTGGGCGTGACGGCCACCTTAAACGGGGTCGCGCCGCGCGAGTACGCCAAATCCGGCGAGGTGATCGCCCAGTGCCAGCTTTCCGCCCAAAAAATAATAGGGTACGACTGCCTTTTCGCCGTCGCGGACCTGTGCGTGGAGGCGGAGGCGCTCGGTAGCGTCGTGGCGTACCCCGAGGACAACTACCCTTATGTCGAGAAGGCGAGAATAAACGACCTTTCCGACTTTGAGCGGCTCTCCGTGCCGGACCCGAACCGCGACGGAAGAATGCCGGAGATTATAAAGGCGCTGAAAATCATGAAAGCCGCGGCGGAGGGCGAAATCCCGGTCGTCGCGCACGTCACGGGGCCCATGACCCTTCTCTCCAGGACGATGGAGATTGAAAAGATGCTTTACACGGTCGTGGACCACCCGGCGCGGTTCAGGGAGATGTTGGAGTTTTGCACGGCGGTTTGCTCCTCGTTCGCGGTGGAACTCGTGAAAAACGGGGCCGACGGGATAATAATGTTGGACCCCTCGTCCTCGCCGTCCGTGTTGCCGGCGAGGATTTTTAGGGAATTCGGCCTAAAACCCGTCTCCTCGGTTTTTTCCGCCGTCAAGGGGGCGGGTGCGGGAGCGCTCACGTGGTATTCGGTCGCGGGGCCGTTGACCGGCGACCACCCCATTTTCACCTCCGTGTCATGCGACGTCAAAACGGTGGACTACGTGGTGCCAATCGAGACCGCGTTCGAGTTCGGGGGCTCCGCCGTGATAAACGGCAACATCAAGCCGATGCTGTTCCTGGAAGGGACGCCCGACGACATTTTGGCCGAATCGGCGAAACTGCTCGACGCGGCAAGGGTTCGGGAAAGGTTCATCCTGGGGAGCGGGTGCGAGGTTCCCCTCAACTCGAGCCCGGAGAACCTGAGGGCCTTGGTGAGGGCCGCCGAGGAGGAAGGGCGCCGGTTCGAGAGGTCGAACGGTCGTCCGGCCGGAAAACACGAGCTTACGATACTCCCCCACAGGAAAAAAATAACCGTGCCCGACGGCGCCAACCTGATGGACGTGCTGGGGGAATCCGGCGTGAGGATAACGGGCTACTGCGCCAAAAACGGCTCCTGCGGCAAGTGCGGCGTCGTGGTTAAAAACCGGGCGCGCGACGCGCGCGGGGAAGGGGAGGGGAGCGCGCCGAAACAGGGGGAGGGATCCGCCGCGGAGAAACTCGCGTGTCGCGTCGAGGTGCGCGAATCAATGGAAATCTACGTTCCCCATCAAAGCCGGATACTGCCCGATTCCGTGGTTTCGGGGGACGGATATATAAAGGAATCCATCGCGGAAGAATTGGCCTTCTACGGGTTCTCCGGGCCCGTCGGGGCGGAAGGCAAAAAAACCGGCGCGACTTACGGCTTGGCGGTCGACGTCGGAACGACCACCATCTCAGCCTACCTTCACGACATGGAAAGCGGCGGGTTGATCTGCGCCGGCTCGGTCGAAAACCCGCAAAATCGCCGGGGGGGCGACGTGATCACGAGAACCGCCGCCGTCATCGAAAATCCCTCGTTGCTTCGGGAAATGCAAAGTAGCCTCTTCGAGGGGATAAATTCAATCACGGCCCGTTTTCATTCGAGACACGGGGTGGAGGCGGGCCGCATTTTGGACATGGTAATCGTGGCCAATCCCTTCATGACCCACTTTTTTTTGGGCGTCAGCCCGGAATCGCTCGCCCAGTTCCCGTTCGTCCCCGCCGTCGAGGGCTGGATTTCAAAGACGGCCGCCGACTTCCGGCCGCATGCGGCGCTCGACGCCGGCCCCGACTGCAGGGTCGAGATACTGCCGGGCGTCGGCGGATTCGTGGGGTCCGACGTCGTCGCCGGAATCCTGGCCTGCCGTCTTCAGGAAAGGGAGGAGACGTCGCTTTTTGTGGACGTCGGCACCAACGGCGAGGTGGTTTTGGGAAACCGGGACGGCCTGTTGTGCGCGTCCGTTCCGGCCGGCCCCGCCTTCGAGGGGGCCGGCCTCTCCCACGGCCACGTTTGCCGGACCGGCGTGATAAGGTCGGTTAAAATGGGGAACGACGGGGAAATTCGATACGAAACGGTCGGGTCGGCGATTCCCGTCGGGCTTTGCGGGTCGGGGATAATAGACGTGTTGGCCGCCTTCGTGAGAAACGGCGTGGTGGACGAGCGCGGCAAATTCGTGGGCGGAAATCCCCGCGTCGCCGACGGCCGATTCGAGCTGGTTCCCTCCGTGGAAACGGCGATCCACCGCCCCATCACCGTCTCGACGAAGGACGTCGAGGAGATGCAGAAGGCCAAGTCCGCCTTGAAGACGGCCGTCGGCATGCTCATGCAGGAGGCGGGAACGAGCCCGGGCGAAATAAAAAACGTGTTCATCTCGGGGGCCTTCGGCGTCTCGATAGACGTGAAAAACGCGGTGGAAATAGGAATGATTCCGGACTTCCCCCGCGCCGCGTTCACCGCGGTCAGGAACTCCGCCGGGATAGGCGCGAGGGTGGCGCTCCTGTCGCGCGGGGCGAGGATGGCGGCCGAGGCCATCCCAAAAATGGCGAGATTCGTGGACCTGTCGAATCACCCGGACTTTTCGGAGCGCTTCATAGACAACATGTTTTTTCCCGTCCCCAGGCCGTGAAAGACGTCTATTACAAACGGTTGCTGGACAACGCGAGCGACCTCATATGGGCGATGGACCTCGAGGGGAGAATCATCTACGTCAACGGCCGGATATCCGAATGGGGTTACGACAAGGACGAGATGATGGGGAAGCCCCTGCTGGACATACTAAACATCACGCACATGGGAAAGAAGGTGAGCGAGCCGGCCGAACCGGGCGTGACCAGAAAATTTGACATGCAGTTGCAGGACAACACGGGCAGGCTTCACAGGGTGGTCGTGAGCTCCTCCCCGCTTCAGGACGACGACGGCCAGATCGTGGGATCGATGGGGATAATCCACGACGTGACGGCGACTCACAACCTGGAGGAGAAACTGAAGCACGAGGAGAGGCTCGCGTCGCTGGGAAGGCTGGCGACGGGCATAGCCCACGAAATCAGGAACCCGCTCTCCTCGGTCAAGATGAACCTGGACATATTGAGCGGCAGGCCGGGGCTCGACGGGAGGGAACTCGAGCATTTCACCATAGCGAGGGAGGGGGTTGCGAACCTCGAAAGAATCGTCACGGAATTCCTGGATTACGCCAAACCCACGCCCCTGACGATGAGGAGGCACAACCTTCACAAGGTCGTGGAGGAGACGGTGGCGATGGCCAGACCGTACTGGGAGGAGGGCGGGGTGGTCGTCTCGAGGAATTTCGGCCGGAACATCCCCACGTCCCTTTTTGACAAGGGGAAGATACAGCAGGCGCTGTTGAACGTCCTTATAAACGCGATACAGGCCTCGAAAAACGGGGGGCTGGTCGAGATAGAAACTACCATGTCCTCCCCCAACTCGGTGGAGGTGGTCGTCGTAGACCACGGCGAGGGGATAAGCGACGAGAACCTGAAATTCGTCTTTGACCCCTTCTTCACCACGAAACAGCAGGGCACGGGGCTGGGGCTCTCGATCGTCAGCAGCATAATGAAAAACCACAACGGCTCCATTTCGATGGCTACCAAATACGGGGAGGGCACCAGGGTCACGCTGGAATTCCCGGTTCGCTGAACCATGTGCGCCGGGGGGAGCGGCGTTAGATGGCTTCGACCCCTATTCTTTTCAGGCCCATGTTGATAATCTCGCGCGTCATCTGCCCCATGTAGCTGTACTGAATCACGTTGTTTTTGTCTATAAAATACGTCGTCGGGAGGCCGAAAACCTGGAAATCGTTCGCCGCGGTCCCGAATTCGTCCAAGAGCACGCTGAATTGCAGGTCGTGCTTCCTCAGAAACTGGCCGACGACTTCCCCGGGCTCCTTGTAGTTCACCGCCAGTATGACGAGCCCCGATTCTTTTCTTTGATCGTAAAGTTTTTGGATGTCCTTCATCTCGGCGACGCACGGGACGCACCACGTGGCCCAAAAATTAACCATCACCGGCCTCCCTTTGAAGCTAGAGAACGCCACGGGTTTCCCCGCGAGGTCGTTCAAGGTCGTCGGGGGGGCGTTGTACGGCTTGATCGCGGGGGGCGGCTTCATTTCCTCCCTCTGGCAGGACAATACCGAGAGGGCCGCCGACAAAACTAGGAACGGCAAAATCCTTCTCATCCTCAGGTTCACGAGTTTGCCATCGTGCTTTTCATCTCATCGGGGTAGGCAATCGGGACGTCCCAACTGAACAGCCTCGCGCCCGTACCCCCGACGCCTTTGACGACCAGCTTTAGCCATTTTACGTCGCGCGCAAGAATCGGATTGTTTTTGTCGAATCTCACGACCCCCTCGTAATGGTGTTTGTCGGCCGTCTGGAACCTCAACTGCCACGGTGGGGTGGTCTTCATCTCCCCCAGCGGCGTCTGAAGCGTGCACTGGCCGTCCAGGTTCGAAAGGGTTATCTCCCCCTCGTGCACCGTGAAGTTGACTATAAAGACGAGGTAATGGTCAAGGTCGTACGTGTTGACGAGGTAGTCCGCCCCTATCGAGGCGAGATACTCCTTCGTGGCGAATATCACGTCGGCGTATATGTCGTTCTGCCCCATGTCGTTTCTCCAGACGGCGACGTGGACCTTTTTGCGCGTCTCGTAGGAAAAGCGGGACTTGGTCTTCGGGTACTTTTCCTCCAGGTAGTTTATGATGACGTCCGCCTCGCGCCCGGAAACATAGACGTTTTCCTTTAGCCGCATCCTCTCCACAACCTGTATCCATCCGGCCTGCGAAAGCACTGCGGTTATCATCGCCGCCTCCCCGTGGCACCTTTTGTAGCAGGTTTGCTGGTACAGGAAGGTGGCGTCGTCCGCCCCGAGTTTTTTAACGAGGTTGTGCCTGAACATGCTCAGGCGCGCCATCCGTTTGAGGTTGTCGAGGTCCCCGCCCATTCCCTCGCCCGACCAGTACAACATGAGCAGGGCGGAGAGCGCGATGGCGGCGAGGAAAGCGAGGACCCCCAGCGCCCAGAACGCGGCCTTCCTCAATTGGCGCCCTTCGTCAGTCCGTACGCGCACCTGAAGCCGAAGTCGTTGAAGCGCCTTTCCCCCTCCACCTCGCCGAGCCGCGCGGCGCTCCTCAGGCTTTCCTTGGGAGACAGCCACGACCCGCCCTTGAGCATCCTAATTTTTTTCCCCTCGTCGTACCAGCCGTCAACCCATTCCCACGCGTTGCCGGCCATGTCGTAAACACCGAACGGGCTTTTGCCAGCCTCGACGGAGGCCACCGGATGGGTGCCCCCCAAAAGGTTCTCCCCCGATTCTTGCTGGGACCACGCCTTGACCTTTCCTTTTCCGCCCCCGGCCGTTTCCATAAACACCGCGTTCCCGGGGACAAAGGTGTTGCCCCAAGGATAGACGTATCCGGCGTCCCCGCGGGCCGCCCTTTCCCACTCGGCTTCGGTCGGAAGGCGCCCGCCGGCCTTTCGGCAAAAGTCGTCCGCCTCCTTCCAAGTGACGTTGACCACGGGATGGTTTTCAAGGTTTTCGGGGTATTTGTGCCCCGGGACGAGGGCGCCGTACCTTTTGTTGGTCACCTCCGTAACGTCAATGTAAAAGGCCCCGACCGGGACCTTCCTCGCCGGGATTTCGTCGGCGTACCATTTCAGGTTGATTCTTTTGTCGGCCCCGACTTGGGCGGGAATGTCTTTTTGATCCGTCCCGACAACCGCCGTCCCCTCCGGAATCAGCGCCCTTCCGTCGAGTGGCTGGGCCGACGCAAGCGGAACGAGCACAAGGCTCGCCGCCAGGAACAGGTTCGTCATTTTTTCCCGCGGGCCGCCACTTTTTCCACCAAGCTCAATCCCACCAGATACAATAGGAAGGTCCATACCGCAAGTATAACAACAAAAAGCGCCATTTCCTTCACCGGATAGCCGCCCCGCGTGATTTGGTACCACTTGCCCGCCACGCGTTGCACGGGGGTCAGCAACGCCGCCCTCCCGTACCTCTTGTAGAAATAACCCATGACCTCCCTCTTGTCGAGCCCGGACTTCAACTGCTCCCCGATGAGGTTTTTCCACGAAAGCCCGCAACTCATGTGGCAGTCCTCGAGCACCATCGGACATTCGCACGGGCACGCGAGAGAGTGGGAAACCCCCTGCACGGTGGTGTCCGGGGCCGACGTGAGGAAGATGTACTTCCCGCTCATGAACGTGAGCACGATTACGAAGGAGACCGCCAAAATGGCCGCTTTAACCGGGGTTCCCATCTAGGCCGCCTTTCTTCTCTTTACCATCCACGCGGCCGCTATTCCGACCACCCCGACCGCGAGGATGATCTCCGCGGAGTAGTCCTGGAAAAGGTGGGTCTTGGCCATGGCGGAGTATTTTGAGTTCACCGACGGCATCGCGTCCTGTTTGAAATACGATATGCGGAAGTTCTTCAGTTCGCCCGCCCTCACGTTCTGGAACCCGTACTTGAGGTATTGGTACCCCTCTTTTTCGACCGTCTCCGCCGACGCCGGGGTGACGGAGAACCTCTCCGCCCTGTACGGCTTTTGTATCAGGACCTCGAGGTTGCGGATGTTGTAGTTGGGTTCCAGCGGAAACGTGAAGTCCCTGCCGGTTTTGGCCGCGGCCTTGAACGGCGAATAATCGAAGTCTATGAAAAAGTCCGAATAGGGAAGCTTCATGTTGAGCACGTTCTTGTCCGGCATCTTTTTAATGTCGAAGAGCTGGCAAAAATGATGGCCGCTCGGGGAAAGACTGCACACGTCCGTGAGCTTCGTTACGTTCGGGGGAAGGTAGAACACGACGGCCCTGGGAAAGGCGGACCTGTCCGCAAATTTCCCCTCCTCTATCACGAGCACCGAGGAGGAGTCGTACTCCGGCATGAGGGTCACCTTCATGAACCCCACGTCGGGCTCCCCCTCCGCCGCCCGCGCGCCCCGCGGCGACCAGGCCGCGACGAGCAACGCCGCCGCGACAAGGGCGACGATTCGCCCCGAGAACAAACCGGACGTTCCCCGAGACATTTTCCCGTTTTTTGTCATTTCCCTCACACCCCCGACCTGAAACCCCGTTCGCCTAGCCCTTGAAAAGTTCGGCTAGCCCGGGTTTTATCTGGTCGTATCTCTCGACTTTCCCGATATAAATCCACCGTATGACGCCGCCGGAGTCCACGAGGAGTATGGTGGGGGTCGTGCGAACCCCTATCTTGCCCGCCATGTCGTCCCCCCCGCGGTCCCCCACGGTAAACTTAATGTCGTGCCGTTTCACAAACGTCTCGATGTTCTTCGGGACGTCCTGAATGCCCACGCCGACCGCCGTAAGCCCCTTGTCGGCGTTCTCGGCGACCGCCTGCTTGATAAAATCCACCGATTGGTGTGAACAGGGGCACCAGTTGGCGAAAAAGAAATAGAGGGTCGGCTTTCCCGCAAAATCGCGGTTCGTAAACTCTTTTCCTTCCCCAAATTTGAGGGAGAAGGCCGGAAGCTGGCTTCCTACTTTAAGTATCTCGGCGCGGCCGGATGCGTTCGAGACCATCAGGTTGAAAATGGAGTACAACCCCACCCCCAACACGGCCAGAAGGACGATCAGGTTGCGCCGTCCCGCCGTTTTCGGTTCCGGGGCCTTTTCGGGCCCGACTGCCTGTTCCATTAGTCCCCCCGCCGTTCATGGCTTATGCTCATGCTCGTTCTCGCGTTTGGGTCCCGTCTCATTTTTAGGCGCCATTTTTTGGGATTTCGACATGTCGGCCATATAGCCGACCTTGAGATCCTCCCGGTTCATAAGGGCCGATTCAATCGGCCTGTCCTTGATCGGCATTTTGTAGAGGGCTTTCAGGTGCGGGTAGTCGCCTATGAGCTTATAAATGTCCTGCTCCCTGAAATCCTTCTCCCAGTTGCCAAGAATCGCGTTCCAAACCTGCACGATGGCCACCGCCTGGCTCTCCGTGATGTTGTGCACCTTGAGGTTCGGTTTGGTGAGCTTGTAATTTTCAATGAACGACTGCATGTGCGGGACGACCGCGATGAACGGCGGCCCGCATCTCTCGCAATATTTTTTTATCCGCTCGTCGGTGTGGCATTGGGTGCACGTGTTCATCGCCAAACCGTAGGCCTCCGACGGGGTGTACGGCAAATACCCGTTGGCCTTGGCCTCGCTCACCACATACCTGCCAAGCGGGTTGGGGATAAAATAGACCCCCGCGGAAATCAGAATCAACGCGCCGATGACAACAAAAAAAGCCGTCACTAATTTTTTCATAACAAAAACTGTCCTATTTTTAACATTTAAGTTACACCCTCTGCAATCAAACTAATGATAGCATGAAACAGGCCTCTTTACCAATGAATGAATGCCGACTGTGCGAACTATTAAATGTACCCCGACATTGACAAGGCGGGAAAATTCGTAGGTATTTCAAGGGGTTTTATCTTGATTCCGATTAAGGGCAAAATCAACCATATTATAAAAACGGCTATTGGCCTCCGGTCATCATCTTTGCGAAAGGGAGCTCATTCATGACATCGTCGAATGATTTTTCGGTTATCATTCGGTACCCCTTTTTTAACGATTCCTTCTCAATATAGGTTTTGGCCATATCCCTGAAGTTCTCGGGGACTTTGTTTAGCCTGCTTTTAGCATCCGGCGTCCACCCGACGACAGGGGAGTCGTCCTCTAGGTATGATTTGAACTTGCTGATGATGGCCTCGTTTTTCTTTTCGCGGCCGTCGAGAAACTCGACAATCCTGTTTATCGTCTCCACCCTGCCGGCATTTTTTGAAAAGCGGTCCTTGGCCGCGTTCCACGACTGCATGCTGAGCTCGTCGAACCCGGTTTTTTTCATCCTCTTAGAAACCAGCATCATGGATTCGTCCCGTATCTCGCTCAGGAAGGCGTCGTCTATCCTGTTTTTCCCCCGTTCCGCCCCCCGTTTCTGCATCAGCTTATAGATGCCGGGCCTGACGAAATCCGGCGCGTTTTTGGTTCTTGCGTAGGCGTCGTCGTCCCAGGGGATTTCCTCCGCCTTTTTCGGAGGGGGCGCGTTTGCAGGTTGCGGCCTTCCCCATCCGCCGCTTGGCGCGGCGGCCTTGAGGAGTTCCGGGGTGATCAACACCGCGCCGTGCTCCCTAGAATGCTTTTCCACCGCAAGCCTGACGATGGAGCGCGCGAAGACAGGAATTTTGTTTATTATCGCCTCGGCCTCGGGGGACCAATTCGAGGACGGCTCGGATCCTCCGCCGAACTTGGCCACGGTGTCGATACTCGTTATGGCCTCCTCCCGCCCGGAGGGTTCGTACGCGCAATAGGCGTCCTCCCCCATCTCGTCGCCGAGGTTGGCGTATGCGCGGGCCCGGCACCCGCCGCAAAGGAGCCTGAACGCGCACAAACCGCACTTTCCCCCGAGTTTGGGGGACCGGTATTTTTCAAGGACGGCGGAGCCTTTCCAGACGTCGCCGAACTCCGAGGTTCTCAAATCCCCCGCGGGGACGTCCATGTAGGGGCAGGGGGTGACGACGCCCGACGGGTCTATGCGGCAGTACTGCGTGCCGGCCCGGCAGGCGGCTATATAAGTCGAAAGCAAGGGGTGGTTTTTGTCCTCCTCGTAAAGTATCCGCTTGAAATGCGGCGCGCACTTCGGCCTGACCATCATCCCCGGAAAATCGTTTCGGACTCTCGAGGCCCATTTAAGGACCTTTTCGTAGGACTGCGGGCTTATGTCCGTCATGGTCTGTCCGCGACCGGTGCAGACGAGGAAGAAAACGTTGAACGCCTTCGCGCCTATCTTATGCGCCCATTCCGCGACGAGGGGCAGTTCGTCTATGTTCGCGTTGATTGCGGTGGTTTGCACCTGTATCTCCAGCCCGGCGTCGCGCGCGGCCAAAAGCCCCCGCATGGAGGCCTTTAGCGAACCCGGGCTTCCCCGGAACTGGTCGTGAATTTTTTCGTCGAGGGAGTCTATGCTCACGCCCACGCCCGAGACCCCGCATTCCTTCAGCCTTTTCGCGGAGGAGGGGTTGAGTAGCGTGCCGTTGGTTCCAAGCACCACCATAAGCCCCAGGGAGGAAGCCTTGGCGCAAATTTCGTAGATGTCGCCGTGCGCCATCGGCTCCCCGCCGGTGAGGATGAGCACCGCGCCGGGATTGACCGCGGCTATGCCCGGGAGGATTTTCATTATGTCGTCCGTCCGCAGGTCCCCGGGAAGGCCGCCGTCGCGGCATCCCGCGTCGATATAGCAGTGTTGGCACGCGAGGTTGCAACGCGAGGTTATGTTCCAAGATATCGCGAAAGGGATGAATTCCACCTTAGGCCCCGTTTATCCTTCGATCGGAGTTTTCCTTGAGAGCCGGGATGTTGCCGTGCATTGTCGTTTATTCTACCCCATCAAAACCCTTTAGGTCCAAATTTCCAAAACAACCCGCGTTTGTGCGGCGAACGGCGCCGAACAACGCGGACGTCTAAAAGTTTCTTAGAAAACGACCGCATTGTCAACGCGACAAACGCCCCTTTCCGCCAACCGCCGTCCCCCGCCGAAATGAACCGTTCCGGCGGGCCGTTGAAAAGGTCCGACAAAAGTCGTTGCCGACTCTTTCTTACGGGGCGGCGGTGATGTGATATCATAAAAAAAAAGGCCCTTCGGCGTTGGTCAGCTTATGAACACGTCCGACGGTCGAATTATCGCGCGTGCGGGGGTGCTGGCGCGCATGGAAATACGTTTCGCCGTTGCTTTGATGATTTTTTGCGGGATATGAGGAGGATTTTCATGGGAAAAACAGGCGGATATTTTTTTGTCTTGGCGCTGTCGCTGGTTTTTTTGTCGCCGACAAGGCCTCTTTACGCCCAAGGCGTGGGGGGGGTGTCCATGGAAAAAGTCGAGCTGGGACGCCTTCTTTTCTTCGATAAAAGACTTTCCGTGGACGACACGGTTTCTTGCGCGACCTGTCACGACCCCGCCCGCGCGTACACCGACAACGAGACCGTCTCGACCGGCATAAAGGGCCTGAAGGGGGGTAGGAACGCCCCCACCGTCATCAACAGGGTTTTCGGCACCCTTCAGTTCTGGGACGGTCGGGCCGGCTCTCTTGAGGAGCAGGCCAAGGGGCCGATGATAAATCCGGTGGAGATGGGGAATCCCGACCATAAGTCGGTCGTGGCCAAACTTGGGAAAATCGGTTATTACAAGGACAAGTTCATGGAGATATTTGGCCGGGAAATAAACATAGACGACCTTGTCGCCGCCATCGCCTCTTTCGAGAGGACGGTTGTTTCCGACGACTCGAAATTCGACCGATTTTCAACCGGGGAGAACTGCGCCTTGAACGCCTCCGAGAAGCGCGGCATGGACCTGTTCGCGGGCAAGGGGAGGTGCGCCGTCTGCCATTCGGGCATCCGCTTTACCGACGAAGATTTTCATAACATCGGGGTGGGCATGGACAAGGAAAATCCGGATTTGGGCCGGTATAAAGTGACTCACAACGACGACGACAAAGGGGCGTTTAAAACCCCGACGCTTAGGGACGCGGCCTCGACCGCGCCCTACATGCACGACGGCCGTTTTATGACGCTTGAAGACGTGATTGATTTTTATGACGAAGGCGGCATAGCAAACCCCAACCTGCATCCGGTCATTGAAAAGCTCGGGCTGACCGTCGAGGAGAAGAAGGATTTGGCGTCGTTTTTAAGGGCCCTTGGCGGCGAAAGATGGCGAAAAATTATCGTTCCGACCAAATTTCCAGAGTAAAATGAAATCGTAGGAAACGAATTGAAAACGGATTGTGTTTTAAATATAATCGCATCCGCAGGCTTGGAACATTATTTTTAAAGGAGAAGACTAATGCTTTACTCAAGGTTTTGGGGGTGGAAATCGGCCGGCTTTAGGAGGCTGGCGACGTCGCTGTTTTTTGTCGGGGGGATTTTTATCCTCGCGTCGGCTCCCGTCTCAAACGCCGCGGAAACCGCGTCGAAACACAAGGAACATATGTCGCAAAACTACACCTTGAACATCGACCCGCGCATGACCGCCACCGCCGGCAAGGAGGCGTATGCCGAGGTCATGAGTTTCTTCGACGAGGCCGAGCTGGCCATAGAGGCCAGGGACCTGGACAAGCTGATGACCCTTTATTCGGAGTCCTACGTCAACGGCTTGCGTAAGAAAGCGGACATAGCCGCGGCATGGAAGAGGCTGTTCACCGATTTCAGCGGCCTTGCGATGACCCACAACATGCATTTGTCCTTGTACGACGCCAAGGCCAACCTCGTCATCATGACCTGTAGCGGCATACTGGTGGGCGTCCCGACCGGCGAAAAGGAATCCATCGCGTTGGATTACTGGTTGAACAACGACCACGTCCTGGTGAAGGAAAACGGCAAATTGAAAATTGTGGGCACCATAGGGAAGGAACAGAAACGGCTCTGGTTTGACAAGCCGATGCACCCGCTGTTCTAAATGCGGCCGCTTTATTAGGCGGACGGCCTAGGGCCGGTTAGACGGCCTTAAACGGGGGCGGGAAACGGTTTTACCCGCCCCCTTTTTTATTTTCCCGTCGTCATCTTTTACCGACGACCTCCGGGGCGGATTCCAGTCAAACGAGGCCGAGTCTCACGGTCACTTCCGTTCCCTTGCCCTTGGTGCTGTTTATGGAAATTTCGCCGTTGTGGTCCTCCACGATTTCCCTGGTCACGGCCAGTCCCATCCCGGTGGATTTGCGCAGGTTGTTTATTCCGTAAAACGGGTCGAAAATTTTCCGCACGTCCTCCCCGGAAAGCCCCTCTCCGTTGTCGCAGACCGCCAGCACGG
>JACQBU010000099.1 GCA_016194375.1 Nitrospinota bacterium
CCGCCTTGTATGAAGTTGCGCGAGAAAGGCTCCACCTTCAGCGGGAACGTGTCAAACCATCCTGCAAGCTCGACCCCGACCATCTTGGCCCTCTCGTCGGCGACCAAAAGGTATCCCGACGCCCCCTCCAGCCAGAGCACCGGAATGACGACGCACCCGGTGACCCACATGAGCCACCGGTATTTTCTGAACCGGTCCGAGAAAAACGCCTGCAGTGCGTGGACCGCCACGACCAGCACCATCCCGTCGGAGGCGTAGCGGTGAATGGAGCGCATTATTCCGCCGAGGTATTTTTGCCCGACCGTGATGTTTTCGATGGAATTGTAGGCGCCCGGCAGGCTCATCCTGTAGAAAAGGAAGATGTATATTCCGCTTCCGATGATCGCCCAAAGAAAAAAGAGCGCAAGCGCGCCCAGATTGTACATCGGATTGAGTCTCGACGAAAAAATCGGGTTTAGGCGTTCCTGCAAGTAAACGAGGACGGCGTTTCCCGGCCTCAACACCGGGGAGATTCGAGGGTTCATCGAGCCGTTTTCTTTTCCGCCCGCCGTTTGGACAACCCGAACGTGTCCCAGAACATCGGAGACATAAGGAAGGCCGCAACGCCCAGGGCGAAAAGCCACTGTATCGCAACTTCCATCAGATACCCGACGTCCGTCACGTACCTTTTAGTCACCGGGTCGTATTTGGAGCAGAAGATAAGCGCCTTGTCGAAAACGGAGGCGAGCCCGCTACTCAACGTCCTACCCCGCGCTATGTCCTTGAGCGCACCCGCGACGTCCTCGGCCTTGACGTCCGTGCCGTAAAAATGCTTTAAAACCAAGCCGGAGGAATTAATCAACGTGACTCGGTTTAGATGCTCCATGCTCCCGTCCTCCTTCTTTTCGTAGGCAAAACCCAGGTCGGAAGTCAGCATCCTTATCGTTTCCTCCGTGGCCGTCGCGAACCGCCAGTTTTTGAATTCCTTGACGAACGGTTTCGAGTAACCAGCCAGGACAGCCGGGGTGTCGTGCGCCGGGTCTATCGAAATTGACACGACCGCGACGTCGTCACGAAGCTCTTTGGGCAGTTTGCCGAGCACGCCGGCTATGTTGTTCAAGACGAGGGGGCAACCCTCGGAGCAACCGGTGTAAAAAAAACTGACGAGGGTCGGCTTGCGGTCGAGCCCGAAAAATCTCTCCGTGCCCCCCTCGAGGTTGAACAGACGGTAATTGCCCACGGTTCGGCCCACCACCGCCTCCGATTTTTCCAAATTGGACGGCTGTGTCCGGGCCGCTTCCGCAACCGAGAAGGCGGACAGTAGGGCCGCAACGACCAAACTGCCCGCGACTCGGCGTAAGTTATGCCTCATAGTTCAAAGTTGGAAAGCGCGTTGTTCGCCGGCTTGCCGGCCCCGCCTTACCCGTGCGGACAAGGCGGGGACGAGGCGGTCTTGTCAGCCGAACAGCCAAAGCTCGGACAGCCATTTCCAGCTGAGCCAGTAATAAATCACCATGACCGCCAAAAAGAAATAGACGAGCACGAGAGTGCCCTTAGGCCTGTGTTCTTCCTTTAACTCACTCATGTTACACCCTTCCTATTGGTTGACCTTTTTACCCGCCAAAACCGTGGCGACGGCTATTATGCAGAACATCGCGCCCCCTATCAGTGCGAGAACGGCGCCTAACGCGGTGATGGCCATGCCCAAGTCCACGGTGGGGCCGAAACTGTACTGGAACGGCGCGTCCGCCAGCGTGATGTCCCAATGCCTTCGCGGAACGCCGAAGCTTCCCACGAACATCATTGCGATCGAGACCGTCCACATGCCGACTCCGTAAAAATACGGCTGTAGTTTTGCCGCCGTCGGGAACATGACCTCCCGTTGAAAAATTAGCGGCAGGACGTAGTAGGTTAGCCCCATAAAGGCCATGGACGTGCCGATTACGACCGTGGCGTGGAAATGCCCCGGCACCCTTAGGGAGTTGTGCCCCAATATGTTGAGTTGCTCGGTTCCGTACATGATGCCGGTGATTCCGCCGAGGAATCCGAAGCCCGCGACGGAAAATATGAGCGTGGAGAACGAGGGGTTGCCCCAGGGCGCCTTCTTAAGCCATTCAAAGAGCCCCTTAGTGTACCCTTTTTTCCGAAGCGCCACCTCGACGCATGCCGGAACCGAGAAGGCGTGCATCATGCTGGCAAGGACCGCAAGGTGAAGGACGTACGAAGTGTTCCACATTTTGTGGGCGCTGCTGATGCCCGGGTCCCAAAGAAGATGGTGCTCCGACGCGACGTTTATGAAAAGCGCGTACAAGACGAAGGCGGTGCGGGAGAATTTTTCGCTGACCGGCTGGGCGCCGACGGTAAGGGTGGCGAGCGCGTACCAGCAGGCTATCATCGCGGCCACGTTTATCTGTTGGGTCGAGTGGCCGAACCCCCAGAACAAAAGCCTGTACGCCTCCGGATCCATCATCGGTATGACGCCGGCCGCCCAAAGCCCCGTGGGGATGTAGAAAATCGCCCCGTGCGCCAGCGTCCCTATGGCTATTATTGCCGCGGCCGCCGCGCCGTAGGTGACGAGCGGAACGGAGCCTTCGTAAGTCTTCTCATGTTTCGCCACCGCGAGCGTCGCGAAGAACAAAACGCAGGCGATTATGGCGCCGACGGCGAAAAGGACTATGCCCAGGTAATATAAGGGGCTTGCCTTCAGCGGAACATAGGAGGTGAACATGACGTCGGAATTCCCGGCGAGAATCGCCACCGTGGTCATCAAGGCCCCGACCGTCATAAGCACGTATCCCAGCCAGCCGGCCCAGGGCGCGGCCAGTCGGGAGTTCAGCAACACGGCGGACGTGAAGTACAAAACCGCCACCTCGAAATAGACAATCCAGGCGAAGAGCATAGCGATTCCGTGCAGGGTTAGAAATCTGTAGAACAGGTCGGGCGGCAGAAGATGCACCGCCTGCCATCTCGTAAAAATCAGGGTCAGCGCCAAGATCCCGCCTATTAGAAGAAAAACGATCGAGGTTACGGCGTTTATCTTTATCAGCGCTTGGGCGGGCAGATGCACCATAAGGCCCGTCGTTGGGCACTTCCTAAATTCTGCGGCCATTTTTATTCCTCCCCCTTAGTCAACGTACATCCGGCCGACCATCGTATGATGGCCCAGGCCGCAGTATTCGTTGCAGATTATCGTGAACACGCCCGACGTGGTCGGCGTTATGTTAAGCACGTTGTCGTATCCCGGCACGACCTGAATGGTGAAGTTCACCGGCTGAACCGAGAAGCCGTGGTTCATGTCAATAGAAGAAAGATGAAGCTTGTATTGAACCCCCTTTTTCAGCTTCAATATCGGGTCCCACTTGAACTGCTGGCCCCTTATGAAAATGTCGGAATTGGGCGGCGGCGCCACGACCGCGAGCCCCTTCTCCTCGCCCACCTTGTATTGGGCGATAAATTTATCCACCGCGGCGTCAAATTTGTCCCCGCTCACCTTCGTGTATTCCTGCGAGGGGTTTTGCTTTCCGGTGAAGTGTTTGTAGGGCATGTAAAGGGTAAGGAAAATAGCCCAGACGATGGCAACCGTGACCCACGTCTTTTCATCCTTATCCAGTGGTTCGTCCCACCAATATTTTTCCGGAGATCCTAAACTCATTATTCCTCCCTTTACTTTATCAATGTGGATTGGCCAACCGTGCCGATTTCTATGAGGCCCCAAACCGTGTAGCTAATGAAGAATATCGCCACCCCCAGAAAGAAAATCAGATGAATGTCGTCCAAGAAAACCTGCCAGTAGGAAACTTGTCTTTCGCCCTTGTCGTTCGTCGCCATAAGTAAATCACCCCCTTCAAAGTTATAAAAGGGGCGCGAACACCCCCACCTTTTCATCCCTAATTCAATATCACCAAATATTCTTGCCCAGTCCGCCTAAAAAAAATATGACAAAAGGCTTGTGTGATTTTAATAAAAAGGTGTATAAATATAGGTTGTCCTGCCGAGTTTTGACAAAAAAACCGCCTCGAACGCGAAATCACTCCCCCCGCCTTCCGTTAACCAGCGTGGCCGCGGCATACAGCACGAAGGCCGCGCCCCCCAGGACGGCCAGGAGCGTTCCGACCCCCATAAGCCCCAAGGAAAACAACACGACCGGATTTTCGGTGAACCCGACCCCGGGGGTTTTGCGCGGCGCCCCCAGGAGCCCCGACACGAAAAGCCCCGCGATAAACAAAAGCATTCCCGTGCCGTACACATAAGGCTGGACCCGCGCGAGCCTTTCGAACCTTATCTCGCGTCCCCCCTTTTTTAACATTTCGTGGTAGCACCCCATCAGGGCCAGCGTGAGCGCCGTGACCCCCCCGTGGTAATGCGCCGGAACGCGCGTGTCGTTTTGGAATCCGGCATAGGCGATGAAAACGCCGAAAAGGTAGATGACCATTGAAAATGCCAACGACGCCTCCTGCGGGCTTTTATAGTCGAACCTGGTCCTTAGCGTCTGCCTCGTGATGTTTGCTATGTGCAAAAACAGGGGGATTCCGAGTCCGGCGCCATAGATTATTTCGGCGCCGATCTTCAGCCTCCTGTCCGCCGGGTCGAGGAAAAAAAGCAGGGCCAGAAGAAGCGCGGCCGAGAATATCAGCGACTTGTTGGCCGTCTTCAAAAAACCCCAGAACCTGATGCCCCCCTTCAGGGGGGTCCGGGCGAGCGTGTACCACGCCGCCACGAGCAGGGAGCCGTTGAGGAACTGTTGTATGTGCCCGGGGGTCCAGAAAAGTTTTTCGTAATAGTGCTTCCCCTCCCCCCCGTTGGCCTTTCCGGCGAAAAAAAACGACGAGACGACGACGGCGGCGAACAGGACCGCCGACACGAACACGGCGGTCGAGAGGCCGTTTTTGACCATGTCGTCGGACGAAAGGCCGTCGTAGGCCTCCCTGACGCGGCCAAATGAGCTGATGGAAAAACCGGCGAAGAAAACGGCCAGCCCCGCGAAGAACAGGGGGTTCACCAACACCGGCACGTAATTGTTCAGCACCGCCTCTCCGGAGCCGAAAAGCGCGGAAAACGCCACCAGGGCCGTCCCCAAAAGGGCCAGCGGGAAGCCCGCCCTAGGGTTTTCCCCCCTGAAATTCGCGGCCCAAAGGACGACGGCGGAAAGCAAAAGCCAAAAGACTATCGCCAAATTCACGTGCCCCACCAGGGCGTGCCTGAAGTAGTCGTGCGGCAGGAGCCTTTCCGCGAACGGCGCGCGCGCCATCCCGACAAGGAAGGCGAACGCGCCCCCCAGGCCGAGGGAGGCCACGGAAAGAACGAGCCACTTCCGCGCCCGCAGGGGGCCGGTTTCAGCAAAAACGTCGCGCATCTGTTTCAAGCCTCCCCCGTCAACGCGCGTCCAGCATGATGACGCCGAAAACGATGATGAGGTAAACGTTTGAAAAGTGGAAAACCGTCATCTCCCTGCCCGCGTCGGAGAAGATGAACCTGAGCGTCAGGGCCAGGTACGCCAGGGTCAGCGCCATGGAAACGCCGAGGTAAATCGTCCCGGCCATCCCGAAATAATAAGGCAGGAAGAGGACGGGGAAATGCAAAAGGACGTAAAGCAGTATCCTCCTTTTCGTGGCCTCGACCCCCTTGGCGACGGGCAGGACGGGTATCCCCGCGCTGGCGTACTCCTTCCGGTATTTCAGCGCAAGCGACCAAAAATGCGGCTGTTGCCACACCACGATGAGCAAAAAAAGGGAGAACGCCCGCGCGTCCAGCCCGCCGTGCGCCGCCGCGTAACCTATCAACGGGGGCATGGCCCCGGCTATTCCGCCGATGTGGGTCGCAAACGGGGTGCTCCTCTTAAAATACAAAGTGTAGAGAACGACATATATGAAGACCGCGGCGCTGGTGAGCCCCGCGACGAGCGGGCCGACGAGAACCTTCAAAATCGTCAGGGCCGCCGTGACGCAAACCGTGCCGGCGGCGTATGCGAAAAAAGCGGGCAGGGAGCCGGACGGCAACGACCTTCCGCGGGTGCGTTTCATGATCGAGTCGATGTCCTTGTCCGCGAAGTTGTTGAAGATGGTGGAGCCGGCCGTCGCGAGCGCAAGCCCGAAAATCGTCCAAAAGGCCAGCCTTGCGTTGAACGTCCAGCCGCTACCGAGATAAAACCCGCAAAATCCCGAGGCCGACGCCAACGCCACTATCCCCGGTTTGGGGAGCATGACGAGCGCGGAGATTCGATTCCCGAGCCCCGACGC
>JACQBU010000010.1 GCA_016194375.1 Nitrospinota bacterium
AGTCCTCCGCAAGAGGGAGATTGCCGTGCCTACCGGGAAATCCCCAAAAAAACGGCGAAAAGGTTGCGTTATCATGGAAAGATGAAGGTTGACATCTCGAACGTCCCCCGCTCTCCGGGCGTATACCTGATGAGGGACGCGGACGGCAGGGCGATCTACGTGGGAAAGGCGATCAGGCTCCGCGACCGCGTCGGGTCGTATTTCAGGCAGTCCGCCGACCACGGCGAAAGAATCGCGCTCATGGTCACGCTCGTCAGAAAGGTGGACTTCATAGTCACGCGCGACGAGGTAGAGGCGCTCATCCTTGAAAACAACCTCATAAAAAGCGAGCAACCCCGCTTTAACGTCATGTTGCGGGACGACAAGACCTACCCTTATTTAAGGCTGTCCACCGGCGAAAAGTTCCCGCGCCTGACGATAACCCGCAGACCGACCAAGGACGGCTCGACGTACTTCGGCCCCTACATATCGGCCGGGTCGGTCCGCACCGCCCTGGAGCTTATACAACGGATATTCCCCCTGCGACTGAGCGCGGACGACCTGGAATCGGCCCCGTTGCGCCGCCCCTGCCTCAACTACCAGATGAAGCGGTGCCTCGCCCCCTGCGCGGGGAAGGTCAGCGCCGAGGAGTACAAGGACATGGTGGAGAGGGTCGTCAAATTCATCCGGGGAAAGGACGACGAGGTGCTCCAAGAGCTCGAGAAGAGGATGGGGGACCTCTCGGAGGCGCGACAATACGAAAAGGCCGCGCTCCTGCGCGACCAGATATCCGCGATCAGGGAGATACGGGAGAAGCAAAGGATAACCTCCACCGGAGACGCCGACGAGGACTACATAGCCGTCATCTGCAAGGGGGGCGCGGGGGTCGTGAGGATGCTGATGGTCAGGGGCGGAAAGCTGGAGGGGGACAAGAACTTCACCTTCAAAAAGGCGGACGACCCCGCCGAGCTGGCGGGCGCGTTCATAGAGCAGTTCTACAACTCCCCGTTCTCAATCCCGTCCGAGATACTCGTAAACGTCCCTCCGGCGGATTGCGACGTGGTGGAAAAATGGCTCGCCGGCCTCAAGGGGCGCAACACCCCCATAAGGGTCCCCGAAAGGGGCCGAAAAAAACAGATTATGGAAATGGCGCTTGAAAACGCGCGCCACACCCTCGCCGGCTTCACACAAAGGGAGGAGTCGCTCAAGGAGGCGCTCGGGGAGATAAAAAACAGGCTGAACATGCAAAACTGGCCGACCGTGATGGAGGCGGTGGACGCGTCCAACATATCCGGCGTGTCGGCCGTCGGCTCGCTGGTCGCGTTTTTCAACGGCGCGCCGGACAAGAAAAGGTACAAGCGGTACAACGTGTCGGTCTCCTCGCCGGACGACTACGCGATGATTTCCGAGGTGGTGAGAAGGCGGTTCAAGCGGCTTGCGGACGAAGGGAAGCCCTTTCCCGACGTACTGCTGATTGACGGCGGCTTGGGACAGGTCTCGGCCGCAAAGGAGGCGGTCCGTCCATACGCGCCGGACCAAATCATCATAGGGATTGCGAAGGGCGCCGACCGCAACAACCCCGAGACCGACCTGATAGTATCGGCCGACTCGAAGAGGGAAATTTCGTTCCCGCCGGCGAGCCCCGGTAAGTTCATGCTACAACGGCTCAGGGACGAGGCCCACCGGTTCGCCATCAACTTCCATAGAAAATCGAGGGAAAAAGCGGCCTTTCGGCACGAGATTGACGAGGTCGTCGGCATGGGGCCCAAACGCAGAAAACTGCTTCTGCGGACGTTCGGAAGCCTGAAGGACGCCAAAAACGCAACCGTTGAGGAAATTCGAACGGCGCTTTCAGTTAGCGAGGAACTTGCGCGCAAAATCCACGAAAAACTGTGAAAACCGGCGGTGAGTCAGTTTTAAAAATACGGGGATCGCCACGACCGCCAAGGGCGGACTCGCGATGACAACTAGTTGTCATTGCGAGCGGAGCGAAGCAATCTGCAAAACCTGCAAACTTGAATTCGACCCCGGGCGCGCATAATAAATTTTTCGGGGCGTCCACAATCCGGTGACGGAGGCGAGGGGGAGAACTATTTTTTCTTTTTTTTTGCCTTGGGCTTGGGCTTGGCCTTGGCCTTTTTGGACTTTTTCTTCGCGGGTTTCTTGGCCGCCTTCTTCGGCTTGGCCGCCCTCTTGGGTTTGGCGGGTTTTGCCCTGGCCTTTTTCTTCGGTTTCGAGGGGAACGACGGCAGGGCGGTGACGTCCACCCCCTTTGTGACGGCCCTTATTTTCCAATTCCCAAACGAGGGGTAAAGCTTGGTCAGCTGATGAATGATCCGGGCGTTTTCAATCGTGGTCTCCAACTCCAGTTTGAATGTTTCCATAAATTCGGACTTCGTCGGCAAAAGTTTGGCCTCGCGCAGTTGCTCGTTAAAACCCTCAAGGACATACCCCGAATACCTTGAATAAAGGATGAATTCGGAAGCGTGGTCCTTTAGTTCCGTCTTTTGAAACCTCGAGTTTCCAAGCTCAATCTTGATAAGTTTTTTCTTCCCCATCTCTCTCCAGAATACGGATTATTCGTCAAAATGCTACCATATCCCGCCGTAAAACCACAAATTAAATCGCCCATGGTGTATTATTGGAAAATCATGTTCGTATTGAAGGTGAAAAAACTCCATCCCGACGCCCGCCTCCCTTCCATGGCCCATCCCGGCGACCTGGGGTGCGACCTGTTCAGCCTTGAAAACTCGGTGATTCCCGTCCGCGGCCAGTCCGCTATTAGGACCGGAATAGCCCTGCAGTTTCCTGAGGGATGGGGCGGGGTTGTGAAGGACCGTTCCTCAATGGCGCTTGCGAGGGTCTATACCGCCGGGGGCGTCATTGATTCCGGCTACAGGGGCGAGGTGAAGATAATCCTTCGAAACGACTCCGACAACGATTACTACGTCAAGGCCGGGGACAAAATAGCCCAGCTGATTCCGATAAAGGGGGAGCGGTGGTCGTTGGCGGAGGCCGACGAGCTGGAAGAGACGTCGCGCGCCCACGGCGGTTTCGGAAGCACGGGGGCAAGGTGACGATTTTTATGAAAAACCGGCCCCGCGCCGCGCCGCGGTTCGTCACCTTTTTAAGGAAGGGGGATTTCTAAGTGTTCAACCTCGCCATACCGTGGTGGGAATTCGTCGTCCGCGGCCTCGTCGTCTATTTCTTCCTCATAATAATACTGAGGCTGAGCGGCAAAAGGCAGATAGGCCAGCTGGCGCCCTTCGACCTCGTTCTGCTTCTCGTCATAAGCAACGCGGTCCAAAACTCGATGAACGGCGGCGACAACTCGCTCGCGGGCGGCCTCATATCGGCCGTCACGCTCGTCCTGTGCAACTATCTCGTCGGCGTCGCCACGACAAAAAGCAAGAGGCTTGAAACGGCGATAGAGGGAAGGCCGCAGGTGCTCATACACGACGGGCGGCTTTTCGAGGACGTCATGGAAAGGGAAAGACTCACCCGCCACGAGCTTAACGCCGCCCTGCGCGCCGGAGGGTGCGCCGGCGTCGAGGAGGTCCATTACGCGATACTTGAAAACAACGGCCAGATAACCGTCAAGGCCAGGAACAGAAAAAACGACTAATCCTTTTCCCCCCGCGACGCGGCCGATCCGCCGGAGGGGCGGGAAGCGCGGCTGTCTGCCAGGGAATGGCTCTCGATGACCTCTATGAGCTCCTCGGTTATCTCCTCCTGTCTGAAGAATTTATAGAGCGAGTCGAGCCCCTTTATCCTTTCGTCCAGATTCTCCAGGGCGCCATCCATGCTCCTGAACCTGAACCAGTTTTCCGCGCGCAACGATTCCATGAAGCACCGGTAAAAGCTGATGTAAAGGTATTCCCCGATGATTTCTCTTATGACCAGTTCCGGCGGAAGGTACAACAGCGGTTTTCGCCGTTCAAAGCCCGGCTCCTGGTCCGCCTCCAGGGGCAGGATCTTTTCCGAGACTATCCCCACGGCGTCGTTACTCTCCGAAAGGCCGAAATAGACAAAGGCGAGGTCCGTCACGTTTTCGGCCATATACTCGTTTGCGACCCGCGAGAATGATTCGACCAGCGCGGAGCCGACCCCCTCGACGGTGGTGGCCGAACCTAGGGGGCCGGAGTATTTGAACCCCGCCAGGTCCAGTTTTTCCGCCAGCTTTTTTCCCACCACGAAGACGGCGTCGTCCTTCCCGGCGGCCTTTCCGACAAAGTCGGCGAGCCGTTCGTTAAACAGGCCGCAAAGCCCCATGTCGGAGCCGAAAAGGACGATTATCCTGAGCCCGTGGTTGCGCGCGGCCCCGCGAGTCTGGGGAAAATGTCTGGTCATGTCCGCGAAGGCGGCCTTTAGGTTTCGTTCGTACTCCCTTATGGACGGCAGGGACGCCGAGGTCTTCCTGAGGTTGAGGCCCGCAAAGGCCTTCATGGCGTTCATGATGCCCCTAAGCGCGGCGTTCGACTCAATCCTTCGCTCGATCTCTTTCGACCCCGGCATCCCCTGCGGCCCTTCTAAAAAACGCCACGGCGTTGTTCGTCTCTTCCACGGAAAGCCGTCCGGCACTCCGCAATTTTTCCACCAGGTCGGGCATGGCCTCTTTTATCCTCGCCGTCATGTCGTCGCATATCCGCCCCGCGTCCGCGGTTTCCGCGGCGTCGAGCGCCCCTGACTCGAACATTAGGAAGCCCAGCACCACGTCCTCCATCGGGTAGAGCCGGAACATCGGCTGTTTGAACAACTCCCTCAGCCTTTCGCCCCGCCGTATCAGGCGCGCGGTCTCGTCCTCGACTTTCGCCCCGAACTTCGTAAACACCTCGGCCTCCAGAAACCTTGAGTAGTCCAGCTTCATCCTCCCCGCCACCTTCCGCATGGCGTCCGTCTGCGCCTTGCCGCCGATTCTGGACACCGACCTGCCGACGTCGATCGCGGGGCGAATGCCCTTGTTGAACAGGTTTACGTCGAGGTATATCTGCCCGTCGGTGATCGAAATGAGGTTCGTCGGGATGAACGACGAGATGCGCCCCTGCTGGGTCTCGACGATGGGGAGGGCCGTGATGGAGCCTCCGCCGTACCGGCCGCTGATGCATGCCGACCTCTCGAGAAGCCGCGAATGAATAAAAAAGACGTCCCCCGGGTAGGCCTCCCTTCCGGGCGGCCTTCTTAACAGGAGGCTGAGCGAGCGGTAGGCCATCGCATGTTTCGTAAGGTCGTCGTACACGACGAGCACGTCCCTTCCCCGGTCCATGAAGAACTCCGCCACCGCGACGGCGCTGTAAGGGGCAATGAACTGGAGGCCGTAGGAATCGGAGGCGTCCGCCACCACGAACACGGTGCGGGACGGGTCGCCGCGCCTCCGTATTTCCTCGATGATCCTCGCCACCTGGTCCTTCTTCTGCCCGATGCAGGCGTAGACGGAGACGACGTCGCCCCCCTTCTGGTTCGCCACGGCCGACATGGCGACGGAGGTTTTTCCCGTGGCGGAATCCCCTATTATCAGCTCCCTCTGCCCCCTGCCTATCGGAAGCATAGCGTCTATCGCCTTTATCCCGGTGTACAGGGGCCTCGTGACGTAATCCCTCTTGACAAGGGGTGGGGCCTCCCTTTCTATGGGGTAGTCCGCCAGGTTGCCCGGGGCGGGCAGTCCGTCCAACATGTTTCCCAGCGGATCCATCACCCTTCCAAGAAGCTCCTCGCCGACGCCGACCGACAAGACCCTGCCCGTTTTGGCGACTTTGTCCCCCGCGCGCGTCGTGATTGTTTTCCTTAGGAGCACCACTCCTATGGAATCCCGGTCAAGTATGTAGGCCAGGCCCATGTCCCCGTTCTCGAACTCAAGAAGCTCGTTAAGCCTGGCCGTCATGAGGCCGGTTACCGTCGCCACGTCTTCGCCAATGGAGCCGACCCTTCCCTCCTCGGTTCGCAGGACGGAGAAAGCCGCCAGGGCCGATGTCGTCCTGACCTTCTCCAGATACCCCGCGATGATCTCCCTCACAGCTCCCCCTTCAGCTTTTGCCCGAACGCCGCGAGGTTGCCCTTGAGGGAGGCGTCGTACGACTTGTCGAATACTTTCATCACCGCTCCGGCGATGAGCGTGCGGTCCACGCTGGCGGAAACGACCGCGTTTTTAAGGGGGACGGACTCGAATTCCTTCCGGATCCTCGAGAGGAGCGGCTCCGGGACGGGATAGGCGGAGACGATCTCCGCAGTGACGGCGCCGTCGGCCGCCTTCGCCGCGCGCCTGGCCTCCCCCGCGATTTCCGGCGTCATTTCCACGAGTTTTTCCAAAATCCTGTTGTGGAGGTTTTCGTCCGACAATCCGGAAAGTACCGCCGAGGAGTAGGCGAGGGAGATTTTGATGATCTCCTCCTTGATTTCCGACGCGGCGTTGTTCCTTTCGCGGTCGAGCTTCGCCACCCCCTTCTCGAAGACGGTGGTGGCGTCCTCCTCGGCCTTTTTCAGGATCGCCTTCCTTTTTTCCTCCGCCTCCTCCTCCGCGCCCTCGAGGATTTTGACCCTGTCCGTCTCCATCTCGGCCCGCTTAACCTCGTACTCCTCCGTGACGGCCCTGGCCTCCAGCCTGATTTTTTCCGCCTCCGCCATCGCCATTTTTTCCATTTCCCTCCTTTTTTCGAGCATCTCCCTGACGGGCTTGTAGAGGAGCCGCTTCAATATGAAGAGGAGGACGAAGAAGTTTATCAGCTGGAGGACAAACGTCCCTAAATTGAACCTCATGGCCGGTTATTTTTTCAGGTATGCCAGCAGGGGGTTGGCGAACAATATGATGAGCACGATCACGAAGACGTAGATCGCCAGCGCCTCGATGAGCGCCATACCAACCAAAAGCGCGCGTATTATCTGGTTGGCCGACTCCGGCTGGCGGGCGATGGACTCCAGCGCCTGCGTGAGCGCGCCGCCCATGGCCTTCGCGGGAGCATACAACCCGGCCGCGATCGCGACGGCCGCGACGACGATCGAGGCCAGAACAACGATGGTTATTGAATCCATGACTACCTCCTTTGTTATTTCACCTGCCCGCCCGCTATGAAGGCAAGCGTTAGGGCGCCAAAAATGTACGCCTGCACGATTGATATTAAAACGTGGAGCAACATCATCGCAACTGGGACGATGAGGCCCACGATGGCTAGAAGTATGGCCGCTATCATCTCCCCGCTTAGCATGTTGCCGAAGAGCCGAATGGACAGGGCCACAGTCCGCGCGAGGTCGGCCATCAAATGCACGGGGAGCAACAACACGGTCGGATAGGAATAGTGCTTGAGGTAGCCCCTGACCCCCTGGAACCTCACCCCGAAGTAGTGGACGGACAAATAAGACACGAATGCGAAGGCAAACGTCGTGTTGACGTCCGCCGTGGGGGACTCCAGCCCCGGCACCAATCCCACGAGATTCGCGGCGCCGATGAATATCCACAACGTCCCCAGGAACGGAATCACCTCCCACGCGTCCACGTCGAGGACGTCCTCCACCAGCGTCTTTATGGACTCGACGAGGGCCTCCACCACCTCCTGGATCAAGGACGGCGCCAGCGAAAGCCTCCGGGAAACGGCGTAGGAGGCCGCGGCAAGGAGGATCATGACGAGCCATGTGGTCGTGACCGTTTCGGTCACTTCAACCCCGGCGAATTCGAAGAGCGTCCTGGGCCAGAACTCCATCCCCCTCATTCGCGCCCCCTTCCATATATGAAATGCCACACGTTGTATATCCCCGCGGCCATGCCGAGGATGATGAGGGTGAGGGTCCACGAAATGCTTGAGGAGAATCTCCTGTCCATGTACCTCCCAAGGTACGCCCCGCCGATGACCGGCAGAGCCACAAGCCATCCCACGCCCATCATCCGCGTCGCGTATCTCCAAAACGAGCTTTTTCCAGCCTTCGACGCCCTCAGGGCCCTTACGGATTCCTCCACGGTTTCGTGGAACTTCTTTTCACCCCTCCCGTTCATCCCGCCTTCCCCGTTTTTTCGGCCTCGATGTTTTTTCTCCAGAACGCCCGGATCATGCCGGAAAGCGTTTCCCACGGTGAGGACGCCCCCGTTGATCGCAAGGAAGACCTCCTTGTTGCCGACGGTCCGATAAATGCCGAGCGAAGGGGCCAGTACGGTCACGAAGTCCGTGTGGTTTTTCAAGATTCCCAGATGCCCGGAAAGGTCCATCACGCGCAGGGACAAAGCCTCCCGCTCGTACCTTTTCGTGGGCGTCGCAAACGCGATGGTAAAGGCCCCGCCGTTCATATCTCGTCAATATCCCCTATCATGAAGAACTTGTCCTCGTCTATGCCGTCCATCTCGCCGGAGAGTATCTTTTCGCATCCGTGCACCGTCCTCTCCAGGGGCACGTGCCTGCCCTTTCTCCCGGTGAACGACTCGGTTAGAAACATCGGCTGGGCCAGAAATTTCTCCAACCTCCTCGCCCTGCGCACTATCTTCCTGTCGGCCAGGGCCAGCTCGTCTATGCCCAGCATGGCGATGACGTCCGCCAGCTCCCGGTACCGCGCGAGGTGCTCCCTAACCCCCTCGGCGGCGGCGTAATGGCGCGCGCCGACGTCGGACGACCCCATGAGCTTTGAATTCGACGCCAGCGGGTCTATGGCCGGGTAGATCCCCTTTGCCGACATCTCGCGGGAGAGCACCACGCTCGTGTCGAGGTGGGGAAACACGCTTTCGCAGGCGGGGTCGGTTATTTCGTCCGCCGGCACGTAGATGGCCTGGACGGAGGTAATCGCGCCCCCCTTCGTCGAAACGACCCGCTCCTCGACCTCCGCGATCTCGGCCAGTAGCGTCGGCTGGTACCCCACCCTTGACGGGAGCCTTCCGAGGAGCACGGACACCTCGCTCCCCGCCTGGACGAACCGATAGATGTTGTCCACGAGCAACAGAACGTCCTTCCCCTTCTCGTCCCTGAAATATTCGGACACCGTAAGCGCCGAAAGCGGGACCCTGAACCTCACCCCCGGCGACTCGCACATCTGGCCGAAGATCAGGACGGAGTTCTCCATGATCCCCTCGCGCTTCATCTCGCTCCAGAGCTCGTGCCCCTCCCTCATCCTCTCCCCGACGCCGCAGAAGACGGATATCCCGGAGTGGACCTTGACGATCTTGTAAATGAACTCCATCAGCAGGACGGTCTTCCCCACGCCGGCCCCCCCGAACAGCCCGACCTTCCCCCCTTTTGGAAAAGGGGAGAGGAGGTCTATCGTCTTTATGCCGGTTTCCAACATGCCCGACCCGGGAGTCACATCCTTTAGAGGCGGCGACAGGCGGTGGACGCTTTTCCGGGCGGACGCCTCTATGGGAGGCCCGCCGTCTATCGGTTCGCCGAAGATGTTCAACACCCTGCCGCGAAGCGAATCGCCCACCGGCATCTTCAACGGGCCTCCCAGGGCGCGGACGGTCAGGCCCCTTTCGATACCGTGCGTGAATCCGAGCGAAACGGCCTTCACCGTCCTCTTGTCAACGTGCTCACGGGCTTCAAGGAGGAGGCCGGTGCCGTCGGCGCGTTCCACGCTGACGGCCTCGTTGATGCCGGGCAACCCCTCGTCGAACTCCATCTCCACCACGTCGCCCAGAACGGAAACGACCCTTCCGCGGCCCGCCGACCCCGCGCCATGCGCGGCCTCCTTTTCCTTGAAATCCAGATGTCTGCTATGGCTCATACCGAACGTTTCCTCCCGCGCAACCTCCTAGGCGGCGGCTGGATGGCGGCTATTCGGCCCTTGATGTCGGGCCGGGCCCCACTGTCTGCTTTAAATTTTCGCGCCGGTGGCGACCGTCTTGGCGCGGCCAAGTCCGACGGCCTGGTTTCGGCCTTTCGGCCTTCCGCGAAACATTGTCCGACGTTCCCAGGACGACCTCTGCTCATTCCCCAGACCTAAAAAAAATATACGCGACCCAGCAAGAATAGTCAATTCAGGCATCCGGCCGATAGCGCCTCAATTTGAAATTTATGGGGATCGCCACGACCTCTTTCAGAGTTCTCGCGATGACAGGTAATTGTCATTGCGAGCGAAGCGAAGCAACATTCGTCTTTGCCTGCGCTTCTCGTCCTGGCCGCATCAGCATTCGTCTCCGCTTTCGCTTCTCGTCCTAGCCGTATCAGCATTCGTCTTTGCCTGCGCTTCTCGTCCTGGCCGTATCTTGGCGGCCAAGGCTTGGCGGCTAGGGCTTGGCGGCCGGGGCAATCCCGCGCCCGTAGTGACTATTGCGGTCATGCCGGAATTCCGAAAGGCGCCGCGGCGACCCAGCCAATTTTAATCTGTTCCATCACCCAGTTTTATGGTGGTTGATTTCATGACCGACTTGTATTATCCTCCGTTTCGTTTATGATGGATATGGAAGATATTATTAACCACAATTAGGGGGACGTCATGGCTCAGACATTCAAAGACAGGCTTAAAATTCTCATGAAAGACAGCAGGCCGTACACTTGGTCGAAAAAGGTCGGCATTGACAAGGGGTTGTTCCAATACTATTGGCAGAAGGGAAAAATACCCACCTACGAGAACCTCCTCAAGATTCAGAGGTACTCCGGCTGTTCGCTCGACTGGCTCCTGACCGGAAGGGCCGTCGCCTTCGAAAGGATAGAGGACCTTCCGATGGTGACCGAAAAAACCCCCAAGTACGGCGCGAGAAACCTAAGGCTCGCCGACGCCATCAACAAGCTGAGGGACATATACTCCAAAAAGTCCGACAAGGACGTCGAGACCATGGAATATCTGCTGGAAGCGATTCTCGCAAAAAAATCCAGCTAGTTGTCCCGGCGACCGACCGGGGAGTCGGGCGCATCCGGCAACCCTTGTCGGGCGTTCGGCTCCTTACGTGGCCGAGGGGAAAATCTGGTAGCGGGTCAGTTTGAATTTTTCCGAGTTCCCTTTAATGTCATCTCTGAAAGCGCGCCTTTGGTCAAGCCATATTTTTCCATACCTTACTTCCATTATTTCTTCCATAACCGTTCTACGAGCAAAGGTTTCCCGTAATCCCCAACCGATGGCCGTTTTCCGG
>JACQBU010000095.1 GCA_016194375.1 Nitrospinota bacterium
CTGCGGTTTCATAAACGACGCGCGCGCGGAGAACATCGGCACAATCCTCGAACTGGCCGAACTTAAAAAGTCCAAACCCGGCGTCAAAATCGCCGTGATGGGATGCATGGTGGAGCGGTTCGAAAACGAGCTTGTCGCCGAACTGCCGGAGGTGGATTACTTCTTTAACTTCGCAAGCGACACGGCGGCCCTGGCCCACCTTCCCGAAGCCACCGACAGGGTGCTCGAGTCCGGCGCGGTCTCGGCCTATCTAAAGATAGCCGAGGGGTGCGGCAACTCATGCGGCTTTTGTTCAATACCCCTCATAAGGGGCCCGCTTAAAAGCAGGCCGGTCGAATCCATCGTGGCGGAGGCGCGACAACTGACGTCCGCGGGGATAAGGGAACTGGTGCTGGTCGCACAGGACACGACGAGGTACGGCGCCGACCTAAGGATGAAAAACGGCCTTGTCGGGCTCCTCCGCGAGGTCATCAAGACAAAACCGGCTTGGGTCAGGGTCATGTACCTCTACCCCACCCTCATCACCGACGAAATAATCAACTTCATCGCCGGGGAGCCGACGATTTGCGACTACATCGACGTGCCGTTCCAACATATCAACGACCAATTGCTGAAAAAAATGGGGCGCAACGAGACCAAAACGGATATCTTCCGCCTTCTGGAGAAGGTCCGAAAGGCCATGCCGGACGGCGCCATCCGCACCAGCTTCATCGTGGGCCTTCCGGGCGAGACGGAAAGGCAGTTCGAGGAGCTTGAAAAATTTGTCAGGGAGGCCGAGCTGGACCACGCGGGGGTGTTCACCTACTCGCCAGAAGAAGGGACGAGGGCCGCAACATTAACAGACGACGTGCCGGACTTCATAAAACGCGAGAGAAAAGAACGCCTTATGATGGCGCAACAAGAAATATCATTAAGAAAAAACGAGGCCAAGGAAGGGAAGGTTTTTGAGGGGCTTGTAGAGAGGTATGACGCCGCCGAGAACCTGTTGCTCGGCAGGCTGAGGACGCAGGCGCCCGAGGTTGACGGAGAGGTGATACTGGACCAGTGTGAATCCCGCCCCGGCGAGATAATAAGGGTGAGGATTACCGGGGCGATGGAGTATGACCTCATCGGTGCGGCGGCATGAAGGGGGCGTTTTTCATCCTTGGCCGCACCCTCCAGATAGTCGGGATGGGAACGGTTCTGATAGCGTTCCTGAGCTTTTTCAAACAGCAGGACATGGGGGGGATGATGAAGACTACTCTCATAGGGGTGGTTGAGTTTTACGTCGGTTATTACATCGTCGACGTCACCGGCGAAAAAACGGAATAATCGTGGAAAATCGGATTGTTTGCCTGATAACTACCCCCGGCTACGAGGAGGCCGAACGAATAGGACGGACGCTGGTGGAGAAAAAACTTGCCGCCTGTTGCTCCATAATTCCGCGGGTCGTCTCGATTTATGAATGGAAGGGAAAGATCAACTCCTCCGAGGAGTGCCAGATTATCGCCAAAACGACCGGCGAGAGGCTGGACGCGCTTGTAGCGGAGACGAAAAGCCTCCACAGCCAGGACGTGCCGGAGATAATAGCCCTGCCCATCATTGGCGGGCTTCCCGCCTACCTCGACTGGCTCGGCCGCTGAAAGCCTGCTAACTCAGCTTTTGACGACGGCGTAGCAGGAGCTCCAGGCGCCGCATGAGAGGCATTGCGCGAAATAATCGGCTTCGACCGCGTTACACGCGGCGCACCTGTAATCAACACCCAAATCGCCCCCCGAGCGCGCGGCGTATGCGATCTTCCCCGCCGCCGCCGCGTCGGCGCGTGCGGAGTTCGCCGATTCGACGACCCAGTCGTAAAACCCCTCCCCTCCCAATCCGTGTTTTACCATCCTAAGCAACGGCAGAAGCGAGCCGGTTTTGAAGAACATCTCCTTAAAATGCTCCTCCGCCTCCGCGCTCCTGCCTAGCGCCGCAAGCGCGTCCCCCATCATAATCTTGGCCGGCACGAAGTCCGGCGCGGCGTTCACGGCCTCCACGAAACGGGCCAAAGCCTCGGCATTTTTCCCCTCGGCAGAAAGCTGTTCACCGGCCAGACAGAGCACCTCCGCCAGCTTTGCGTGCCCCGCCCTGCGTCCGTCCTCGTCCGTTATCAGCGAGAGCGCCTCCCTTTGCGCCGACTCCGCGCGGGCGAACCGCCCGGCTTGTATGTTTAGGTCCCGAATTTCGGAAATCAGGTCCAAGCCATGCGCGCCGACGGCTATCAGCCGTTTGAGCATCCCGCATGCCGAGCCGACGTCCCCCGCTTCGCGATAGTCTTCGGCGATTTCCCGGATTGCGCCCGCATCCGCGGGGCGCTCCGACAACGCCAGGGAATGTGAGCGCAACGCCTCCTCAAAACGCCCGGTTTTTCGCAAAAGGGAGCCTTTGAGCATCAGGGCGTCAAAATGGCCCGGCTTTTTATGGAGTATCGCGTCAAGCCTTTGAACCGCCCTGTCCGGGTCGCCGTTCGCCGCCAGTCCGCGCGCTTTTATGAAGGAGGACTCCAGCCTCGCGGCGCGACTACGGCGGAAGAGGTTTGAAAGGTCGTTGACGACCTCGCCGACGGCCTTGAAAAATTGGACCAACGACAGCGAAAGCGCCCCCGCCAGGAACGAAACCATGACCACGACGACTAGGGGAAGCTCCATGGACCTCCCTTGGGCGAAAAAAAATCTCACGGCGCCCACGTTGTAAAGGGCCACGTAAAGAAAAAAAATCAGAATAAGGATTAGCGGGAGAAGAATGCGAAAAGCCATCTTGGAGTCGGCCTACTGCCCTCGTTGCTTGTCTTCAAACTTGGTCATGCAGTTCACGCACCGCTCGACGTACGGGACGGACAGGAGCCTTTCGAACGGGATTTCCGACTCGCAGTCCACGCAGACGCCGTAATCACCGCTTTCGATGGCGGAAAGGGCCTCGTCAATCAACTTAAGCTGGTGCCTCTCCGCCTCGCCGCGAGAGAGCATCAGGTTCCTGCTGTAAGTGCGCGAGGCCTCGTCGTTGATGTCGGGGGCTTCGGACTCGTACTCGTCGTTGGAGTGCTTTTGGATGTGGTCCACGTCCCGAACCAGCGCCTCCCGCACGTCGAGGAGCCTTTCCTTAAGCCTAGTCAATTGCTCCTTGTTCAACATTAAATCATCCCCATGCCAAAATTTCGCCGGCGTCTAGACTGCGGGCGTCCGACCACAATTTTTCCAGCGCGTAATAGGCGCGCGTAGTCCCGTGGAAGACGTGAACCACGACGTCGTGGAAGTCCATCAACACCCAGGAGCACGCTTCCCTGCCCTCAACATTATAATGCCTGACGCCCTGGTTGCGTAAGGCCATTTCGACGCCTTCCGAAATGGCTCGCACCTGCGTTTGAGAATTTCCATGGCAGACGATGAAGAAGTCGGCAACGTCGGACAACCCGCGCAGGTCCAAAATCACAACGTCCTCCGCCTTCTTGTCGAGTGCGGCGCAGACGCATCCGTACAACATCCTTTTTTCCCCCGCGCTTATCCTTTTTCTCCGGCCGGCCGATTTTAAGCGCACGTCCTTGGGGGTCGGAATCAGGGCGTTCCTGCCTTCCGACGGGGTTTTCTCCAATATTTCTCCTTGCTTCACGGTCGTTTAAGGCGGGTCTTGTACATCCCCCTGTTAATAATATATTGCCGCACACCATCCGGCACAAGGTATTTTATGGACTTCCCGGCCTTAATCCTGGCGCGTATCGCCGTAGAGGAAACGCCGAACTCCGGGAAGGAACAGAAATGGATCCGCGTTCCCGAGCCGGCCGCGGTGATTACCGCTTCGTCGGAGCCAGCGCCCCATTTTTTCAAGTACGCCAGCGCAACGCCCAGCGCGCGAAATTTCTTAATGAGGCCGCCGACCGTTTTTTTCATGTCGTTTCCGGGTCTCGACACCACCACAAAGTTGCATTCCCTTATCAGTTCTGCGGCTGATTTCCATGAATGGACTTCCTCGAAGGCGTCGGCCCCTATTATGTAGTAAAGCCCGGCCCCGTGCTTCTTTTTGAACCTCATTACCGTGTCTATCGTGTAGGAGGGTTTGTCCCCCATTTCGAGCAACGAAACCCTAAAGAGCGGGTTTGACGCCGCCGCACGCCTCACCATCGCAAGCCTGTCCGACGGGTCGGCCCAATATCTTTTTTTGTGCGGCGGTACGGCGGTCGGCACGAAATAAACGACGTCAAGTTTAAACCGCTCGGCCGCCTGATTAGCGCAATTTAGGTGGCCGACGTGGATCGGGTCGAAAGCCCCCCCAAGAAGGCCGATCCTCACCCTCAGGTCCTCACCTGCCCGGCGCCCCTGACGAAATATTTGTAGGTCGTCAGCTCCCTTAGTCCCATGGGACCACGCACGTGAAGCTTTTGGTTGCTTATCCCCATCTCGGCGCCGAGCCCGAGCTGGCCGCCGTCGTTGAACCGGGTGGACGCGTTTATCATGACGGCGGAGGAATCCACCTTTTGGACGAACTCCCATCCCCTCTTGTCGGAGGGCGTCACTATCGCCTCCGTGTGGTGGGAGCCGTATTTTTCTATGTGTTCAATCGCCTCCTCCATCGAGTCGACAACCCTGACGGCCAAAATGAGGTCGAGGTATTCGGCGTACCAGTCGTCCTCGGTCGCGGGCTTCGAACCGGGAAAAACCGACCGCGTTCTTTCGCATCCCCGTATTTCGACCTTGTTCGCGGCAAGTGCCTTAAGGAGCCCCGGAAGGTTGGGTAACCATTTGGAATGCACCAGCAACGTCTCCGAGGCGTTGCACACGCCCGGACGCTGAACCTTCGAGTTGACGGTGATTTTCTCCGCCATCGTCGGGTCGGCCCCCTCGTCAATATAAACGTGGCAGACGCCTGCGTCGTGTTTTATCACCGGAATGGTCGAGTTTTCCGAGACCATTTTTATCAGACCGTAGCCCCCGCGGGGGATGATGACGTCGATGGATTTGTCCAGCCTCAACATTTCCATCACGGCGGACCTGTCGGAGGTTTTTATGAATTGGACGGCGTCGGGGTTCACCCCCGCTTCCACCAGCCCCTTCGAGAGCGTCTCCGCTATCGCCATGTTACTTAGAAACGCCTCGCTCCCCCCGCGCAAAATCACGGCGTTGCCGGATTTTAAGCACAGAGCCGAGGCGTCTGCCGTGACGTTCGGGCGCGACTCGTAGATCATCCCGACGACCCCGAGCGGCACCCTTAGCTTGGCAACCTTCATGCCGTTGGGCCGAGTCGTCTCGTCGTAGATTTCGCCGACCGAGTCCGGAAGAGAGATTATCTGCCTTACGGCGTCGGACATCTCCTTTATTCGTTTGCGGTCGAGCACAAGCCTGTCGACAAACGCCGCGTCGTGCCCCGCCTCCTTCGCCGCGGCCACATCCTTGGCGTTTTCGGCTTCTATCTTCGCCGAGTCTGCCTCAAGCGCGTCGGCCATGGCGGAAAGAGCGGCGTTCTTTTTCTCGGTGGTCAACAGGGCTAGGTCGCGCCCCGCTCGCCTCGCTTTTTTTCCTATTTCTTCCATGTTGGTCATTTAAGCGTCCCGCCGTTCCACGACTTCTTTATGTGCTTTCTTACAATTGTGAAGAACTCGTCCCTGTCCACAACCTCGTCGGAACGTTTGAACCCGAGAATACCCTCTATCTCGGAGCTTTTCCTGCCTTTAATTCTCTCCAACTCGTTAGAGGCGTATTTGGTGATTCCGAACGCCAAATCCACATTCTCAACATTGTTGCAAATAGATACACCGTCCCCTGCCGAAAAACTTCCATGTATCTCCATAATTCCGGATGGGAGGAGTGACTTTCCGTCCTTCAGCAAGGCCTTCTCGGCACCCTCGTCCACCACTATTCTTCCCTTTGGTTTCAACACGTGCATCATCCAATGTCGCTTCGCGGAAAGCTTTTCCCCGCCAACCGGGTAAAAAACGGTGCCGCCGACCCCCTTCGTCAGGGCGTCTATCATCGCCCCTTCCCTTTTGCCGCTCACTATCCAGGAGGGGACGCCGCCGTCCAGCGCTATCTTGGCCGCGTTCACCTTCGCCTTCATCCCCCCGGCGCCGGTGCCGGAACTGCTCTCCCCGGCTTTCTCCACGACGTCCTGGTAATTCGTCACGTCGCTTATGATGGCCGCGTCGAGGTTCAATCGGGGGTCGGAGTCATAAAGCCCGTCCACGTCCGAAAGTATCAGCAAAAGGTGCATCCCGAGCGCGGAGGCCGTTTTTGCGGCGAGCGTGTCGTTGTCGCCAAATTTTAGCTCCTCGTCGGATACGGTGTCGTTCTCGTTGATTACCGGCACCGCGCCCATTTCTAGCAGGACCGTTATCGTGTTTCGCACGTTCAAGACGCGCTCGTAGTCGTCCGCGATGTCCATGTGCGTGAGCAAAATCTGCGCGGTCTGAATGCCGTTACGAGAGAAGGACTCCTCGTAAAGTTTCATTAGTTTCACCTGCCCCACGGCGGCCGCCGCTTGTTTTTGGGGGATGGTAAGTTTTCCGCCGGGAAGCCCCAGCTCCCTCCTTCCCGCCATCACGGCGCCCGAGGAGACCATTATGACTTCGAACCCCCTTTTCCTTAGGGCGCACACGTCGTCCACAATCCGCTTTAGGGTCGGCACGCCGAGCGAACCGTCGTCACGGCCAAGCACTCCGCTACCGACCTTGATGACGACGCGCCTCACCCCGTTGAGCAGTTCCATCCTTCTTTCGTTTCGCATGTGGTTAAGGTATCAAAAGAACGGCGAAATTGCCAACAAGCGTGGGTGAGCGGGCATCGGCGGGAGGCCGACTCTGCGGCCGCGGAAAATCCGGATTATTCCAATCGAAGCCGAAGCTTCTTGAGCCAGGCGTTGGAATCGAATTTATCCGACACGAAATCCTGAAACTTCTTTTCGTTTTCGGAGACGCGTCTTCCGTCTATCAGGTCGGGCAGGGAATCCCTCTTGGACGGTTTGCGCCGGCGGGGCTTCGGGGCCTCCTGCGCCGCGCCGTCGATTTTCCCGTCCTTTTTTTGGAACTCCGAGACGGAATCAAGGTTCACCACGAAGACCATCAGGTTTTTCCCGACCCCGTCAATCGGCATGTTCAGCTTTTCCATCGCGTGCTTCACGTCGTCCGAGCGCAGTATGGCGTCCACTATGGCCCTTGAGAGGTTTTCCATGTCCTGAGGATTAGGTTCTTTTGGCGTCATGTTCGTCTGTCCCCCGGAAAAGTCGTTTTGCGCTTACAAGTCAATTTCACTAGTAAGATTCTATTGCCCGTCGGGGTTATTGTCAACGCGAAGGGAAAATTGGCCGGTTAACTTAGGCGGCTTTTTGCGGCGGATTTTTCGGCTTATGCGGGATTTTTGCAAGCGCCGGCCGAAAAGGTCGGGGCGTTTTATTTCTTGTTCACCTGTTTCCAGCGCGCGACGCGTCCATTATCCGCTCCACGCTCTTAACCCCTCCCACCCTCCTTATCGCCTCGATAATTTTTTGAAGGTGGTTTAGGTCCTCGATCTCCACGGTGAGGTCAAGCTCGCCCCCCATGTGGCTGGTGGCCGCAATGCTCGCCATGGATATGTTCGCGTTGCTTTCCGCGATGGAGGTCGAAACCCTGGCGAGTATTCCAGGCTGGTTGAGGCAGTACACCAGCAGGCGGACCGGCCTCAGCTGTTTCGTCGCCTGCGCGTCCCATCTTGCGACGACTATCTTTTCGGGGTCCGACTCCAGGACCTTAATCATCGGGCAGGATTTGTTGTGAATCACCAGCCCGTGGCCCGCGGAAAGATAGCCCAGTATCGGGTCGCCGGGAACCGGGTTGCAACAACCGGCGAACCTTATCATCACGTCGTTCATGCTCCCCACCTTCACGCCCGCGTCCGACTGCAGGTCCATAAGGTAGTTTTTTCTCCTCTCCTCTATCGTCTTCCATTCCGTCGGCGGTAGAAGTTTTTGCAAAAGGCCGTAGACGGAATATGTGGAGGAGCCCAGCCTCTCTATGAGCGTGTCCGCGCTCTTGAATCCCAGGGCGTGGGCGGCGTTCTCAAGCGTGGGTTTGGCCATGTACTGGGCCGGGTCGATCTTATGCCTCAACAGTTCCTGCTCCACAATCTGCCTCCCGAGCCGTTGGGAGTCGGTCTTTTCGGCGTTGCGGATGTTGGCCTTGATGGTCGTCCTGGCGTGCGAGGTGGCCGCCACCTTGAGCCACTCCCGCGTGGGATGCTGGTCTTCTGACGTCAGTATCTCGACGACGTCGCCGTTCCTCAGCTTGGCGTCCATCGGAACAGGCTTGCCGTTTATTAGGGAGCCCAGGTAGTGGTTGCCGACCTGCGTGTGGATGGCGTAAGCGAAGTCCAAGGGAGTCGCCCCGGCCGGGAAGGCCTTCACTTCCTGCTTGGGGGTGAACACGTAAACTTCGTCGGGAAAAAGGTCCATCTTTAGGTTGTCCATGAACTCCTGCGGGTTGTTAACGTGGACGCCCAAATCCAACAACCTTTTGACCCATATGAAGCCTTCGTCCCCCTTCGCCGACGGCCGGCCGCCTTCCTTGTACCTAAAGTGCGCCGCTATCCCCTCCTCCGCGTGCCGGTGCATCTGCTGGGTGCGGAACTGGAACTCCACCCTCCTGCCGGTCGGAGTCAGCACGGTTGAATGAATCGACCTGTAAAGGTTCTCCTTGGGAAGGGCGATGTAATCCTTGAATTTGCCCGGTATCGGCTTCCACTGGTTGTGTACCAGCCCCAGGGCCATGTAGCAGTCCAACAGGGAATTGGTTATTATCCTCACGCCGATGAGGTCGTAAATCTGGTCGAAGTCCAGCTTCTGCCCCTTCATTTTCCTGTAGATGCCGTAGAAGTGCTTGAACCTACCGGTTACCTGCGCGGCTATCCTTTCCCTTAGCAGGAGCTCCCGGGTTTGGTTGCAGACGGAGACGAGGAATCCGTCCAACTCCTCCTGCCTCTCGGCCATCTGGTCCGATATCCGCTTGTACTCGTAAGGGTACAAGTATTTGAACGCGCCGTCCTCTAGCTCCACCTTTATCCAATGCAGGCCGAGCCGCGATGCCAGCGGGGCGTATATGTCCATCGTTTCCTGCGAGATGGATTTCTGCCGGGCCGGCGGCAGGAAGTCCAGCGTGCGCATATTGTGGAGCCGGTCGGCAAGCTTGATGAGCACCACCCGCAGGTCCTTGGACATGGCGAGGATCATCTTTCTGACGTTCTCCGCCTGCGACTCCTCCCTGTTGGAAAAACTTATCCTGCCAAGCTTGGTCAGCCCCTCGACGAGAGTGGCAACCTCCGGCCCGAAGAGCTCCTCAAGTTTTTCGGCGGTGGCGTCGGTGTCCTCCAGCGTATCGTGCAGAAGGCCGGCCACCAGCGCGGTCTGGTCCATCTTCATCCTTGCCAATATCATCGCCACCTCCATGGGGTGGCTCATGTACGGCTCGCCGGAAAGACGCACCTGCCCCTTGTGCGCCCTCGAGGCGAACGTGTACGCGGCCCATAGCTTTTCCGGCTCCGTGTTCGGCTGGTATGCGCGCAGGGCCTCTATTATGTCCTCGAGGTGTATCCCTTTAACCGCCTGCATTAGAACCCGGCTTCCTTCCAAAACGTTGGTTCACTTTTCAAATTCATCCCTTATTGTATGAACAAAAGGGAACACCGCGCAAATGTACCGCGGTACGCGTCGATGAATCAAAAATGAGTCAAAAGAAAACAAAAGGGGTAAGATGAGGATGTAAAGATAAGAGTTAGGAGGTGAAACATTATGTACCTCACGCATGATCATTATCCGGTTTGATTCGGTCATTCCTGCATGAGTGATGAATCCTTTCTGTCAATAGTCATCGCCATGGTGGTGGGAATTCTCTTTGCGTTGCCGATACTGTTGGCCCTGTCCTGAATTCACGGGAAGACCTTGAATGATGGGATTTCGCTAAATGTTTGGCATGACTATCTCCAATTTAGGAGATAGGAAAAGAGAACGAGGTCGAAGCAGTCCTAAAGGAAGGCGTGGTGTGAATGCCTTGCCTTAGCGTTAACATGTTGGCCGAAGGGTCGCATGAGGGGTCGGTCGTTGACGATCGGACGCCCTATAAAAGGGGGGGTGTTTTAGTATTCAAAACGAAAAAAACAATCTTCTTAACCTATCCAAGAAACAACTCGCCTCATAAACGCCATATTAGCCAAATTCTTTAACTGGAATAACTTTCTTTATCCTCTATAATATCCGCCATGATCGGAACAATCGTAAGGAAAATATTTGGAAGTCGCAACGAACGCGAACTCAACCGCCTGCGCGAAACCGTGGCGAGAATAAACTCGCTCGAGCCGTCCGTTTCGGCCATGGACGACGCGGCGCTCAAGGCCAAAACCGCAGAGTTCATGTCAAGGGTAGAAAACGGAGAGCCGCTTGACTCGTTACTGCCCGAGGCGTTCGCCGTCTGTCGCGAGGCGGCTAAACGAACCCTAAACATGCGCCATTTTGACGTACAGCTCGTAGGGGGCGTGACCCTCCACGAGGGGAAGATAGCGGAAATGAAGACCGGCGAGGGAAAGACGCTCGTCGCGACGCTCCCGTTGTACCTCAACGCGCTCTCCAAAAAGGGGGCGCACCTAATAACGGTGAACGACTATCTCGCCCGCCGTGACGCCGAATGGATGGGCAAGATATACCAATTCCTCGGCCTGAGCGTTGGGGTCATCCAGCACGGGCTCGACGACCGGGAGCGCCAGGAGGCTTACGGGGCGGACATAACGTACGGCACCAACAACGAGTTCGGCTTCGACTACCTGCGCGACAACATGAAGTTTGACGCGCTCTCCTGCGTCCAGCGCGAGCTTAACTTCGCGCTTGTGGACGAGGTGGACTCCATCCTCATCGACGAGGCGCGCACGCCGCTCATAATATCCGGCCAGGCGGAGGAATCCACGGACAAATACGAAAAGGTCAACCAGATAACCCCCCAACTTCTCAAGAAGGACTCCCTCTACACCCTGGACGAAAAGGCGCGCACCGTGGCGCTGACCGAGGACGGCGTGACCAAGGCCGAGGAGCTGCTTTCCGTCGGCAACCTCTACGACCCGCGCAACGTGGAGCTTTTGCACCACGTCAACCAGGCCATGAAGGCGCACGTCCTCTTCAAGCTGGACGTGGATTACGTGGTAAAGGACGGCGAGGTCCTCATAGTGGACGAGTTCACGGGAAGGCTCATGCCCGGCAGGCGGTACTCGGACGGACTTCACCAGGCGCTCGAGGCGAAGGAAAGGGTGAAGATAGAGAACGAGAACCAGACGCTCGCCACGATAACCTTCCAGAATTTCTTCCGCCTGTACGGCAAACTGGCGGGCATGACCGGCACGGCCGACACCGAGGCGGCGGAGTTCAACGACATCTACAAGCTGGAGGTGCTTGTCATTCCCACGCACAGGAACATGATAAGGTCCGACCATACGGACGTCATCTACCGCACCGCCGAGGAGAAGTACGAGGCGATAATAGAGGAGATAATCGAGACCCACGAACGGGGCCAGCCCGCGCTCGTCGGCACGATATCCATAGAGAAATCCGAGCTTCTTTCCACGATGCTGAAGCGCAAGGGGATCCGGCACAACGTGCTCAACGCCAAGCACCACGAGCGCGAGGCCGAGATAGTGGCCCAGGCCGGCAGGGAGGCGGCGGTCACGATTGCCACCAACATGGCCGGGCGCGGAACGGACATCATCCTCGGCTGAAACCCGGAGATGCTCATGCGCTCCGAGAATCTGGACGAGGAGGAGGAGGGGTACGCCGAACGGTACGCCGAGCGCGCCGTCGAGTTGAAGGCGCAGTGCGACAAGGAGCGCCAGTCGGTCCTTAAGGCGGGCGGGCTGAAGATAATCGGCACGGAACGCCACGAGAGCCGGCGAATCGACAACCAGCTTCGCGGCAGGTCGGGGCGCCAGGGGGACCCGGGAGAATCGCGGTTCTACCTTTCGATGGAGGACGACCTGATGCGCATATTCGGGTCGGACAGGCTTTCGACGATAATGGAAAAACTCGGGATGGAGCGCGGCGAGCCGATAGAGCACAACATGGTTACAAAGGCGTTGGAAAACGCCCAAAAAAGGGTCGAGGCGCACAACTACGACATTAGAAAGCATCTCCTCGAGTACGACGACGTCATGAACAAACAGAGGGAGGTCATCTACCAACAGCGCAGGATGATACTGGAGGGCGCCGACCTGAAGGCCACCCTATTGGAGATGGCGGACGACACTCTTCAACAACTGGTGGAAGAAACCCTTCCCCAAACGTCCCCCGAGGAATGGGACTTCGACGCGCTAAGGAACCGGATGAACCTCGGCCTAGGGCTTGACGTTGAAAGAAACGCGGACGGCAAAACCCTCCGCGTCGGCTCCGGCCACGCGCTCAACGCGGACTCCATGTTGCCGCAGGACGTGCTTGACGCCGCCGAGAAGGAGATCGAGTCGCTTTACGAGGCGAAGGAGCTCGAAATTGGAGCCGACAAATTCCGCGAGATACAGCAGTACGTGATGCTCAACGTGCTGGACACGCAGTGGAAGGAACAGCTTTTGATAATGGACCACCTAAAGGAGGGGATAGGCTTCCGGGGCTACGCCCAGAAAAACCCCTTGAGCGAATACAAGCGCGAGGGGCACGAATTGTTCGAGGAGATGATAGCGCGGTTCAGGCACGAGGTGACCGCCATGGTTTTCAAGGTGCGGGTGGAGGAAAAGATCGAGGAACCGCTCCAAAAAAGGGCTCCGACCCATTTCGTCGCAAGCCACGGGGCCGACGTCTCCGAGCCGCACACGGTAAAGCGCGACGAGAAAAAGGTGGGGCGCAACGACCCCTGCCCCTGCGGCTCGGGCAAAAAATACAAGAAGTGCCACGGGAAGTGAATTGGCTGGCGTCCGCCTAAGGGGCGCGAAAGAAACAATGAGGTTCCTCAAAACCCGGATTCCCGAGGTCGTGATAGTCGAGCCGACGGTGTTCGCCGACGCCCGCGGGTTTTTCATGGAAGTTTGGAAGGAATCTTCCTTCGTGGAGAACGGCATAAGCGCGAGATTCGTGCAGGACAACCAAAGCAGGTCCCGAAAGGGAACCCTGCGCGGGCTTCACTACCAAATTAACCAGCCGCAGGGAAAGCTCGTGCGCGCGGTCGCGGGCGAAATATACGACGTGGCGGTGGACCTCCGCAAAAGCTCGCCGAATTTCGGCAAGTGGTTCGGCGCCGCGCTTTCCGCGGAGAACAAGAGGATGCTCTGGGTGCCTCCGGGCTTCGCGCACGGGTTCTACGTCACAAGCGAATTGGCGGAAGTCGCCTACAAATGCACGAACTACCACGTGCCGGAACACGAGCGCGTCATCATATGGAACGACCCCGACTTGGGCGTCCAATGGCCCGTCCCAAACGGCTCAAACCCGACTCTCTCGGACAAGGACG
Source organism: Nitrospinota bacterium (assembly GCA_016194375.1). Classification (GTDB taxonomy): domain Bacteria; phylum Nitrospinota_A; class UBA7883; order JACRGQ01; family JACRGQ01; genus JACQEX01. Next base: position 13,442 of record JACQBU010000095.1, read on the forward strand.
CGACCGGCACGCCCTTCGCGAAAGCGGAGCATTACCATTGACGGGGCTTTATTTGTGCGGACCTCGATGACGTGAAAATTCTCGTGACGGGCGGCGCGGGGTTCATCGGCTCATGGTACGTGGAATATTTTCTAAACCAACATCCTGACGGCGAGGTCGTAACACTCGACAAGCTGACATACGCCGGCAACCTGAAGAACCTGGCCGGGGTCATCGACGACCCTCGCCATACTTTCATCCAAGGGGACGTATGCGACCCAGGCGTCGTGGAAAACGCGATGAAAGGCATCTCGGCCGTGGTGCATTTAGCCGCGGAGTCCCACGTTGACAGAAGCATAGACAACGCCGGGGTTTTCCTGCGGACAAACGTCCTCGGAACCGGGGTGTTGCTCGAGGCGGCGAGAAGGGCGGGGATTTCAAAATATGTCCACGTTTCGACCGACGAGGTTTACGGCTCCATTGACTCCGGCCTCGCGAGGGAGGAGAGCGGACTCCACCCCAACTCCCCCTACTCCGCCAGCAAGGCCGGCTCCGACCTCCTGGCCTTGTCGTACTTCTCCACCTACGGCCTTCCGGTGGTCGTCACCAGGTGTTCAAACAACTTCGGCCCGCGCCAATTTCCTGAGAAGCTTATTTCGCTGTTCATAACCAACGCGATTGACGACGCCCCGCTCCCGGTCTACGGGGACGGTCTTTACAAACGCGACTGGATATACGTGGAAGACCACTGCGCCGCGGTCGACCTAATCCTGCGGGACGGCAGGCCCGGGGAGACGTACAACGTGGGCGGCGAAAAGGACCGCACCAACCTCGAGATAACCGACCTCATCTTGGAGAAGATGGGAAAACCAAAATCGCTCAAGACCTTCGTGAAGGACAGGCCGGGCCACGACCGCAGGTACGCCGTGGACTCGTCGAAGATTGAAAGGGAGCTTGGTTGGAAACCCAGGCACGGTTTTGAGGGCGCGCTCGGGCGCACCATAGCGTGGTACGCCGGGAACGAGGCGTGGTGGCGTGCGGCCAGGGCCGGGGGCCAACCGATCCGCTGACGCCCGCCGTTGGTCGTCTTACGCCCCGTCCCAGTCGGAGAGGCTTCCCACGTCTATGCCGTACGCCTTTATCTTGTCCTGTAGGTTCTTACGGGCCAGCTGAATCATCACCGCCGTTCTCGAGATGTTTCCGGAATTCTGAGCGAGGGCCGCTTCGATGAACTCCTTCTCGAACCGGCGCTTGGCCTCCTTAAATGAGACAAGCCGCTCCTCCCCGGAGGAAACTAGGCGCGAGGAGGAGAGATTTAGGTTCTCCGGCAGGTCCGCCTCGCCTATAACGCTGTGGTCCGAAAGGACCACGGAGCGCTCGAGGACGTTTTGCAGTTCCCGTATGTTGCCGGGCCAATCGTAGCTAGTGAGACGTTTCATCGCCCCGTCGGAAATCGACCTTACGTTCTTGTTCAGCTCGACCCGAAATTTCTCCAGAAAATATTTTGCGAGTTCCGGGACGTCCTCCCTGCGCTCCCTCAACGCCGGCATTTCTATGGCTATGACGTTGAGCCTGTAGAATAAATCCTCGCGAAACCAGCCGTCTCGCACGCCGTGGGCAATGTTTCGGTTGGTCGCCGAAATGACCCTCACGTCCACGTTGACGGATTTGGTGCCCCCCACCCTCTGAAACTCCCTTTCCTGAAGGACCCGAAGCAACCTAACCTGCAGGGCCTGGGATATCTCGCCGATTTCGTCCAAAAAGATGGTGCCGCCGTCCGCCGCCTCGAACTTTCCCTTCTTCTGCGCGATTGCCCCGGTGAAAGACCCCTTTTCATGGCCGAAAAGCTCGCTTTCAAGCAGGGTCTCGGCGAGCGCGGCGCAGTTCACCTTGACGAACGGACCGTTCCGCCTCTCGCTTGAGTTGTGTATGGCGTTCGCCACGAGCTCCTTGCCGGTGCCGCTCTCCCCCGTAATCAGTATGGTGGCGTTCGTGGAGGCCACGCTTTTGACGAGCTCCCTAATGGCGTTGATTTTCGGCGAATCGCCCACCATCACCGCTGGGTGCCGCGCCTCGGCGAGCACCGCCTGTAGCGCGCGATTCTCCCTCTTTATCCTTATCAACCCCAGCGCCTTGCCTATCTCAAGCCTTAATTCATCCGGCTCGAAGGGCTTGAGGATGTAACCGTACGCCCCCTTCCTTATGGCCTCGATAGCCGATTTTATGCTCCCGTGGGCGGTGATGATTATGACCTCCGTGTCGGGCCACGACTCCTTAACCTTCTCCAGCAGTTGAATGCCGTTCATCCTGGGCATCATGAGGTCGGTCAGGACGACCGGAAACTGCCGCCCGTCCATTTTTGCCAGAGCCTCCGCACCGGAGGCGGCAACGTCGTACTCCATGCCGCCGGCTTGAAGGATGTGCGCGACAAGGTCCAAGTTGTCCCTTTCGTCGTCCACAACCAATATTTTTTCCATATGTTTATGGAATGATATTATATTAGGTGGTGTTCACTCACAAGCTTCTAGAGTACCTAAGGCGCCACCGGTTGACGGATCCCGGCGAGATGGTCTGCGTGGCCGCCTCGGGCGGCGCCGACTCGACGGCCCTGCTCACCGCGCTTTACGCGCTTAAAGACGAGCTGAAAATCGGTCTTTCCGCGTGCCACGTCAATCACGGCCTGCGCGGAGCCGAATCGGACGCCGACGCCGAGTTCGTCGAGCTACTCTCCAAACGGCTATCCATCCCGTGCGTCGTGGAAAAGGTGGACGTTGCGGGGCGCATAAAGGTTTCCGGGGGCACCGTTCAGTCCACGGCCCGCGAAATGCGCTACGGGGTTTTTGAGCGGATTTTGGACAAAGGCTTTGCCGACAAGATAGCCACCGCGCACACGGCGGACGACAACGCGGAGACGGTTTTGCTCAACCTCCTGCGCGGCTCGGGGCCGGCCGGCCTTTCAGGCATACCGCGCAGGCGGGGAAAAGGTTTTATACGACCCCTGCTGGGGACGCGAAAATGGGAGGTACTCGCCCATCTTGAATCAACCGGCACCGCCCACAGGGAGGACTCGACAAACGCTGCGTCGAAGTACGCCAGAAACAGGGTTCGTAACGAACTCATCCCTCTTTTGGAAAAAGAGCACAACCCCGCCATAGTGGAGGCGCTATGCAAAACAGCGGAAATCATGGCCGACGCCAGCGATTTCATCGAACATACGGCCTCCGAATTATTCGACCGGATTTCCGAAGACGAGGGTGGAGGCCGATTTACCATGAGGCGGGCGGACCTTGCGGGACTACACCCGGCGTTACAGCGCGAGGTCATTAGACACGCGCTGACCAAAATTGGGCGCGGCCTTGCCGACGTAACCTTCGAGCACACCGAGAACATCCGGCTTCTTGCCCTCGAAAGCGTCGACGGGGATGAAATCCTGCGAGGCGCGGCCATGATCCGGGTGGCCCATGACCTCGTCCATTTTTTCAGGGACTCGGGCAAAGCGCCCGCGGAGTTCTCCCACCCTTTCATCCGGCAGGGGTCGGTTTATGTCGGAGAGATAGGCCGAACCGTGGCCGTTGAAACCGTGGACCGCCCCCCGCCTGAATTCGACCCGGAATTCAAAACCGTGTTTGCGGACTTCGACTCCGTCCCCGATGGGGCTTTTTTCCGCAACAGGAGGAGCGGGGACGTTTTTCATCCAATCGGCGCGTCCGGCACGATGAAGCTAAAGAAATTCCTAATCGACCGGAAAATTCCGAGGTGGGAAAGGGATTCCCTGCTTTTGTTGGCCCACGGGAGCGAAATCCTGTGGGTGGCGGGAATCGGATTGTCCGAGAGGGTGAGATTGAAACCGGGCGCCGCCAAAATCCTCAAAATCGGCGTTCAGGATGAAAATTTCCGTTGAACACGCGCAAGACGGGGCTCGTTTGTAATCCCCACGACGCTGTGGTAAAAATATTCAACATATGAAGCACGGACTTTTAACCCTCCTCGCATTTTTGGCCGTCTCGACCTTTTCCTGCGCCACCGAGCCCGTAAAGGACCCCGTCACCGACTCTAAATATTTTTTGGCAAAGGTTTCAAGGCTGGCAGACTCGCTCGTAAAACAGGCCGTTAGGCGTCCCAGACGGGCGGCCATAATGGACTTCGTCAACGCCAACGGCAAGACGTCGCAATTTGGCAGATACCTGACGTCCAAATTCACGGAGATATCCGTGGAGAAAAATCTTTTCGTAACCCCCGCCGAGGGGGAAGTCTCAAAATCGCTCAGGCAACTTAACCTGGCCTAC
>JACQBU010000096.1 GCA_016194375.1 Nitrospinota bacterium
GACTTTACAAGGCGCCGGACGAGGTTCAACCGGAGCCGTCGGCCGCGCTGGTCAGGCGGGGGTTTTTGGAGGGGTCGAACATAAACCCGGTGGCGGAGATGACCCGCATGATGACCGGGCTGAGGGCGTACGAATCGTTCCAGAAGGCGATTCAATCGCACGACGAGATGGACCAGCGGCTGATATCCGACGTGGCCAGGTAGCGCGTCGGCCGGGTAACCGCGAAAACAACGAGCAGGGAGAACGCAACATGATCAAATCGCTTTACACCTCCGCGACCGGCATGACCGCCATGTCCGAGAACGTGAACGTGATATCCAACAACCTGGCGAACGTGAGCACCACCGGCTTCAAGCGAAGCGTCGCCGAATTTCAGGACCTTCTCTACCAGACCACGCGCGTTCCCGGCACCGAGACCCCGCAGGGAAGCCAGGAGCCGGCCGGCATCCAGGTCGGCGTGGGGACCAAATTGGCGGCGGTCGCAAAGGACTTCACGCAGGGGGACCTCACGCAGACCAACAACAACCTGGACGTCGCCATTCAAGGCAGGGGTTTTTTCCAGATAACACAGCCGGACGGCACGATAGCCTACACGCGCTCGGGCAACTTTCAGATGGACAACTCGGGACAAATCGTGACGGTCGGCGGCGCGCCGCTCAACCCGTCCGTAAGGATACCCTCGAACGCCACGTCGGTCACGATAAGCAACAGCGGAGCGGTGTCCGTGCTACAACCGGGCTCCGTAACCCCCGCCGTGGTGGGCCAGATAGAGCTGGCGGATTTCGTAAACCCCGCCGGCCTCACCTCGCAGGGGGGGAACCTTTACAATCAAACCGCGGCGAGCGGAACCCCGCTGATTGGAATGCCGGGCACGCAGGAGTTCGGACAGCTGAACCAGGGGTTCACGGAGACGTCGAACGTGAACGTCGTCACGGAGCTGACGAACCTGATACTGGCCCAGCGGGCGTACGAGATGAACTCTAAGGGGATCACGACGTCCGACCAAATGATGCAGACGGCGACCGCCCTCAAGACGTAAGGGGGGAGATGATGACTAAATTAGGCGCCGCATTGTTGGTGGTCGCGCTGGCCGGTTTCGCGCGGACCCCGGCGCGTGCCGCTCCCGGCCAAGTTTCGCGCGAGGAGCCCGGCCCGGCGCAAAAGGAAAATTTTTCCGCCGAAAGGGCAGAATTTGCCGGGGAACTGCGCAAGGCGGTCGAAGATTACCTGGGGCCGCAAATGCCGCAAATCGTCGCCGACTGGAGGCTCGTAAAAATGGGCGGAATCGAACACGAGACTCCGCCGAAGGACTACGAAGCCTATCGAATCGCCCCGGGCGGTTCGACCAATAGCGGAGACCGGCGGACGATAGTCGTCGAGTTTCTCAGCAACGACAAGGTAATCAAAAGGACGTCGCTCAACTGCGTGATTGAAATGCACGCCCGGGCGGTCGTGGCGAAGCGGGACGTCCCTCGCGGCGCCACCATCACCCCAGACATGGTCGAGGTGGCCGGAGTGCTCGTGGATTCCCCCCCCTCCGAACTGTACGGGGGAACGGAGGACGTCGTGGGCCGGGTGGCCGAGCGAAACATCCAATCCGGGAAGGTGGTACGGAAATCGCTTGTAGGAAGGGGCGTGGACGTAAAAGCTGGCGACTTGGTCGTCATAGTCGCAAAGAGCGACGCGGTGCAACTGACCGTCCGAGGAATAGCAAGGAAAGAAGGAGTGATAGGAGAGATGATTCCCGTCGTCAATTTGCGTTCCAACAAACGGTTGCTCGCAAAAATCGTAGAGGCCGGAACGGTCCGGGTTGACTTCTAGCGGCGGGCGGCCGGTTATCGCGAAGGAGGAAGCAAGGTGAGAAAGAGGCTGAAGGTTCTGACCGCGACAGGCGCGGTGTTGCTGGCGGTCGGGTGCGCCGGCAAGAGCATCCCGGAGCCGGTCATGCCCGAGGCGGAACCGATAAGGGCCGTCACGACCGAGGGGTCGCTTTGGCCCGGCGAGAACACAAAAAATTCCTTCTTCACGGACAGCAAGGCGTACCGCACGGGCGACCTCATAGTCGTCCGCCTTGTCGAGAACACCCAGGCCACGAACCTGACCGGCGCCCAAACCACCAGGTCCGCCAACAACACGCTCGTCATGGCGACCGGCTCCAGCCCCACGAACATGGGGTTGAGCGGCGGACGGACGTTTTCTGGAAGCGGGGTGAACACTCGGTCCGACGCGCTGACCTCCACGATCTCCGCGATGATAACGGACGTATATCCCAACGGGTACATGAAGATATACGGCAGGCGGAAAATGAGGATAAACAACGAGGAGCAGTACGTCTCCGTGGGCGGCGTAATCCGCCCGGAGGACGTCAACTTCGACAACTCCATAATCTCGACGAAAATAGCCAACGCGGAGTTTGTGTACGACGGCGTGGGCGACCTCAATGACGGCAACCGAAGCGGCTGGCTCGGCAGGGCGTTGTCGGTCATATGGCCGTTCTAGGGGAGGCGACATGAAAAGGACGGTCGTCACAATTTTTATGGCGGCGGCGCTTTTGCCGCCCGCGGCCGGGGCGTCGCGGATAAAGGACATGGCCACGGTGGCCGGCATGAGGCAGAACCAGCTGATCGGCTACGGCCTCATGGTCGGGCTTAAAAACACCGGCGACAGGTCGTGGAACACCCCCTTCACGGCCCAGACCCTCATAGCCATGTTAAAGCGGCTGGGGACCACGGTGGACGTGACGCAACTGTGGTCCACGCAGACCGAAGTTTCCCAGACGAGGTTCCTTCAGGACGTGCGGATAGAAAACGTCGCCGCCGTCATGGTGACGGCGAACCTTCCGGCGTTCTCCAAACCGGGGCAGAAGATAGACGCGTCGGTGGCGTCGCTGGGGGACGCCAGGAGCCTCGAGGGGGGCACGCTTCTCATAACCCCGCTCAAGGCGGCCAACGGCGAAACCTACGCCGTGGCGCAGGGCTCCTTCCCGATGCTGAGAAAAACCGACAAAAAGCGCGAGATATTCGACCAGACGCCCACGCAGGGAATAATAACCGGCGGCGCCATAGTCGAGAAGGAGGTTCACAACGAGTTCGCCTCCAAGACCAAGTTTACGCTGTTGTTGGACAAGCCCGACTTCACGACCGCCTCCCGCGTCGCCGCTGAAATCAACAAAAAATACGGCGACGGGACCGCCAAGGGGGCCGACGCCGTATCCATAGAGGTCGGCGTCCCGCCCGCGTCGCAGGCGGACGGCCTCGCGTTCATCTCCGAGCTCGAGTCGTTGGAGGTGAAAACCGACGCGCCCGCCCGCGTCGTTCTGGACGAAAGAAGCGGCGCCGTCATCATAGGCGAGCACGTCGAGGTGGGAAACGTCGCCATCAGCATAGCGGACATGACCGTGAGGATAAGGAGGGAGGGGGGCGCGCCGGAAACCCCGGCGGCGAAGGAAAAACTCAACGTGATAAAGCCGAACGCAAACATAACGGAGCTGGTCAACGCCCTCAACGCGCTCGGCGTGTCGCCGGGCGACCTCGCGGCCATATTCAAGGCGTTGCACTCCGCCGGCGCGCTCAACGGGGAGCTCGAAATATTATGAACGGTTCCGGCCCCGGCGGCCAACCGGCAATGGCCCCGGCAAACGCGGGCGCGGCGAGAAAAACGTTTAACGCCGTTCCCGAGAACGCGACGGACCGGCAGAAAAAGGAGCTGGCGAGGCTGAAAAAACTCGCCGTGGATTACGAGTCGCTCTTCATGAAGGAGGTCGTTTCGGCCATGAGGAAGTCCGTTCCGAAGGGGGGCGCGACCGGCGGCGGAAACGCGGAGGAGATTTACAAGTCAATGCTCGACGACCATATGGCCGCGAACATGGCAAGGCGGGGGAACAGCGGCATAGCGCGGGCGATTTACAACAAGCTGTCCAAGACCTACCTCGCGGTCGAGGCGGCCAAAAACGGGGGCGCGAAATGAGCCTTGCGAACGAGCTCGTCGGACTGCTTGAGCTGGAACACGATCTCTACCTTCGACTCTCGTCCGTCATCGAGGACGAAAACGAGGCGCTGAGGAGGTGGGACGTCGCGGGCCTTGACGCGATGGCGCGTGAAAAGGAGGCGGTGGGCGCGGAGATAACGGCGGGGGGCGGGGAGATAAGGTCGCTCCTTGTCCGAATGGCCGCCGAAAACGGGGCCGCGGCTGGGGAACCGACCGTGGGCGCGCTGGCAAAAACCGAGAAGAACCCCGACGACGCAAGGCGCCTTTTGGAGACAAGGGAGAAACTGCTGGCGACGTCGGCGAGGATCGCGGAACTAAACGGAGCCAACCGGAGCCTCGTCGTCAACGCGCTGGGCGTCACGAGGAGGTGCATAAAGCACGTCAACTCCCTGGGCGGCGGCTCGGCGGAGACGTATCTGCCGGGCAGGATGGCGGATGAAAAGGTCCGCCCGGGATTGCTTTTGAGGAGGTCGTACTGACATGAACATATACGGCGTGATGAACACGGCGGGGAACGCGCTGGCCGCGAGCCAGACCTCCATGGGCGTGGTCGGCAACAACATCGCCAACATCAACAACCCGGCCTATAATCAGGAGACGGCGGTGCTCACGGCGGGCCCCACGCAAAATTTCGGCCCCTATTCGGTGGGCACGGGCGTCGTCGTTTCGAGCGTCACGCGAAGCTTCGACAACTACCTCTTTGGCCAGTCGCTTGACAACAACAGCACCACGAGCCTTTGGAACACCAAGTCCCAGCTTATGAACCAGGTGGACACCGTCATGAACGACACGTCCGGCGCCGGACTTGGAAACGCGCTGGGCAATTTCTTTCAGTCGTGGCAGACGCTCACCACCAACCCCGGCGGCGCCACCGAACGGCAGGCGGTGGCGTCGGCCGCAAACACTCTCGCCGGGCAGGTGTCGAACGCCGCGGCCCAGTTGGAGGTGATACAGGGGAACGCGAACCAGAACATCGCCGCCGCGATACCGCAGATAAACGGCTACGCGTCGCAGATAGCCAAACTGAACGCCCTGATATCAACGACCGAAATAAACGGCAACAAGGCGAACGACTATCGCGACCAAAGGGACGGCCTGTTGAAAAGCCTAAGCAACCTGGTCGGCGTGAGTTATTTCGAGCAGAGCAACGGACAGGACATAGTCATGTTGAAAAACGGAAGTCCGCTCGTCGACGGCCAGAACAGCTACGACCTCTCCGCGGGGTTGAGCCCGGCCAACCCGCGCGTGAGCTCAATCTATTGGAACGCCCCGGACGGGACAAGGAGGGACATAACTGACCGGATAACCTGGGGGCAGGTGGGGGCGTGGGTGCAGACCCGCGACACGGACGTGCAAAACGTGCTCAACGGGCTCGACTCGCTCGCCGGATCCGTCGTCGAGCAGGTCAACAACCTGCACGTCACCGGATACGGGTTGGACGGCTCGACCGGGCTGAACTTTTTCAACCCCCCCGCGCCGGGGGGGTTCGGCGCGCTTTCCAACGCCGGGAACGGAACCATAACCGGAACGCTGTTGAACCCCGCCAACGCGGACCTCGACCATTACAAATTATCCTTCGACGGCACAAGCTACTCCGTGTCGAACATCGACAAGGGGGGAACGGCCGCGCTTGGCGGCGCGACCTTGGCCTCCGTACAGGGCTTCTTCCGGCAACGGGGTTATTCGATAGCCCTGACCGGAACGCCTAGGGCGGGGGACTCCTTCACGGTGAGCGCGGTGAACAACGCCGCGACGCAAATGTCCGTCAACCCAGCGATACGTAACGACCCGAACAAAATAGCCGCCGGAACGACCACGCAGGCCGGGGACGGCGGCCTGGCCCGGCAAATCGGCGACATACAAAACCGGACGGTGATGGGCGGGGCGTGGAGCCCGTCGGGCGCCACGGGTTCGACCGGCCTTTACACGATAGGCGATTATTACGGGTCCCTTGTCGGGACCGTCGGCACGAGCACCAAGAACGCCACCGACAACCTGACGCTCAACCAAAACGTGGGCACGCAAATCAGCAACATGGTCCAGCAGGTTTCCGGCGTGAACATGGACGAGCAGATGATCAACCTGGTCAAATATCAAAATTCGTACGAGGGGGCCGCCAAAACCCTGACGACCGTAAGCCAGATGCTTCAGACGCTTATGAACATGATTTAAGGGGGAAAAGTTATGATGAGAGTGACGAACGCGATGATCTACAACAACGCCGTCTTCAACCTCGAGTTGCAGACCCAGTCGCTGTTGGACGTGAACAACCAGGTCAGCTCCGGCAAGCGCGTGAACAGCCCGGCGGACGACCCCGTCGCGATAGGCCAGATTCTGAACCTGCAGGCCAGCAACGGCGCCATGACCAAGTACGCCGCCCTCGGCCGGCAGGCCAACGCCTCCCTGTCCATGGCGGACGGGGCGCTCTCCTCGCTTTCAAGCCTGGTCGTCTCGGCGCAGTCGCTCATGGTTCAGGCCGCGTCGTCCGCCACGAACAACCCGTCGTCCCTTGCCGCCGCGGCCCAAACCGTGGACAACATGATCGGCCAGGCGATACAGGTCGGAAACGCAAAAATCGGCGACCAATACATATTCGGCGGCACCGCCACGAGCGCTCCGCCGATAAACCAAAACGGCCTGTTCACCGGAAACGCGACCGAAATAAACATCGACATAAACGCCGGGGCGTCGATACAAAGCAACATTTTCGGGTCCGACTTCCTGGCCGCGAACCTGAACCCGGCCTTGGACGCGGGGGCGGCAAACCCCACTCCGCTGTCGGCCCTCAGGGGCGGGGCGGGCATAGGCGCGACTCCGGCGCAATTTACGATAACCGACAGGGCCGGAGCCGCGACCGCGGTGAACGTCGCCGCCGGGGGGGACCTGAACGCCGTTATAAGCGCCATCAACGGCGGAGCCGCCAACGTGACCGCCTCCGTTTCAAAGGACGGACGGTCCATAAAAATCGTCGACAACAACGGCACGAACGCGTCCGGCCCGCTGACGATAACGGACGTCGTCGGAACGGCGGCGGCCGGGCTCGGGATTGCCGGCTCCAGAAACGCGGCCTCGTTCAGCGGCGACTCGCTGAACCCGGCCGTGACCGCGGACACGGCGCTGGGCGACCTTCTGGGGGGGGCGGGACTGACGCCCGGAAACATCACCGTCGCCAACGGCAACGCGTCGAACACCGTCTCGTTCGCCGGGGCAAAAACCGTCGGCGACCTGATAAACGCCATAAACGCGTCCCCCGGACTCAACGCCACGGCGGCGATAAACCCGGTCGGAAACGCGCTTGTCATCACCTCCAACACCCCCGCAACGATAGCCTACGCCACCGACATTGGAACCGGGACCACGGCGGAGCTTTTGGGAATCGGCGGCGGAAGAAACCTGATAACGACCCTTCAAAAATTCAGCGCCGCGATGAAGGCGGACGACCAGGCCGCGCTGAGGGGGATGATGCCGAACATACAATCCGCTCTAAACGCCGTGTCGTTCTCCCGAGGCGTCGTGGGTGGGCGGATAAACCAAATAACCTCCACCGCGACACAGCTCACAAATTATCAGGCGGCAAACAGCGTGCAACTCTCAAACGTCCAGGACGCCGACATGGCCAAGGTCCTGACCCAATTGGCGCAGTTGCAGTTGTCGTACCAGGCCACGTCCCAGGTGACGGCCAAGCTTCTTCAGCCGGGCCTGATGAGCTACCTGTGAGGCCGGTCGGGCGCCGCGCCGCGGGGTACGAGACCGGGGGAGGTCAAGGAGAATAAGGATGCTCGTTCTTACCAGGAAGATAGGCGAGGCGATCAACATAGGGGACGACGTCAAGGTTTCAATCATGGACGTCAAGGGGCAGTCCGTCCGCATCGGGGTGGAGGCTCCGCGTTCGACGGGCGTTTACCGCGAGGAGATATATGGCGGGATGCGGGAGCAAAACAGGCTGGCGACCGGCTGGAAGACGGAGGACGTCGCCGCGCTCAGGGGCATGCTGGGCGGATTGGAAGGGAAGAAAAAATGATCATCAACACCCGGCGGTTCGGCGAGATTAAAATCGACCCCTCCAAGATACTGACCTTCCCGGAGGGGATGATAGGCTTCGGAGGACGGCGCCGTTACGTCGTCCTTCCTTTCGCCGAAGGAACCCCCTTTGAGTTGTTGCAGTCCGTTGACGAGCCGAACCTGGCGTTCGTCGTCATCAACCCGTTTTTGTTCAAGCCGGACTACCGGTTCGACGCGGCCGACGAGGACTTGGAGGCCGTTAAGGCGGGGGGCGCGCGGGAGGTCGTCGTCAGGGTGATAGTCACGCTTCCCCCGGACCTGGCGCAAATGACCGCCAACCTCCAGGGGCCGGTGCTGATAAACGAGGCGAGGCTTCTGGCAAGGCAGATAGTGCTGATGAACGCGGACTACTCCCTGACGCACCCGATACTGCCACCGGCCGCCGCGCCCGGCCCGAAGTGAGGCCGCCGCCGGGGGCGCATTTTCCTATTCATAATCGGGCCAAAGCGGGTTAAATTAACCGGATGAAGCTTCGCGAACTGGCCGCCGCGCTGGGGGCGCCGTTTAAGGGCGACCCCGAGACGGAGGTCGCGTCCTGTTCCTCCATGAAAAACGCGGTGAAGGGCTCCCTGATTTACCTCGAGGACGAAAAACTGCTCGGGTCGGCGCAAAAATGCGGCGCCTCCGCCGTAATCGCCCCGCCGGGAATCAACGCCGGACTGACCGTCATAACGGCGGAGCGCCCCTCGCTGGTTTTTGCCAGGGCGGTCTCCATCCTCCACCCGCAGGAGAAACCGGCGGGAAAAAGGCACCCCTCCGCGGCGATTGATCCGACCGCAAAAATAGGGGAGGGGAGCGACGTCGGCCCCTTCGTCAGCGTCGGCGCGGGGAGCGTGATAGGACGCGGCGCCCGCCTGCACGCTGGGGCGGCGATAGGCCAAAACGTGACGGTGGGGGACGGTTGCGTGATTTTTCCAAACGCGGTCGTCCATTCCGGCTCAAAAATCGGCGACAGGACTGTCATCCACGCCGGATGCGTCATCGGCGGCGACGGGTTCAGGTTCGTTCCGGACAAAAACGGCGCGCAGGTGAAGTTTCCCCACGTAGGAACCGTGAGGATAGGGAGCGACGTGGAGATAGGCGCGAACAGTTGCATAGACCGCGCGGTGTTGGACGAGACCGTGATAGGGGACGGCGTGAAAATAGACAATCTCGTGCAGATCGGCCACAACTGCGTGATTGGGAACAACACCGTGATAGCAGGGTGCGCCGGCATATCGGGGTCGGTTCGGATAGGCAGGAACGTCGTCATCGGGGGGCAGGCGGGGATAAGGGACCACGTCACGATAGGCGACAACGTGATGATAGCGGCCAAAAGCGGCGTGGTGGGGGATTTGGAAAAACCGGGGGTTTACGCCGGGTTGCCGGCGGTTCCGATTTCGGAGTGGAGAAGGCAGGCCGCCGCGATTTCGCGCGGGCCGGAGACGCTAAAAAGGCTGGCCAAACTCGAAAAACGCCCGACCAAGCCGCTTTAACGGGAGCCCTTCTTTTTGGGGGGCGCGTCCCGTCGTTTCAGTCTTATGGCAGTTTATTTATTAGCATAAAAATAATGCAATCGCATGTCGGCCGGAATCCGAAATACTTTCATGCGCAATCCCCGACGAAATTTTTTCCGCCGATTTCAACCGGTTTTTTGGTCCGCCAACAATTCTCCCGTAGGTTCTGATAAAGGACACGTTTCACGGAGGGCCCTTCCAACGATTTGATTTTATTTGCGCGGCGTTTGGCCCGGATATTGCTCATATCTCGAAAAGAGCCTTTTCTCGAGACTCCGGGCGTCATGGCCTCAATTCGAAGGAGGATTTGATGGATGCATACAACTTTTTTTTGTTCGGGGAATTTCTGGTCAACAATGGATTAATAACGTACGACCAGCTCGCCGACGCGCTCATAGAGCAGATTCACGGCAATTTTTCCGAAAACCGGATAATCGTCGAGCCGTCGTCCCGCAAGAGGATAGGGGAAGTGATGGCGCAACTGGGCATTTTGGACGCCAGGGAGGTTGAGATCCAGTTGGAGAGGTTCAAACGGGAAGCGTCTAAAGAAACCTGACGCCCGCCGTCCGCCCCGCCCGGACGCGGCGAAACCAAGGCCTAGCCGACGACCCGTTTGTCGCTTGATATGTTTGGGGAAACGGGGTCGGCGCCTTTTATAATCCTAAAGGCAGTGACTAAATCCGCTTCAATCGTGAATAATCCAAAGCCGCAACTGGAAAATCGGCCACCGCGCCGTGATGGGTTGCATGGTTCGACTCTTTTTCCATGGCGCATATTATTGTCCCCAGAGGCGGTGCGGTGTAAAATAGAGGTGGTTGGGGACTCAAAAATCCAGGATAGAACTTTAACGGAACTTCACAGGAGGATTTTATGCTGGGAGAAAAGATTGGCGAGGAAAAAGGGAAGGTGACCCTTCAGCGAGTGCTGGCAAGCGCGGGCGGCGGCCCGAGGATGGAGACCACGTTTGAAGCAACCGGATCCATCCTTGGCGTCGGCCATAAGACAACGGGCACGTACGCCTCGGAGATGCGACCGGACGGGACCCTGTACGGCGAGGGACAGGGCATCACCATGAATAGCGAGGGAGGCGGAATGACGTGGGTCGGAAGCGGCGTGGGAACCATCAAGAAAGACGGTTCGGTAAGCTATCGGGGAGCTGTCTACTACCAAACATCGGTTGCCAAGTGGACGCGGTTGAATGGCACGGCAGTAGTGTATGAACACGACGTTGACGCCCAAGGCAACGCGCGGTCGCAGTTGTGGGAATGGAAATAGTGAGTAAGTGCGGAGGGCCGGCGACCGCACCCTGAGGGCCACCGTCGAGGAAGGTCAAGTCACCGTGTTCGTGGCGGTGAATCACACCGCCACGGAACGCGCGGGCTTTCACGCGGCCAAGAAGGCCGCGCGGTTCGCGGCGCTCGCGAGCATGTCTCTTGCGAAATGAAGATCATCCATTTCGGCTCTTTTAGTGCGGGCAAAACGAGCCGCCGGGACAATTCCAGACCGGCGATGATGCTCTAACACCACCCCGCCGGGCCATAATGGTTACGCCGCTTGGCGCCAAGGACTCTAGTCCGTGACTGCCGCTTAAGCGGCAATGAATTCTCGCCCATTGGTTACAAGCGCGGGTTGAAGCTAGCACATCTTAAAAAATCCGGGCGCGTCCCCTAATAGCTTGGGTGGTCGGCTCGCCATCGAGCTCCTCAGTCGCGACAAATAAAAAAACCTTTCCCACGGGGGGGATTTTTTATGTGGCGGAGAGGAAGGGATTCTCCGCCTACGTCGCCGACGTAACGTCGGCTCCTGCGTCGGCTCCCCTCGCTCGCTATTTCGGACTCCCCGTCCGAAATGCCCTCCCTGCCCGGTCGGGCCGCTCGCTCCCCTTCGAATCCCTTCTTTGCCAACCATAAAAACAACACCCACTACGGGGGTCTTATTTTTATGGCGGAGAGGAAGGGATTCGAACCCTTGGGACAGTTTCCCGTCCACAGGTTTAGCAAACCTGCGCCTTCGGCCTCTCGGCCACCTCTCCAAAC
>JACQBU010000004.1 GCA_016194375.1 Nitrospinota bacterium
CGAAGAGATGACTCCGGAAAACGGCCATCGGTTGGGGATTACGGGAAACCTTTGCTCGTAGAACGGTTATGGAAGAAATAATGGAAGTAAGGTATGGAAAAATATGGCTTGACCAAAGGCGCGCTTTCAGAGATGACATTAAAGTCATATTCGGAAAAATTCCAACTGACTCATCACGAGCGGATTCGCCGCCTTTAATCGGCGGCAAAAGCGCGGTAGAATTTAAAAGTGGAAAATAAGAAATATCCTCCCGTAACCCTGTGCATACTCGACGGCTGGGGACACAACCCGGACGACCACGGCAACGCCATCAGTGCCGGAAGGACGCCGACATTCGACTATTTCAACGCCAACTTTCCGCCCGCGTTCATCCACGCCTCGGGGGAATACGTCGGATTGCCGGACGGGCAGATGGGGAACTCCGAGGTGGGACACCTCAACATCGGCGCGGGGCGCGTCATCGCCCAAGAGCTTCCGAAAATCAGCATAGCGATAAAAAACGGCTCGTTCTTCAAAAACCCTGCGATAGGGGAGGGGATTAAAAAGGCGCTCGACGGAGGCAAGGCCTACCATCTAATAGGACTCGTCTCCGACGGAGGCGTTCACAGCCACATCCTCCACCTCGAGGCGCTTATAAGAAAATGCAGGGAGGACGGCATGACCGAAAGGGTCTTTATCCACGCCCTTATGGACGGTCGCGACACGCCGCCGAACAGCGGCGCGGGTTATATGGAGCAGTTGGTGAAAATGACCCGCGACATCGGCGTGGGAAAAATTGCGACCGTCGGCGGCAGATACTACGGGATGGACCGGGACAACCGCTGGGAGCGCGTTGAAAGGGCGTACAAGGCGATCGTCGGGGGCGAGGGGGTTTTTGCCAACGACCCCGTGGACGCGATCAAGGCGTCGTACGGAAGGGGCGTTACGGACGAGTTCATAGAGCCGACCGTAATCGCAAGGGAGGGGGTCGTTCGCGACGGCGACACGGTGCAGTTTTTCAACTTCCGCGCCGACCGCGTGAGGGAACTTGCCCGCGCGCTTTCCGAGCCGGACTTCAAAGGGTTCGACCGGGTTGTGAAGCCGGAAGTCAACATCTACGGCATGACCGACTACAGCGAGGATTTTCATTTTCCAGTCGCCTTCGAGACACGCCACCCGCGCAACGGGCTTGGCGAGCTTTTTTCAAAACTCGGCCTTCGCCAGTTTCGCACCGCGGAGACGGAAAAATACGCCCACGTGACGTTCTTCTTCAACGGCGGGGTGGAAACCGAGTACGAGGGGGAGACCCGAAGGCTCGTCCCCTCGCCAAAGGTGGCGACCTACGACCTCAAGCCGGAGATGAGCGCCGTCGAGGTCACGGACGGCGTGGTGGAGGCGGTCAACTCCGGCGAATACGCCGCCGTCATCGTCAACCTCGCCAACGGGGACATGGTGGGGCACACCGGCGTCTTCCCGGCCTGCGTGAAGGCGGTGGAGACCGTTGACCACTGCGTCGGGAGGATGGCGGAGGCCGTGAGGAAAAAAGGGGGATGGCTCGTGGTAACCGCCGATCACGGCAACATAGAGGAGAAGCTGGACGCCAACGGCCGGCCCATAACCGCGCACAACACGAACCGAGTCCCGTTCTACGTCTTCGGTGCGGAGCCGAAAAGACTGTCGAACGGCGACGACCGCGCGCTTTGCGACGTCGCCCCCACCGTTTTGAAGCTTATGGGGATTAAACAGCCGCCGGAGATGACCGGCAGGCCGCTTTTTTAACGGGGTTTCAAAGAATGGACAACCTGGGGGATTTCATACAAAAACTCGAGGCCGAGGGGGAGCTTTTGAGAATTCGGGAGAAAGTCAGCCCGATTCTCGAGATTACCGAGATAACGGACCGAGTCAGCAAATCCCCCGGCGGCGGAAAGGCGCTTTTGTTCGAGAACGTGGAAGGTAGCGCGATGCCCGTCCTCATAAACGCCTTCGGGAGCGAAAAGCGGATGGCGATGGCGCTTGGCGTGAAGAGGGTCGGGGAGGTGGCGGAACGGATCGCCAAAATCCTTAACTCCGCGCCGCCCGAAACGATGGGCGAGAAGTTGAAAATGCTCTCCATGCTTTTCGAGGTGGGAAGGACCCAGCCAAAAAAAATAACCGGCGGCGCCCCGTGCCAGGAAGTCGTGAAGACGGGGGGCGACGCGGACCTTTTCGAAATTCCGGCCCTTAAGTGCTGGCCCGAGGACGCCGGCAGGTTCGTGACCTTCCCGCTCGTCTTTACAAAGTCGCTCGACGGACGGCGCAACGTGGGGATGTATCGGATGCAGATTTACGACAAAAACACCACCGGAATGCACTGGCACATACACAAGGACGGCGCCCACCATTTCCACGAGTACAAAAAGGCCGGTTTGAGGATGCCGGTCGCCGTAGCGATAGGAACCGACCCGGCCGTGACGTACGCCGCCACGGCCCCGTTGCCAAGGGGCCTGGACGAGCTGATGCTGGCGGGCTTCATAAGGAAAAAGCCGGTGCGCATCGTGAAATGCAAGACGACAGACCTTTGGGTTCCGGCCGACGCCGAGATCGTGCTTGAGGGGTACGTAGACCCGGACGAGGATTTTCGCATGGAGGGGCCGTTCGGCGACCACACCGGCTATTACTCCCTCGCCGCACCTTATCCGGTCTTCCACGTCACAGCGGTTACGCGGCGTCGAAACCCGGTTTATTTTACGACCATAGTGGGCAAGCCGCCCATGGAGGACTGCTACATGGGGCGCGCCACGTGCGAACTGTTCCTTCCGATGCTGAAGGCCGTGAACCCGGAAATCGCGGACATGGACCTGCCGTGGGAGGGTGTTTTTCACAACTGCGTCGTCGTGTCGGTCGAAAAAAATTATCCCTACGCGGCCCACCGGCTCATGAGCGCGCTTTGGGGGGCGGGCCAGATGAGCTTTGCGAAGATGATACTGGCCGTCGACCCGGCGGTCGACGTCCACGACCACCGCGGGGTGTTTCGCGCTCTTCTAAACAACCTGGACCTCGACGACGACCTCTTTTTTTCCAAGGGGGTGCTGGACGTGCTGGACCACTCCGCCCCGCATCCCCTGCGCGGCTCGAAGCTGGGGATTGACTCCACGTCGCGCGGCCCCGGCGAGACCGAACGGAAACGGCCTCCGCTGAAGCCGGTGGACGACGGGGCAATCGGCCGGGAGTGCGCGAAAGCCGGCCTCGGCCCGTTCTTCATCCCCGAAAGGGAGACCGCAAACCGCGTCATCATCTGCGCGGTGGACAAACGAACCGCCTCCCGGGAGTCGGTGGCGCGGCTTTTGGGCGGCCCGGCGGGGACGATGGTCAACATCGCGGTGATGGTGGACGCTGGCATAAGGCCGTCCGACCTTTCGACGGTCGCATGGAAATTGTTCAACAACACCGACCCGGAGCGTGACATAGTGAAGGCGGGCGCCGGATTGGTGGTCGACGCCACGAAAAAAACGCCGGCCGACGGGCACGACCGCGAATGGCCGGACGACATAGAGATGGACGAAAGCGTAAAAAAAAGGGTCGACGCACTGTGGCCCAAGTTGGGGATTTCTACATGATGCAGAAGGAACGGGGGCGGCCATCGCCCGTCCTGAAAAAAATTCTGGAGAACAAGGCGGAGGAGACTTTTTCATAGACCCGTTTCAGGCGCACGAGGCGCGCGCATACGGCGCGGACGCGATTTTGGTGATGGCGGCAAACTTCGACTCGAAGGACGCGTTTCAGGAGATGTGCGGGGCGGCACAGGAGGCCGGGGTCGAGGCTCTGCTCGAAATACACGACGAGAGCGAGATAGGGTGGCTTCCCGCCTCGCGCCCCGCGGTCATGATAAACAACCGCGATTTCAGGGATCCGGACCTGCGGGTGGACGTAGGCGCCACGAGGCGGCTGGCGCCGAAGATAAAAACCGCGCGCATGCTCGTGAGCGCAAGCGGCCTGAAGGATTCGTACACGCTTTCCGAGCTGGAAAAAATCGGCGTCGACGCCTTCCTCATCGGAAGCTCGCTCATGGAGGACGCCGATCCCGGGGCGGCCCTGCGCCGCCTTCTGGGCGGGAAATAGTTCCGGCCCTTACCTTACCGGGAGTCCGTCCTTAAAGATGAAGTACGCCGAACCCGCCAGGCAAAGCCCCGCCCACAGCAGGTTGCGCGTTATCGGAACACCCATGTAAACCACGGCAAAACCCGCGAAAACGACCATCGTTATGACCTCCTGCATCACCTTCAGCTGGGGGAGGGAAAGGGAGTTTATGCCGATGCGGTTTGCCGGGACCTGGAAACAATACTCCGCGAACGCAATGGCCCAGCTTGCGACGATGGCGATTATCAGCGGCTGTCCCCTGAGGTGCTTGAGGTGCCCGTACCACGCGAACGTCATGAAAAGGTTGGAAAGAATCAACAAGAGTAATGTCTGCCACATATGCCTAAATATTTCCTCCAAAATTTTGCCTATTATATCACCGGTCTTCGACGGGCGTCCGTTTCGCGTCCGCCCCCGAAATCGTTGTAGTTGACTGATTATAACGCAAGGCTTATAAATAAGGATGCAGGGTCAATCGGCTGGGTTTTTATTTAATTTTGGGAGATTCAAATGGCAATCAAGGTTGCGATAAACGGGTTTGGACGCATCGGCAGGAACATCGTCAGGGCCGCCCTCCACGACAAAGCGCTTGATTTCGTGGCCGTCAACGACCTCACCGACCCCAAGACGCTGGGCCACCTCCTTAAGTTCGACTCCGTGCTTGGGAACCTGCACGACGACGTAAAGGTCGAGGGGGACGTCATAAAGGTCGCCGGAAGGAGCCTTAAGGTGCTAAGCGCAAAAGACCCGGCGACGCTCCCGTGGAAGGACCTCGGGGTTGACGTCGTGGTGGAGTCCACGGGGCATTTCACCAAGCGCGACGGGGCCGAAAAGCACCTCAAGGCGGGCGCCAAAAAGGTCGTCATCTCCGCCCCCGCGACGGACGAGGACGTCACCATAGTCATGGGCGTGAACGAAAAGAGCTACGACCCGGCAAAGCACAATATTATTTCCAACGCCTCCTGCACCACCAACTGCCTCGCGCCGGTTGTGAAGGTGATAATAGAAAACTTCGGATTCGTAACCGGGCAGATGACGACGATACACTCCTACACCAACGACCAGGTCGTTCTGGACTTCCCGCACAAGGACTTAAGAAGGGCGCGCGCCGCCGGGCTCAACATAATCCCCACGACGACGGGCGCGGCGAAGGCGGTCGCCCTGGTTCTGCCGCAGGTGAAGGGGAGGCTGGACGGACTGGCCATCCGCGTGCCGACGTCCAACGTCTCGCTCATAGACCTCGTCTGCAACGTGGAAAAGACCACGACGAAGGAGGCGGTGAACGCCGCCCTTAAAATGGCGTCCGAAGGGGCGTTGAAGGGGATACTGGCCTACACCGACCTGGAGCTTGTATCCTCCGACTTCAAGGGGACGAACGTCTCCAGCACCGTGGACGGGCTCACCACGAAGGTGATGGAGGGCAAACTGGTGAAGGTGCTGGCCTGGTACGACAACGAGTGGGGCTATTCCAACCGCGTGAACGACCTCGTCAAATACGTCGCGGGCAGGGGGCTGTAGCACCCGTGCTTAACAAGCTCTGCATCAACAACATGGACGTGGCAGGCAAGCGGTGCTTCGTGCGCGTCGACTTCAACGTCCCGATGGACGAGTTTCAGAAGATAACGGACGACGTCAGGATACGCGCGGCGCTCCCGACGATAAACGACCTGGTTGACAGGAAGGCCAGGATAATCCTCGCCTCGCACCTCGGCAGGCCGGAGGGGGAGCGCAACATGAAGTACAGCCTCGGCCACGTCCGGCAAAGGCTGTCGCGCCTGCTAGACCGCGAGGTTTTCTTCGCCGAGGACTGCGTGGGGCCGGAGGCGGAAAAGGCGGTCGCGGCGCTAAAGGACGGGGACGTCCTGCTCCTTGAAAACCTGAGGTTCCACAAGGAGGAGGAGGAGAACGACCCCGAGTTTTCCAAAAAACTCGCCAGGCTGGCCGACCTCTACGTCAACGACGCGTTTGGCACGGCGCACCGCGCCCACGCCTCGACCGAGGGGATTACGAAGTTCGTCAAACCGGCCGGGTGCGGCTATCTCATGAAAAAGGAGATAGAGTATTTCAACCGCTCCGTAGCCAACCCTATAAGGCCGGTCGTGGCCATCGTGGGCGGGGCCAAGGCCTCGACCAAGATAAAGATTTTCATGAACCTGATAGACAAGGTGGACAAGATTATCGTCGGCGGCGGGCTCGCCTTCACGTTCTACAAGGCGCTGGGATACGGAGTGGGCAAGAACAGGTACGAGGAGAACATGTTGGATGCGGTGGCGGAAATAAGGAAAAAGGCGCGCGAAAAGGGGGTCAATTTCTACCTTCCCGTGGATTTCGTCGTGGCGGACAGGCTCGACCCGAGGGCCACTACCAAGGTCGTCCCGGGCAAGGAAATACCGGACGGATGGGTCGCGCCGGACATAGGCCCCGCCAGCGTCACGCTTTTCACCGAGGTTTTGAACGACGCCAAGACGATAATCTGGAACGGCCCGATGGGGGTGTTCGAGATGGACCAGTTCTCGCGCGGCACGATGGCCATGGTGCGGGCGGTCGCCAACGCGTACGCGCTCACCATCGCCGGCGGCGGGGACACCGACGTCGCCATCCACCGCGCGGGGGAGTCGGACAAGTTTTCGTTCATCTCCACCGGCGGCGGGGCCTTTTTGGAGCTTTTGGAGGGGAAGGACCTCCCGGCAATCGCCGCGCTCACCGACGCGTGATTTTCCCCGACAAGCCGTTAAGTAGTGCCTCAGTTTGAAAACAATCGAAAAAGAAGAGTGCGGGATTGCTTCGCTTCGCTCGCAATGACAAACACTTGTCATCGCGAGACCTCTTAAAGAGGTCGTGGCGACCCCCATAAATTTCAAACAGGGGCACTATCAGCCGTTAAAAACATTTGACAGACCGCGTTGAAAATGCGAAAATCACGTTTTTTGAAAATACGGAGGAAATTATGTTTGCCGTGATAAAAACGGGCGGAAAGCAGTACCGGGTCGAGAAGGACGAAATCATAGCCGTCGAGAGGCTTGAGGGGAACGACGGGGATTCCGTCGTTTTCACCGAGGTCTTGATGGCCGGGTCCGGGGACGCCGTCGAGACCGGAAGCCCCGCGCTCAAGAAGGTCGTGGAGGGGAAGATAGTCGCCCAGACCAAGGGGCCGAAACTTTTCATCCAGAAGTTTAGGCGCAGGAAAAACTCGAAGACAAGGACCGGCCACCGGCAGTTGGTGACCAAGGTCAAAATAACTGGCATCAAGGACGCCTGACGGAGGGATTAGCATGGCTCATAAAAAGGGACAAGGAAGCACGACCAACGGAAGGGACAGCATCGGCAGGAGGCTCGGCGTGAAATGCGCGGGCGGTTCCGCCGTGACGGCCGGCAACATCATCATCAGGCAGAGGGGCACCAAGTTCTTCCCCGGCGAAAACGTCGGTATGGGCTCCGACCACACCCTGTTCGCGCTCAAGAACGGCGTGGTCGAGTTCCAACAACAAGGCCGCGACAGGAAGTACGTACGGGTCGTCGCCTCTTAAAAAAGGCCGGAGCGCGGACGGCGACGTTCCGCGCCCGCCAAAGATTTTCCATGCTCCTCACAGCGACAAATGCGGCTAAGGTTGTTTTTAAAAATGGCATAATAACATCCTGAATAACAAGTGATTGCCAATCTGATGTTCAACCGCCTCGGACCGGCTCTCCTTCCCATGCGCGGAGACTCGTCCGGTGGTTGAGGTTGTGTGGTATATTTATGTCTGGAACCGCATTATAGGGGCTAAATAAAAATGATAATCGCACAAAAGAAGTTTCTCATCGGCGGACTGGCGGTCGCGGGGGCGGTGGCATATCTTGTTTACGCCGGGATAAAGGAAACCTCGGTTTATTACCTCACCGTGTCGCAGTCGTCGTCCATGGTCTCCTCCGACCGTGACTTTCGCATGGAGGGGAACGTGATTCCCGGAAGCATTAAAATCGCGCCGGGCTCCCTGGGGGCGGAGTTCGCCATCACCGACTCGGTGAAGCAGGTTCCGATTAAATACCACGGGGCCATCCCGGACATGTTCAAGGACGACATAAAGGTCGTCGTGCAGGGGAAGTACGACAAGAACGGCGTCTTCCTGGCCCACACGCTCCTTACGAGTTGCCCGTCCAAATACGAGGCGTCCAAGCAGGGCGGCAAAATTTGACCGGGCTTGGATTTGACCGCAGGGGCGCCGTAGATTGATCGAACTCGGGGAAGTAAGCCTTTCCTTGTCGCTCGTGGTCGTTGTCTACGCGGCGTTCGCGTCGTTCTTAGGCGGCGCCAGGGGGAACGGCGTACTCGTCAGGAGCGGGCAAAACGCCCTCTTCGCGCTTTTGGGGCTTTATACCGTCGCCTCCGTCTCGCTGATGTACGCCCTGATGACGCGCGATTTCAGCGTCGAGTACGTCTACAACTATTCAAGCCGCGATTTGGGCCGGTTCTACACCGTCTCCGCGTTCTGGGCCGGGCAGAAGGGCTCGCTGTTGCTTTGGGCCTGGATGCTGTCGCTTTTCGGGTCCATAGCCGTCCTCCAAAACAGGCGCAAAAACGCGCGGATAATGCCGTACGCGGTCGGGTTCATTTCGGCCGCGCTCGCGCTTTTCAGCGTGCTGATGGTGTTCGCCTCCCCGGTCTTCAAGCGGCTTCCCGCGATTCCGGCCGACGGATACGGCCTGAACCCGATGTTGCAGAACCCGGGGATGATTTTCCACCCGCCGACGCTTTACGTGGGCTTTGTCGGCTTCACCATACCGTTCGCGTTTGCGATGGCGGCCCTTTTGAGGCGGCAGGAGGGGGAGCTTTGGATACTCTCCACCCGCCGGTGGACCATATTCTCCTGGTTCTTCC
Organism: Nitrospinota bacterium; assembly: GCA_016194375.1. Lineage (GTDB taxonomy): Bacteria > Nitrospinota_A > UBA7883 > JACRGQ01 > JACRGQ01 > JACQEX01. The sequence continues at coordinate 8,954 of JACQBU010000004.1, forward strand.
TGACGCTGGGGAACCTGCTCGGCGCCAACTGGGCCTACGTGGAGCTGGGGTGGGGGGGCTACTGGGCGTGGGACCCGGTGGAGAACGCGTCCTTCATGCCGTGGCTCGTCGGCACGGCGTACCTGCACTCGGTTATGGTGCAGGAAAGGAAGGGGATGCTCAAGGTCTGGAACGTGTCGCTCGTCACCATCACGTTCTGCCTCACCATATTCGGCACGTTCATAACGAGGTCCGGCCTCATCTCGTCCGTCCACTCCTTCGGCGAGACGACGGTCGGCTACTACTTTCTGGCGTTCCTCATCGCGACGATGGCCTTCGGCGCGTGGCTCATTTACAGCCGGCGCGAAATGCTCCGCTCCGGGGAGAAGTTCGACTCCATCCTCTCGCGCGAGTCCAGCTTTTTGTTCAACAACCTCGCCTTGCTGGGCGCGGCGTTCGCCGTTCTTTGGGGGACGAGCTTCCCGATGATTTCCGAGGCGGTGCGCGGGGTCAAGGTCACCGTCGGCCCCCCTTTCTTCAACAAGGTGATGACGCCCATCGGGCTGGCGTTGCTCGTGCTGACGGGGATTTGCCCCCTCATAGCGTGGCGCAAGGCGACCTTTTCGAACCTGAAGCGGAATTTCATCGCCCCCTTAATGGCGACCGTCCTGGCCGCGGCGGCCATGATAGCCATGGGGTTGCGAGACGTCACGGCGTGGCTATTCTTTTCGGCCTCCGTCTTCGTCGTTTCCACCATCTTTCTCGAGGTCGTCCGCGGCGTGCAGACCCGCATGGCGGGCGGCAGGGAAAACATCCTGACCGGGGCCTTCAACCTGGTGAACAAAAACAAGAGGCGGTACGGCGGATACGTCATCCACGTGGGGGCGGTCTGCATGTTCGTCGGCTTCACGGGGAACTTGTGGAACGACCAGAAGGAGATCGCCGTGAAACCGGGCGAGTCCTTCAACATCAGGGACTACAAGCTCACATACCTCGGCGCCGGGTACGACAAGCCCAAGCCGACCAAGGAGCGGTTTACCGCCACGGTCCTGCTCGAAAAGGGGGGGAGGAAGCTCGGCTATCTGAGGCCGGAAAAGAACCTGTACTCGAACTTCGACATGCCCAACTCCGAGGTCTCCATCCTCTCCACGCTCAAGGAGGACCTGTACCTGGTTTTCCTGGCGCTGGACGGGAACGAGGTCGCCACCTTCAAGGCGCACGTCAACCCGCTGGTAAAATGGCTTTGGATAGGGGGGATGACGATGGGGGTCGGCACGGTAATAGCCATGCTACCCGACAAACGGGAAAAGAAATTCATGGAATCTCTTATGGATTCCATCGTAAGAACCTAAAAGACAAGGGGGAATGATGAAAAGAAAGGCGGCCAAGACGGCTAAGAAAAAGATTGTCAAGAGGAAGGTCGGCAAGGCCGCAAAGTCGGTTAAAAAGGTGATAATAAGTTCGCCGGACGCCCCGGCGGCGATAGGTCCTTATTCGCAGGGCGTCAGGGCGGGGAACACTGTTTATTTTTCCGGCCAGATACCGCTCGACCCGGCCACGGGGGAGCTGGTTCCGGGCGGGATACGGGAGCAGACCGAGCGCGTGTTAAGAAACGTATCCGCCCTCGTAAAGGCGGCGGGCGCGACGCTGGACAACGTTGTCAAATCCACCGTCTATCTCGTGGACCTCGGAATGTTCGCGGAGATGAACGCCGTTTACTCGCAGTTTTTCAAAGCCGACCATCCGGGACGGGTCACCATACAGGTGGCGGGGCTTCCCAAAAACTCGCTCGTCGAGATAGACGTCGTCGTAGTCCTGTAAAAAGGGGGTCGTCGTGGGCGCGCTAAAAACGGGGGCCGGGGTCGCGTTCTTGGACCGGGACGGCACCCTAAACGTCGAGAAGGGGTACGTGGACGACCCCGCGGACGTCGAGCTGATTCCGGGGGCGGCGCAGGCGGTCAGGAATTTCGTCGACGCCGGATACGTCGTGTTCGGCGTCTCCAACCAATCGGGCGTGGCGCGCGGATTTTACACGCTCGAGGCGGCAATCGAGGTGAACAACAGGGTCGCGGAGCTTCTCGCCGCCGAGGAGGCGGACGTCAGGGAGATATTCTTCTGTCCGCACCATCCGGATGGCGTCGTGGCGGAATACAAGGTTCGTTGCGAATGCAGGAAACCCAAGACCGGAATGATAACGGCCGCCCTTGAAAAATACCGCCTGAAGCCGGAGAAAATCATCGTCGTCGGGGACAAGGTGTGCGACGTGGAGTTGGGTAAGAACGCGGGCGCGAGAACCGCCCTCGTGTCCACCGGCTACGGCGCGGCGGAGATGGAGGTCATAAAAAGGAGCGGGGGCCCGCGCCCCGACTTTTTTGCAAGGGACGTGTTGGAGGCCTCGCGCCTTCTGCTGGCCTGAGCCGGTTTTAATCGGAGGGGAAGGGGTAGGTCTCCACCTTCGTTGATTTATAGAGCTCGTCGAGGTGTTTTTCCATCTTGTTCGAGACGATGGTTTTGACGGCCTCCTCCCTCATCTCGGCCCCGCTTCGAACCTCCTCCGGGGTTATTGAGATCAGCTTGTAGATGGCGTATCCCTTGTCCCCCTTTATCGGACTCGTTATCTCCCCGGGATTGAGCCTTAGTATGGCCTTCTCGACCGAGTTGTACGGGTGTTCTCCCATCATCATCGGGCCGATTCTTCCCGCGTTCGCCCTGGCGTTCGGCGCTATCGAGCGGTTCGCGGCGAGCTCGTAAAAGTTGGCGCCGTTTAGGGCCTCCCTCCTTATGGCGTTCGCCTCCTCCTCCGTTTTGGCCACTATCATCAGCACCTCGACCTTCCTCGGCTTAAACTTCAGGCCCCCGTGGTGCGAGAGATATTCCGAGACCTCCCTAGAACCGGGCTTGAACCTGTTTTCCAGTTCCGTCCTTAAGGTCGCGACCGCCAGGTCCCTCTCGAAGCCCTCCTCGTCGGCCAGGAAATCCTTGTCCTTGTCCAATCCCGCCTCCGTCGCGCGCGCGGCGAACATTTCCCGCTCCACCATCTGGGCCAGGACGTCCAATAAACCGTTTTTGTCCCCGACGCGTTCCATCAGGGGCTTTAATTCGAGGTAACTTATCTTAAAGGCGGAGGCCGTAACCAGAAGGTCGTCGTCCCTGAGGGAGTCAGGACTCCCCTTGACGACGATGGGGGAATACCTGACTTTGTACCTTTCGAAAAGCGCGGCGCTTTCGTCCGCCTCGGCCTTTTTCCGCCTTTCGTTCACAATCATGGCCTTGGCGGACTCCGGGGAGACCGATTTTTCTTTGGCGTATTTTTTCACAACCGCGGGGTCGGCTGTTATTTTCTCCAAAAGCCCGTCGCGGTATTTGTCGGCAAGAAGCTCCTTTCGGTGTTTTCCCGCCTCGATTTTAAATTCGGCCCTCTCGCGCACTTTTAAAGCGGCGGCCTCGTGGTAAAGCAGTTCCGCGTTTATCAATTCCCCGAGCATGCGGGCCATCACGTCCCGGCTTCCCGGGTCGATCGCCTTTCCCCTTGGCATGCCGTAGGGGGTGCTGTTGAGGGTTTTTTGAAGTTCCTCCATCGTTATCAACCGGGAGCCGACCTTCGCCAAAGGCGTGTCCGCCCGCGCCGTTGGCGGCGATGAAGGGATAAGGAGGAGGGCGGAAAGCGCGAATACAAGACGCGTGTTCATGAGCGCATAGGATAAGCGAAACCGGCGACGGTTGTCCACCATTACGGACTGGCCGGGACGTTTTTCATCCTGCTGGCCGGAAAAATGGTTTTTCCGCGGCTGGTTCAATGACGGAGCCCGGCCTTTAGCGCAAACCAACCCGATAGTCGCGGGGGGGCGGCCTCAGATTTAGAACGTGGGCATCGGCAGGCCGTATTTTACGCTTGCCATGTAATATTTCGCCAGCGCCTCCTTTAGCCAGTGGAAATAAACCCCCTTTTTGTGGATTAGCCGGTTCCTCGGCGGGAAGAGAGGGTTCGCGCTCATGAGGAAGGCGGTGTCGCCGGCATCGGCGATGCACACGACTCCGAAATCCTTTCCCCTCGTCTTTTTGCCGTTTTGGATGTCCGCCGCGATGTTATGCGCGGCCTTCATAGCCATTACGTCGGTCATCTGGCCGGTCTTGGGCACGCCCACCGGCACCGGAGTGGGCGCGGGGGGGGCGATGGCGAGCGCGACGCCCACCGCGTAAACGTTGGGGTATTTCGGGTTCGCAAGGTAGTCGTCCGCCAATATGAAGCCGCGCGGGTTCGCAAGCCCCTCGACCCCCATGTAGGCGTGGTTTCCGTAGAACGCGGGAACGACGATGCTGAAGTCGTTCGGGAGCTTCTCCCCCCCCTCCAGTTCGACCTGTTCCTTCGTAACCGACGCGATTTTTGCGTTCACCCTGTATTCAATCCCCCTGTCCGCAAATTCGTCCTCCAGCATTCCCGTCATGGCACCGAACCCGCCGAGGCCAAAATGGCCGAGGTGCGGCTCGTTCGTGAAAAAGACGATCCTGAATTTGTTCCTAATCCTTCTTTTTCGCAACACGGCCTCGATTATCATGGCCAGCTCGTACGCCGGCCCGAGGCAGGAGGCTCCCTGCGCGTTGCCGAGGATGATGGTGCCGGAGCCTTTTTCGAGGAGCGCGCGCAGGGCGTCGCGCGCCATCACCGCCTGCTCCACGGTGAACACGGCGTGGGTGAAACCCTTGTAAGGACCGAGGCCGCTTATCGCGTCGAAGTCCAGCTCCGAGCCGGTGGCGGCGACAAGGTAGTCATAGCCGTAAACGCCGTTTTTGCCGACCGCCTCGTGTTTTTCCGGGTCGACCCTGACGATGACGTCGGTGGCGTAGTGAATTTCGTTATTACGAAAGCGCGGCTCAACGGGGCATTGGACGCCGGCGGGGTCGGTCATGCCGGCGACGACCCACGGCAGGGAGGGGAGGAACGTGAAAAGCGGGTCGGAGGAGACGACGTTTACGTCGTGTTCCCCGCCGAGGAGCTTGCGCAGGTGCAACGCGGCGTTAAAACCGCCGAAGGAGGAGCCGAGGACGAGTATCCCCTTGCCCATCAGAAGGTCACCGTTCGGTCGGACGACATGATCCAATCGTGCAGGATTGCCATCGAACCAGTGTTGATTTTATCCAACATGTCGCCCGTGCCGATGCCGCACCGGTCAATGCACGTCTTGCAGTATTTGACCTCCGCGCCATCCGCGACCGCGTTCCTGAGCATTTCGGCCAGGTCGAAATAATTTTCGGGCGGCCTCAATTCCTTGCGCCCCGCGTCCACCCCGGCGTTGATGAGGAAGATTCTGACGGAGTCCCCCTTTTTAAGCGCCGTGTCTGCCAGGCGCAGGGCGTTCCATGCGGCGTCCGAGCCGCCGTACGGAGCGCTCCCGATGATGACGAGAAGCGATTTCTGTTTCACGAATCCTCCTTAAACACCTTATTCAAGACATTACTTGAATATTATATGTCAGCCGGCACTCCATCCTCAAGACCGCCCCTCCGGAACTTGTCGCCGCCCCAGGCGAATCCTGGGCCGATTCGGCAGGCCCCCCGTTCCGGTAAGCGGGGATGGTCCTAAGCAGTTGAAAAATTAGGCGGACCTTGGACGAATCCATTCCGCCGGCGGGAACTTTAATCTAACCGTAACATTCGGTTCATAAAGCTTTAATTCAATCCTAATAGTCTTGGTTTGTTTTGTTGTTTTAAAAAGCGGCCTTGGCCGTCACTCGAAACCGCGTCCGATACATTTTATAGGAGTTGAAGGATATGCGAACCTTGGCGAAGACCGTTGTTGCGGCCTCTGTAGGTTTCTGGCTTGCCGTTCTCGTCCCGTCCTCCGGCGCGGAAGTGCTGAAGGTGGACAAGAGCCTCCCGAGTTACAAAAAGGTGAGCGGCATTTCCGGCAATCTCAACGCCGTGGGGTCGGACACGATGATAAACCTCATGACGCTTTGGGCGGAGGGGTTCAAGAAAGTATATTCCGGCGTGACCGTGCAGGTGGAGGGGAAGGGGTCGGCCACCGCGCCCCCCGCGCTGGCCGAGGGTTCCTCACAGCTGGGGCCGATGTCGCGCGAGATGAAGCCCAAGGAGATTGACGATTTCGAGGCCAGGCACGGATTCAAGCCGACCCGGTTCCGAGTCGCGGTGGACGGCCTGGCGGTCTATGTGAACAAGGACAACCCGATAAAAAAGCTTTCGCTCGCCCAGCTTGACGCGATATTCGGGAAGCAGAGGAAGCGGGGCGCGGCCTCCGACGTGGCCACTTGGGACCAGGTGGGGCTGACCGGGGGATACGCGGGGAAACCGATGACGATGTTCGGCAGGAACGCGGCCTCAGGCACGTACGGTTATTTCAAGGAGCACGCGCTCGACAAGGGGGATTACAAGGACCAGGTCAAGGAACAGCCCGGCTCCGCCGCCGTGGTGCAGGGGGTGACCGAGGACAAGTACGCCATAGGATACAGCGGCATGGGATATCTGACCTCCGGGGTGAGGACGATATCCATTTCCGCCAAAGACGGGGGCGAGGCCTACTCCACGGCGCCCGAAAACGTCTATTCCGGAAAGTATCCCCTTTCCCGCCACCTTAACCTCTACGTCGCCAAGGATCCGCACAAAGGGATTGAGCCCATAGTGAAGGAATTCGTGAAGTTCATTTACAGCAAGGAGGGGCAGGAGGTCGTCATTAAGGATGGCTTCATGCCGATGCTTGGGAAGGACGTCAGGGAAGAGCTGGAAAAACTGAAGTAGTAACCTCTGAAAAAGGGTGGTTGCCTGTCATTGTGAGCGGAGCTAAGCAATCTCACCATGCGTTCTATCAATATGTTGGGGGTTGCTTCGTCACCTTGTTCCTCGCAATGTCCCGACAGTTGGGATTTTTCCCGACGTTGCCAGTAGTCAAGCCGCTCCGATTGTGTGGAGGAAATAGGGTGTTTGCGAGATGAGTGCCGACAATCACGACAGAAGGGTCGCCTTAGTCGACGCTTGGGCGCGCAGAACCATAACCCTTGGCGGGTCCGTCATCATCCTTTCCGTTATCGGCATACTGACTTTTATCCTTTATGAAACCATCCCGCTTTTTCAAAGGCCGAAGATTAACAAATCCGGCGAGTGGGCGCTTTCGGAGCGCCTGTCCCCGGCGAAGTCCGCGGCGATAGGGACGGACGAGTACAGGGAAACGGCGTTTAGGCTGGACGACAAGGGAAACGTGGACGTCCTCTCGCTTGAAACCGGGCTGAAGATGAAGTCGTTCGACAATCCTTCGTCGAAGGGGGAGATCGTGTCCGCCTTCCGCATGGCGCGGAGGAACTGGATGGCCTTCGGGACGGCGGACGGTCATGCGGGGAGCGCGGAGGTGAAATACCGGGCGGACTACCGAGGTAAAAAGCGCCTTTTGGAGCCGTCGGTGGAGTACGGCCCAGTGATTAAGCTTGATTCGGCCGGCGGCCCCGTAACCTCGGTCACGGGGCACGTTGACGACGACGGCAACGTGACGATCGTCGGTTTCTCGCCCAAGACCGGCCTTTTGGCCGTCGAATACCGCCAGTCGGACGCCGTGGAGAGCCCGGTGGGTAACTTCAACCCAAAAATCACCGGCCTTGACGTTTCGGGGGAAAAAATCACGTCGCTGGCCGTAAGCACCCAGGGGCCGTCGGTACTGGCCGGCTCCGAGGGTGGGACGATATTCTCGTTCGCAAGGGAGGGGGAAGGCTTCGCCCTCAAGGGAAGGGTCGGCGCCTCCGACGCGGGGATAACCGCCCTTGCGTTCCTGATCGGCGGCGAGGCCCTGATGGCGGGGGACGCGAAAGGCTCCGTGTCGGAATGGCTGGACGTGCGGCACGTCAGGATAAAAAACAACGGGACGAAAAGCGCGCGTCTTGAAAACGGGGGGACGATAAAACCGGGGGGGGAACTGGAGGTTCCCGACTTCGGCACGGACGAAAAAAAACGGCTGGACAAGTCGCTTGTAATAAGCGCGGCCGGAAACAAGCTCGTAAAAATACGCTCCTTCGAGAGTCACGCGAAAAAAATCGGGATGATAGCCGTTTCCCCCAGAAACCTGGGGTTTGTGACGACGTCTGACGACGGCCGGATGGCGTACCATTACTCGACGTCCGGAAGGACGTTCGACGTTTGGAAGCCCGGACAAAAACCGGTTCTGGCCGTTTTCGCCCCGAAGTCGAACGGGCTGGAGGTTCTGGGCGACGGCGGGATGCTGTACAACTACTCGCTGGACGAAAAGCATCCCGAGATAACCCCCAACACCCTGTTCTCAAAAGTATGGTACGAGGGATACACGCGTCCCGAATACGTGTGGCAGTCAAGCGGGGGCACGGACGACTTCGAGCCGAAGTTGTCGCTGACGCCCCTTATTTTCGGGACGCTCAAGGGGACCCTTTACGCGCTCATATTTTCCGTGCCGACGGCCATTTTCGGGGCCCTGTATCTTTCGCAAATCGCGCCCGCCAAAATCCGAAACATAGTGAAACCCGTCATAGAGCTGATGGCGGCGATACCTAGCGTGGTCATAGGTTTTCTCGCCGGTCTCTGGCTTTCCCCCCTGCTTGCAAACCATGCGGCGGCCTTCTTCTTGGTGTTTCTCTCCATACCGGCGGGATGGCTGGTTTTCGTCTGCGTAACCTGGGCCCTGCCCCGAAGGTTGCGGCCCAACACCAGCGGGATTTGGGAGCTGTTTTTGCTCGTGCCGATAGTGGCCGCCGCCGTGGCCGTCGGATATTTCTCCTCCCCGGCGGTGGAGCGTCTGTTTTTCCACGGCGACTTGAAGCAGTGGATGTACACCGCCCTTGGCATAGTTTACGACCCGCGAAACTGCGTCGTGGTCGGCTTCGCGCTGGGGTTTGCGGTCATCCCGATAATATTCACAATCGCGGAGGACGCGCTTTCCGCGGTGCCGCCGTCGCTGACGACGGCGTCCTACGCGCTTGCCGCAAGCCGATGGCAGACGGCCATACACGTGGCGCTTCCGGCGGCAAGCCCCGGAATATTCGCGGCGGTCATGCTGGGCCTGGGCAGGGCCGTGGGGGAGACGATGATAGTCCTGATGGCGACCGGCAACACTCCCATAATGGACTGGAGCGTCTTTAACGGGATGCGGGCGATGTCCGCCGCCATAGCGGTGGAGATGCCCGAGGCGCCGGTCGGCGGAAGCCTGTACAGGGTTCTTTTTCTTGTCGGGCTTTTACTGTTCCTTTTCACGTTCGTGATAAACACCCTGGCCGAGCTGGTTAGCATGAGGCTCAGGAAAAAGTTTTCGAGGTT
>JACQBU010000005.1 GCA_016194375.1 Nitrospinota bacterium
CGGGAATCCGGGCTAAAAGTCGAAGTACGCCTGCCAGGTTACGACGTTGGCCCCCGCGCCGGAGCTGGCGCCGGTGGGCGTAGCTATCGCGACGTCGTTGTACCGGACGTAGCCGACGACCAGGGACGCCTTCTCCGAAAAGGACCAGCCGAGGCCGAATGAAACCGCGCCGTACAAGCTTTTGCCGCCCATATAATCCACCCCGAGCCAAAGCTTTTCGTTGATTTCCGTCATGCGCCTGTCGAACGCGAGGATCAAACCGTTGTTTTGCGTCTCGCCTGTGGCGGATTTCATCATGGCGGCGTTCCCGACGTAATAGCCAGCCGTGCCCCGCCCGATGAAGCCGAAGGTTTTTGAGACCTCGGCGTAGAACACGTCAAAGTCGTTCACCCCTTTTTCCGTGCCGACGTCGTAGGCGCCGAAGGCGAGAACCGGGCCCCACTTGCCCAGCGCGTTCTCGGCGGTGGCGACCTTGGCGTTGAACGAAAACGGCTTGTCGGTCTGCTCCCTTATGTCAAGCCCGGCGTCCACTTGGAAGGGCCCGAGGTTTGCTATTCCGGCGAGAAGGCCGAAGTCGGTAGGATTGCTGTGGCCGCCAACCCCCTTTTCGGCGAACATCGTGGTGTCGTTCTCTATGCCGAGATGGAACGTGCCGTAAGGCTGGACGTCCGTGGACGGCGCGGAAATTATCTTAAGCGGCAACGCCGAGGCCGCCCCGGCGGAGAGCACGAAGGCCAATAAAGGGAACAAAAAATATCTTTTCATAACCACCCCTTGAAAGTTTTTTTATCCTCGGATTCTACCGTGCCGACCCGAGGGTTGCGGACGAACGGCCGGGAGAGCCTCACCCGACCGGCTTTGCGGGGGCGACCCCCCTCAAAATCTTAAGCGCGGTCTGGCGGACGCCCTCCGCGTCGAGACCAAACCTTTTTCTGGCGCTCTCCTGCGTCGAATGCTCCACAAACGCGTCCGGCACCCCCGACGAGCCTCCGGGGATCGAACCAAGGCCGGCCGAGCGCAACGCCTCGAACACGGCGGAGCCGAACCCGCCCTGAAGGGCGTTCTCCTCCACAGTCAGGAGGCACCCGCATTTTTTCGCCCACTTTCCGATGAGAGGCGCGTCAATCGGCTTTGCAAACCGGGCGTTTATGACGGCGGCTGAAATACCGTCCCTCTCCAGCATCCTCGCCGCCTCGAGCGCCCCGCCCACCGGGTGGCCGAGGGCGCACAACAAAATGTCCGTCCCCTCCCGCAAAAGCTCGCCCCTGCCCGTTTCGACCGGCGCCGGCGTCGACGATATCTCCGCCGCGGCCCCGCGCGGATACCTGACGCTTATCGGGCCGTCGTGGCGCGCGGCCGCGCGAAGCATCTCGCGCAACTCCGCCCCGTCCTTGGGCGCCATCACAACCATGTTCGGTATGGACCGGAGGAAGGAGACGTCGAACACCCCCTGGTGCGTGGAGCCGTCGTCGCCGACTATCCCGGCGCGGTCAATCGCGAATATGACGTGCAGGTTCATGTTGCAGACGTCGTGCACGACCTGGTCGTACGCCCTTTGCAGGAAGGTCGAGTAGACGGCGACCACCGGCTTGTAGCCGGCCGCCGCAAGCGCGCCCGCGAACGTGACCGCGTGCTGTTCCGCAATCCCCACGTCGAACGTCCTCTCCGGGAACCTCTCGGCGAACTCCACTAGGCCCGTGCCGTCCGGCATCGCGGCGGTTATGCAGACTATCTTCTCGTCGGCCTCGCCAAGCTCCACGACGGCCCGGCCGAAGAGTTCGGTGTAGCTTACGGCGGAAGGCGCCGCCTTTTTTCCGGTCGAGACGTCAAACGCGGACACGCCGTGGAACGGCCCGCTTTTTTCCTCGGCGTGCACGTACCCCTTCCCCTTGCGGGTGACGACGTGGATGAGCCTCGGCCCGCCGAGCTTTTTGACTTTTTCGAGCGTCTCCTCCAAAAATTGGATGTTGTGCCCGTCGATGGGGCCGAAGTAGCGGAAATCAAGGTCCTCAAAATGCCCGCCGGGGACGAACAGCCCCTTTATCACGGTCTTCACCGCCTCCTCCAGAAGGTGGGAGAGGCCCGCCATTTTTTTTCCGAAGGCCGGAATCTTGCCGAGCAGGACGTCGACGTCCTTGACGACCCTGTTGTATATCTCGCCCGAGATGATCCTGTTCAGGTGTTTTGAGAGGGCGCCGACGTTCGGCGATATGGACATCTCGTTGTCGTTTAGCACTACGATTATGTCCGTGTTGTGGGAGCCGGCGTTGTTCAGCCCCTCGAATGAGAGGCCGGAGGTCATGGACCCGTCCCCTATGACCGCGACGACGTCGAACTTTTCCCCGGCCAGGTCCCTGGCCTTGGCGAACCCGAGAGCGGCGGAAATGGACGTTCCGGCGTGCCCGGTGTTGAAATAATCGGCGGGGTTTTCCTCCCTTCGCGGAAAGCCGGATATGCCCCCCTCGCGCCTGAGCGTGTGGAACACGCCGCATCTGCCGGTCAGAAGCTTGTGGGTGTAACATTGGTGCCCCACGTCCCAAACTATTTTGTCGCGCGAAAAATCAAACGCCCTGTGAAGGGCGATGGTCAGCTCCACCACCCCCAGGTTGGGGGAAAGGTGGCCGCCGTTTGTGGAGACGGTCTCGATTATTTTATCCCGGACCTCCTGGGCGAGCGTCGCCAACTGCTCGGCGGAGAGTTTTTTAAGCGACTCGTGCCCGCTGACGCCCTCCAGCAGACCCATCAGTTGTTCCTTCTCGCGACGTACAGGGCGAGCTCCTTGAGGTGTTTTGTCTCCCCCCGCATCGTCGAAAGCGCCTCGAGCGCCCCGTCAACGAGCCTGTTGCCGAATTTTTTCGACTCCTCCAGCCCCATGAGGGCGGGATAGGTCGCCTTTTTTTTCCTCGCGTCGCCGCCGACGTTTTTCCCCATGGTCTTTGCGTCCCCCTCGACGTCCAAAACGTCGTCAAAAACTTGGAACGCCAGCCCCAGCTTGTCCCCGTATATGGTGAGCGCGAACAGCTCCGCCTCCCCCGCCCCGCCCAACAACGCGCCGGACTGCACGGCTACGGATATCATGGTCCCGGTTTTTAGCCGGTGTATTTTCTCCAGCGTTTCGAGGTCGACATCCCGGCCCTCGTGCTCGACGTCCAACTGCTGGCCCCCCACGGTGCCGACCGCGCCCACGGCCCCGGCCACGATTTGGACCACGCGTATCCGGGCGTCAACGCCCGCGTCGGAGCCGGCGGGCGGCTCCGCCATCACCTCGAACGCCAGCGTCAACAGTCCGTCCCCCGCCAGAATGGCGGTCGCCTCGCCGAATTTCTTGTGGTTGGTCGGAAGCCCCCGGCGCAGGTCGTCGTCGTCCATCGCGGGCAGGTCGTCGTGGATGAGCGTGTAGGTGTGTATCATCTCCATGGCCGCGGCGGTGGGGAGTGCGGCGCTTCTTTCTCCGCCGACCGCCTCGGCGGAGGCTATCACGAGCAACGGACGCAACCGTTTTCCGCCGGCCATCACGGAATATTTCATTGATTCGAGCAGGGTCCGGGGGACGTCGCGGCGCAGGTCAAAAATGCGGTTTAGCTCCCGTTCGACGTCGCGGCGCATTTCCTCAAAATGGGACGTCGTCATCGGATTCCCCCTCCGCCTCGGGCGTCGGGGCTTCTTCCATGGGCTCGGTGGTCAGTTCCCCCTTGTGGTCCTTCACCAGCTTTTCTATCTTCTTTTCCGCCTGGCTTAGGTGAACCTGGCAGATGCGGGCCATCTTTATCCCCTCCTCGAACATCTTGAGGGATTTTTCAAGCTCCAAGTCGCCGCCTTCGAGCGTCCCTACTATCTCCTCAAGCCGTTCTAGCGCCTTTTCAAACTTTATTTTCTCCTCGGCCATTGGCGAATTATATCCCAAAGGGACGGGCTGACGCCCCTGTTTTTAAGGTCGCCACCGCCGACGGGCGGTCAAACCGAGAGCAGACGCTTGACGGCTTCCACCACCTCCTCGGCGTGCCCCGCGGCCTTGACGCCGTTCCAGGCGCGCGCTACCCTTCCCTCGGGCGTGATGAGGAACGTGGAGCGGACGAGCCCCTCGCTTTCCCTGCCGTACATTTTTTTGACGCCCCACGCGCCGTATTTTTTGACCACCTTCCTTTCGGGGTCGCTGAGCAGGGTAATCTTCAACCCCTGCTTCCCGATGAAATTGCAGTGGCTCTTCACCGAATCCGGGCTCACTCCGGCGACCGCCGCGCCCATTTTCGTCAGCTTGCCCATAAGCGCGGTGAAATCCTTCGCCTCGATCGTGCATCCGGGGGTGTTGTCCTTGGGGTAGAAGTAAAGCACGAGCCATTTGCCCGCATAATCCTTTAGGGAGACGTCCCTGCCGTCCTGGTCGGGCAGGGTGAAATCCGGCGCTTTCGCGCCCTCCGCAACAGATGATTTCCCAACCTTGGAAGCCATGATGTTCCTCCTTACTCTAACGTTTTAAGCCTCCGACCCGGGCGAGTTCAAAGGCGTATTTTATCGCGTACTCCATCGAATCGGGCCTTGCCACTCCTTTTCCCGCTATGTCCATGGCGGTCCCGTGGTCAACGGACGTCCTTATGAACGGCAACCCCAGCGTTATGTTGGCGCAACGCCCGAACGACACCGCCTTTATCGCCACGAGCCCCTGGTCGTGGTACATGGCCAAAAACGCACCGTATTTTTCCCTTATGCCGGGGGCGAAGGCGGTGTCGGCCGGAAGCGGCCCGACGGCGTTTATGCCCATGGCCCGCGCCATTTTTATGGCGGGGGCGATTATCCTAGCCTCTTCGTCGCCGAAAAGGCCGCCGTCCCCGGCGTGGGGGTTCAGGCCGCACACCCCGACCGGCCTTTTGGGCGAAAGACTTTTATGGATGAGGACGAGTTTTTCTATTATCCCCCTCGTCGTCGTCCTTTTTATCGCCTCTTTCAGCGAGAGATGCGTGGTAAGCACCACGACCCTCATCTCGTCCGACGCCAGCATCATCGCGTAGTTCTTCGTGCGCGTGACGGCCGCGAGCATTTCGGTGTGGCCGGGAAACGGAACCCCGGCCAGCCGCAACGCCTTCTTGTGAATCGGGCCGGTGACAATCCCGGAAACTTCCTTTCGCAAGGCGAGCGCGACGCCGGCCTTAATGTATGCCGCCGCCTGGGAGCCGCCGACGGCGCTCGGTTTTCCGCGCGGGATTTTCCCGCCCGCGGGAGGAACCTCGTAAAACGCCGCCTTTCCGGACGGGGGCAGTTTGTCGCGCTCGAACGGCAAAAGCGGGGTTTTGCTTTTGGACGCCTTTCTTGCGGCTTCCAGCGTCGGCCCGTCGCACACCACGACGAGCCTGCGCCGGATTTGCGGGGACGCGAGGTCGAGCGCCTTTAACGCGACCTCCGGCCCGACTCCCGCCGGGTCGCCCGCGGTGATGGCAAACCGAGGTAGGACGTTTTGCTTCATATTTCCCAAACCTATTTGTCGGCCGAACAAGTCGAACGGCGGTGGCGGGCGCCGCGGCGCAAAAGGTCAGCTTTTTTTCTTGTAAATGTTCAGCCCTATTTTCTCGTCCCTGTTGGGAACCGACACGTTCCCCTCCGTGGAGGCGATTATTATGTTTTTCCCCGACGACGATGGGCCGAAATCCTTGCCCAGGTCCACCTTGATGGTGAGCGTCGTTCCCTCGACCTTCATTTCAACGTTCTTCATAAATAACCCTCCGATTTTCCCTTTCGCATGATACGGATGTGGCGGACCCCCCAACTCACTTGCCCTCGAGGACGTCCTTGTAATTGGGGGGCAACATTTTCATGAGCTCGTCGGGGCCTTTGTCGGCCAGATCCGAGCATATCTTCCTGCAATCCTCCGCCATGTGCCCGTCGTCGGAGGGACAATAATTTGGGTCGTTTGGATGGTTTGCCCTGCATTTTTCTAACGCCTCCCTTCCGCCTTCCTCGCACGTTTTTAAGCAGTCGAAACCCTCCTGAGCCCCGGCCGGCGCCGCCGCAAAAAACATCGCCGCTACGACGAGTATAATTTTCCCAATCATGCGCCTGCCTAAGGTTTTCCTCCTTCGCATATTTTACACCAAAAGCAGGTGGCCGTTGTTTTTTAGCCATTGTCGGCCGGCGTCATAGTCGGGCATGATGCGCCGGACGGTGTTCCAGAAGTCGGGCGAATGGTTCATGTGAACCAAATGGGACAGCTCGTGCACCACCACGTAATCCAGCGCGGCGTGCGGGGCCATCACCAGGCGCCAGCTGAAGTTCAGGCCTCCGTTGCGGCCGCAGGAACCCCATCTTTTTGCGGCCGAGTTTATCCTTATCCCGCCGTGCCTAAGGCCGGCCAGCCGGGCCCAATATTCGACCCTCTCCTTTATCTTCGACGCCGCGCGTCTTTTGTACCAGTCGAGGAAAACGGCCCCCGCCGCGCCGCCATGTTCACCGCGCTTACAAACTCCTTCGGCTTGTGCGGCTCGAACGTTTTTCTGGCGTGTTCCCGTTTTTTCCTTATCCATTCCCGCTTCCGGTAAACGACGTTTTTTACGGCCTCCAGGGAGGCGCTCCGGGGGGCGCGCACGGTCAGGGTGGCGTCCCTTTCCACGACGAGCGCGAACGACTTCCGTCCCGACCTGATTATCCTGTTGATCTCCGTCATACGAAATTGGGTTGTGGCCGCCTTTTGGTACCTCGACGCCTCGATGGGTTCCAGGTTGGCCGGATACCCGCCGAAAAACACCACCGCCCCGGCCGCCTGCGATTCCGCTATTCCTTCGCGCCCGCTTTTACCAGTATTTCCTCAATCTCCTTGTGCCCCCGCGTGCGCGCGAATTGAAGGGCGTTGGAGGTCGGCTTCGCCCCCTTGGAAAGAAGGAACTCGACCATCTTCGTCCGCCCCCTGCCGGCCGCAACCCCGATGGCCGCCCCGCCTCCGGCGTTTACGTCCATCCCCGCGTCGAGAAATAGTTGCACGGCGGTCATGTCGCCGTTCCCGGCCGCCTTGGAGAAATCCTCTCCCTTAAACTCAAGCCCCATCGCCTTCAGGTCCTTCCTTGCCTGCGCCTGGTCGGCGGCGACGGCCGGGGACGTAAAAATCGCGCAAAAGACCAACAACGTCGCCAGGGTTTTTTGCAAAACTGACACCGGCTTTTTCATGCTGATTCCTCCCAAAATGTTTTTTGTGGCCATCGTCCCGCCACTCGGCAATCCGGCTCCGAGTCGGCCAAGCCATTCTACATCGAATCCGCGCCCCGTTGTCTTCCCGGCTAAATATGCTCCGGATTGGCTTCAGGCTTGTCCAAAAGGGTTTCCCATGACGAGGCGTTTTGTGGGCGACGCTCGGACGAAATCCCGCCGCCGAGTTGTTCCTCCTATAATCAATCGGGCGTTCCATGGCCTTGGTTACGCCCCTTTTTTGCCGCTTTTTTGCGACAGACCGTCAATTAGAAAACTAGTGCGTCCGCGGACTAGGGGGCGCAAAGGCGTGCTATTCGTACCTCAGCGCCTCGATTGGCTCCAGGCTTGCCGCCTTGTTGGCGGGATACCACCCGAAAAACACGCCCACCCCGGCCGCGACGATGAACGACAGGACGATTGAATCGCCGGTTATGACCACGGTCATGCCGGTAAGCTTGTTCACCAACGCGGACCCGCCGACCCCGAGTCCGACCCCGACGAGGCATCCGATTACGGAGAGCATTATCGCCTCGAGCAAAAACTGCGCCAGTATGTCCCGCCTTCGCGCGCCGAGGGCGACGCGCACGCCTATCTCGCGCGTTCGCTCCGTGACCGAGACGAGCATGATGTTCATTATCCCGATGCCGCCGACCAAAAGGGATATGGACGCTATGGCGCCGAGCATGAGGGACATGACCTTCGTTGCCGTGGCGGCGGTCTCGGCCAGCGCGGTCAGGTTTCGCACGGAAAAATCATCGTCCATTTTTTCCTGAATGTGGTGCCGCTGGTGCAACAGCTGGGTCATGGACTTCTCCACGACGGGCATCGCCGCCGCCGAAACGGCCTGAACCATCATGTACCTGACCGCTCCCTGGAATTGCGTCCCGAATATCTTTCGCTGTGCGGTCGTCACCGGAACGAGCACCGTGTCGTCCTGGTCCCGCCCGTCCAGGCTCTGCCCCTTGGGGCCGAGCACGCCGACGACCAGGAACGGGCTTTGCCTTATGCGTATGGTCTTGCCCACGGGGTACTCCCCCTGGTTGAAAAGATTTTGGACGACCGTCCTGCCCAAAAGCGCCACGCGGGTGGCGGAGCGCACGTCCGACTCCCCGAACGGGTAGCCCGAGACGACCTTCCAGTCCCGCACGGCGATGATGGAGGGGGTCGTCCCCAGCACGGAGGTGCTCCAGTTGTTGGACCCGTACATAAGCTGGGCCACCCCCGGGGCGGAGGGGGCGACGTACGCGACGCCGTTGAGTTCGCTTATCGCGTCGGCGTCCGCCAGGGTCAGGGTCGGGGTGGCTCCGCTTCCCATACGCAGTCCGCCCGAGGTGGTCGAGCCCGAGAGGACGATGAAAAGGTTGCTCCCCATGGATTCGATGGATTGGTTGACCACGAATTGCGTCCCCTGCCCTATCGCGAGCATAAGGATGACCGCCCCGACGCCGATGATCATGCCCAGCATGGTCAGCACGGTGCGCATGAGGTTGGCGCCCAGCGCGCGCCAGGCCTCGCTTAACATCGCGGCTATCATTGCCGGCTTCCCGTCGGTTTTCCGCGCGGCTCGTCGTCGGACACGAGAAATCCGTCCTTAAAGCGGATGCGGCGACGCGCGTGAAGGGCTATGTCCTCCTCGTGGGTCACGAGCACTATTGTTATCCCGTTCCGTTGGTTGAGCCCGGTAAATATCTCCATTATTTCCCCGCTGGTCTTCGTGTCCAGGTTGCCGGTCGGCTCGTCCGCCAATATCAGCCTCGGGTTGTTCACGAGCGCGCGGGCGATCGCCACCCTTTGCTGTTGCCCCCCGGAGATTTTGTTCGGACGGGAGCGGTGGTACTTTTCCAAACCCACGCTGTCGAGCATCCTTTTCGCCCTCTCGTTTCGCTCCGCCCTTCCTATCTTCGAATATACGAGCGGCAGTCCGACGTTTTCCAACAAAGAGGCCCGCGACAAAAGGTTGAAGCTCTGGAACACGAATCCGATGACGTCGTTGCGAAGTTTCGCCTGCCGGTCCTTGTCCAGGGACCTGACGTCGGTTCCGTTGAGAAAATATTCCCCGCTGGTCTGCACGTCCAGACAGCCGAGGATGTTCATGAACGTGGATTTTCCCGAACCGGACGCGCCCATGACGGCCACGAACTCCCCCGGAAAAATGGAAAGCGTGACGTCGTTAAGCGCGTGAACGGGCCCGGCCGCCGTCTCGTACTGTTTGTGCAACCTCTCCACGCGGACTACGGCGGGCTCCGCCATCAAAACATTCTCATCTGAAATGTGCTCGGGCGGCTGGATTCGGCCGACAACAATTCCTCGACCACTATCTGATCGCCTTCCTTTAAGTCGCCGGAGACGATTTCGGTCATTTTGTTGTCCGTTATCCCCAAGCCGACCTTTATCTGCCTGAAGTTACCCTGTTCCAAAACATAGACCGTCCCCTTGCCGAAATTTCGTCTATCCTCTTTTTCCGCGGCGGCTCCGGCGGGGGCCCCGGCGGGTTTGCCGTGGTCCGCCGCCGGCTTTTGACCTTTTGGGGCGGGCGGCTTGAACCGCAACGCCGCGTTGGGCGCCAACAAAACGCTCGTTTTATTTGCCACCGCTATGTTGCAGTACGCCGTCATGCCGGGAAGCAGGGTCTCGTCCTCGTTGTTCACGTCGACCACGACGTCGTATGTGACCACGTTTGACTGGGTGGTGGGGTTTATCCTCAACTGCCTCACCCGGCCGGAATAGGTGCGGTTTTGAAACGCGTCCACGGAAAATTTGACCGTTTGGCCGACCTTTATGCCGCCTATGTCGGCCTCGGCGTAGCTCGTGTCAATCTGCATCTTGTGAAGGTCCTGCGCGATGGTGAACAGGGTGGGGGTGTTGAAGCTCGCCGCCACGGTCTGACCGACGTCGATCTGCCGGGAGACCACAACGCCGGAAACGGGGGAGCGGATGACGGAGTAGTTCAAATTTATTGTGTCTTTTTCCAACTGGGCTTTGGCCAGCTCGATGGCCGCCTTGGCGGACTCCAGCGCCGCCGTCGCCGTGTCCAGGTCGGCCTGCGTCTCGTACTTTTCGGCGAGCAGGGCCCTTATCCTGGACTCGTTTGCCTTGGCCAGGGCGAACGCCGCCTCGGCGCTGTGCAGTGTGGCCTTGTCCTGGGCCACCTGCGCCTTGAAGAGCGCCGGGTCGAGCGAGAGCAGGACGTCGTCTTTTTGGACGCGGTCGTTGAAGTCCTTGTACCACTTAATCACCGTGCCCGACACCTGCGTGCCGACCTGCACGAGCACGACGGGATTGAGCGTGCCGTTTGCGGACACGCTCTGGGTTACCTCGCCGCGGGTCACTTTTTGGAACTTGTACTTCTTCTCCGGCGGCTCGACGCGGCTCTTCTTCCACGCCGCGTACCCGCCCCCGCCAAGGGCCGCGACCGCGACAATAAGGGTGAATTTATTTAGGAGCAATCTGCGCAGGTTCATTTTACCGTTTCCTTCTTTTCTTTTCCGGGGCCCGCGCCGGCCGGGGTTGAATCCGGGCGGTCCGCCTTGTTCGCGGGATTATCCGGGCTGAGTTGCCCCATCGCCTTCGCAAGCGCCGCCTTGTTGACGCGCCAGCTAAAAACCGAGGATATGTATTGTTGTTTCGCGCCCGCAAGCGTGCTTTGGGCCGCGAGAAGATCGATGACGTTTTGCTGGCCCGCCTTATAACGCCCGAAGATGAGCCTTTCGGATTCCGTGGCGCTTTTGACGAGGTCGGCGGCGCTTTTGACCGATTGGACGCTCGTTAAAAGATTTTGATACGCCTGCCAGACGTCCAGCTCCACCTGCGTCCTTATCTGCGCCTCCTGCGCCATGCGCAGTTTCTCCTGCTCCTCGGCGGTGCGGATTTGGTAGGTCGAGTTAAACCCCGTGAAAAGCGGGATCGAGAGCTGGATGTTTGCGGTCGCCAGTTGCCGCGAGGAGAAACTCGGGGGAACGGCGAAGTTCCCCTGGTCCAGTTCGCCGCCAACCGTCAGCGTTCCCCATCCCGAAGCCCTCGCCGCCCGCAAACTGCCCCTGGCGGCCGCAACGGCCGATTGGGCGGAGAGCAGGTCCGGCCTTTGCTCAAGCGCGGCCTCGACGTACCTCCCCACGTCCGACTCCTGCCTGTCGTCCGGCAAAGTCTCCAACGGGGGGGCGAAGGACGTCTTCCGCAGGGGACTCAACCCCAGCACGTTTGCCAGGACGCCCCGGGCGTTCCTCATGTTCCCCTCGGCCTGTATCCTCGTAAGGACGGCCTGGGACCAGGCGGTTTTCGCCTGCAGTTCGTCGGAGACGGTGGCGAGGCCGACCTTGAATTTGGCGTGCGCGGCGTTGTGGCTCTCCAAGGCCGAGCGTTCCGCCTCCTTAGAGGAGTCCACCAAAGCCTCGGCCGCGAAAAGTTGGTAGTAGTCCGTCACGGCGGATAGAAACACCGTTTGAACCGCCGCGTCCTGCGCGTGGTTGAGGGAATATAGCGTCTGCAGGCCGTTCTCCAGATTTCCGGCGCGAGTTCCGAAGTCGTAGATGAGATAGCTCAGCTGGACGTTGAAGTCGTTGGCGGCCGAGTTCCCACCCGGCGAATAGCTGTTTTGCGTCCTCGTCGCGTTGAGCGTTAGGGACGGAAGGTAGGCGGATTTAAGCCCGCCCACCTGCGCCGCCTGCACCCTAGCGTTCATCCACGCAACGCGAGTCTGCGGGTTGTTGCACAATGCCAAATTAACGGCGTCCTGGAGGGTCAGCGCGGAATTTTCCGCCGGCCCGCCTGCGCACGGGTTCGCGGCGTCCCCCGAGGCGTTTGGCGGTGGCGTCGTCAGTTTTTCGGTCGAGAAAACGTCGGAGGCCCGCGCGGCCGGGGAAAATATCGTCAAAAAGGCCGCCGCCGCCAAGGACGAAAGGATTCCGCCGTTTTTTTTAAGAGACATTTTTGGGGTGGTTATCCTTTCCTCGTATTCCTGTTTCCTACCTTATGTTTAGACGCGCGTCGCGGGCTGAAAGTTCATTTAATTTTATGCCGCCGTTGACGCCCGTCCCGCCGGTCTAATGTACCACGCCGACAAACACGCGCAACCAACGCCGGCTTCCCGCCCGTTGCCGCCGCGGTCAAAAGAGGGATATCATATGACGGTGGACAAGAAGCTGAACGACCTGGCCGAGATAATGGACCGCCTTCGCGGCGAGGACGGATGCCCGTGGGACAGGGAGCAAACGCAAAAAAGCCTGAAGCCGTTCCTCATCGAGGAGGCTTACGAGGCGGCCGAGGCGATAGAGTCCGGCGACCCGGAGGCGATGAAGGAGGAGCTGGGGGACCTTCTGTTCCAGATAGTCTTTCACGCCCGCATCGCGAAGGAGCGCGGCGAGTTCTCGCTGGGCGACGTCATAAACCACGTCGCGGAAAAGATGGTGCGTCGGCATCCCCACGTGTTCGGCGAACGGCGGGCGAAGGACGCGGCGGACGCGCTCGGCCAGTGGGAACGGATAAAGGCCGACGAAAAGAAGCGCGAGTCCATCCTGGGCGGACTCCCAAAATCACTCCCCACGCTCGCGAGGGCGCGGCGGATTCAGGAGCGGGCCGCGCGGGTGGGGTTCGACTGGCCGCACTCGGAGGACGTCTGGAAGAAGGTGGACGAGGAGTGGCGCGAGCTTCAGGAGGCCCGCCAAAACAACGACCCCGCCGGCGTCGAGGAGGAGATGGGGGACGTGATGATAGCGCTCGTGAACCTCGGCCGGTTCGTCGGGGTGGACGCGGACGAGGCGTTGCGAAAATCGATAGAGAAGTTCGTCCGCCGGTTCGGGGAGATTGAAAGGGAGTTTTCCAAAAGCGGGAGGGACATCACGCGCGCCACGCTGGACGAGATGGAAGCCATCTGGCAGAAGGCCAAGGCCTCCGAACGGAAGCCTTAAGGGCGCCTAATCCGCCTTCTTCGCCTCGATTGCGGCGAGCGTCTCCGCAATCAGCGCGCCGTTGAGCGCGTAATATTTTTTCATGCTCCTTATGGCGCCGAGGTAAACGACGAGCGTGACCGCCGAAAACGCGAGGTGGTAGTACTTGTGGATTTTCCTCGCGTGGACTCCGCCCCCGAGCACGGTCATACCTATCAAAACCGCGATGGCGGCGACGCACCAGGGAAAAAGCCCGCTTTTGAACTTGCGGGTCCTTTCAAACAGCTCGACCGGAAGTTTGTTCGTGACGACGGCGTCGCGCAGGCCCATGCCGGTGACGACAAGGTAAAACATGGCCGACACGAGGCTGAACAGCCCCAAGACCGCCGCCGC
The DNA here is from genome assembly GCA_016194375.1 of Nitrospinota bacterium. GTDB lineage: Bacteria > Nitrospinota_A > UBA7883 > JACRGQ01 > JACRGQ01 > JACQEX01. Next base: position 13,446 of record JACQBU010000005.1, read on the forward strand.
CAGGCCGAACGTCAGATGAAACCAGAACAGGCCTTCGCGGTGCTGGACGAGGGGGCCGAACACCGCGGCAATCGCCAAAAGCGCCGCCGATAGCGAGTTCAGCGCTATGAACAGCGACGCTATCCTCGTCTTAGGGGCCGCCAAGGCGCCGTCCGCCCCCTTTTTCGGGGGCATTTTAACGGCCCGCCCCACCGTGCGAGGGGATTGTCCTGAGTATGCGCCTCTTGACGGCGGACCTGCCGGACGAGCCCGCGCCAAACTCCCCCCTGAAGACGGAAAGGGGCATGGTGGCGCGCGCCATCACCCGGTGTCCGCCCGCCGGTCCGAGGTGGCCGAACGCGGCCCTCAGAACCTTCCCGGCGTCGACGGCGGGGTTGAGCGACCTTGCCGCAAACGTAACGCTCCCGCCGAACGCGGCCCACACGAGGGCGAACTCCGGCTCGCCGATTTGCAGGACGAAATCGGCGATGCGGGGCACCAGATCCTCCTTGCCAACGCGGCCCAGGTCGGCAAAAAGGCATTTGCGCTCGATGAAGTGCGTCCTTAGGGCGCGGATGAACACGTTCACGTCGTGCGACCCAAGCCTCGGCCTTTCCATTTGGGATATCAGCTGGTGGTTTGCCAGCGGCCAAAGCTTCGAAAACGCCCTGAACCCGGCTCCGGTCACGTCCCTTCCGTGCATAAGGGTGTCGGTCTTGATGGCGTAATAAAGGGCCGTCGCAAGCCTGGGGCCTATCTTAACGCCGTTGGCCGCCAGATACTCCGTAAGGATGGCCGAGGTGGCCCCGTAACCCGGCCTTATGTCGCAAAAGACCCGTTTGCGCACGGCCGTCACCGGATGGTGGTCGATTACGATTCGCACGTTGTCGCGCAGATACGGGAACTGGTCTGGCTGGACGTCCACGAGCGCCAGCTGGGGCGCGCGCGATATTTCCCGCACCGACGCCTCCCTGACCCTGACGTTCAACAGGGTTATCATGCTTATGTTCTCGTTTCTCGAAACCTGTTTTAGCGTCACGACGGGGCTTCCGGAGGCCTTGAGTCCGAGAAGCAGGCGCAACGCCATCGCGCTCGCTATCGCGTCCGGATCCGGGTCGTTTTGGGTCAATATCCACAACGGCTTCGAGGGGTCGAACGATTTTTTGAGCAGGGCCGTGAGCCGCCTCGTCCTCGGCGGCCATTTGTGATGGGTCGTCTTTCGCATAATTAATGACAATTGTAGACCCCTTTGCAAACCGAATAAACCGCTATGAAATAAATCCGTCCAAAACGGCGAGCGCGCTCTTGACTCCGCCGCCGGGACTCATTACGTAGACCCCGCGCACCCTGTCGCGCAACGCGCGCAACACGTCCGCGGCGATTTTTATCCCGACTTCCGGGGCCTTCTCCCCGGCCTCGGCGAGCCG
>JACQBU010000108.1 GCA_016194375.1 Nitrospinota bacterium
ATTCAATCGTCAAGCGAGCAAAAAACTTCCGTTCGAAATACAGAGGACGGCAAAAAAGAAGCTAAACATGTTGGACGCCGCCCTTTCCTTAAACGCCTTAAAGGTGCCGCCGGGCAATCGTCTAGAAGCTTTACGGTACGACAGGGCGGGGCAACACGGCTTGCGGATTAACGACCAATGGCGCGTCTGCTTTGTTTGGCATGACGGCAACGCGCATGAGGTCGAGATTACCGACTACCATTAACCACGGAGGAAGAAAATGGCTAAAATGAAACCGATCCATCCCGGAGAGATTCTCCTGGAGGAATTTTTGGAGCAGATGGGGATAAGCCAGAACCTGCTGGCGCGCGAGACCGGCATGTCCCCCCGGCGCGTCAACGAAATTATCCTGGGCAAGCGGTCCGTCACCGGCGACACCGCCATTCGGCTCGGAAAACTGTTCGGCATAGAGCCGGAATTTTGGATGAATCTTCAATCCCGTTACGACTTGGAGCAGGCCGAGGACCGATTCAGCCCCAAGGTCAAAATAACCGCCGGAAGATACAAGGATTTGGTTAAGAAATAACGCCGTCCACTCGCTCCAAAACATTACCGCAGTCTCCGGGGCCAGGTTCTGGAATGATCACCAGCGGATTCTTAATTGCAAGGCACCCCGAGCCCAAAAAAAATATGAACAAGTCAATAAGTCAAGCTGGACTCCGGCAGATTGGAATACCGGATCGCGAAATCCACAACGTTCTTGCCAATAAAATTTATTCCTTTTGATCCTTTGCCACGTATTTGATAACATTTCATCCATGGGGCGTAAAACTAAAAAATGGTAGAAAATAAAATTACCTGGAAAAACTTCGTTCTTGGCTTGGTTCACGAGTTTTGCGATGAAATCGGAAAAAGGACATTTACTTTAAGGGAGTTCTATTCCGCATGCGAGGGCGATATAAGAAAGTTTAGCCCAAAGAATCACCATCCGTTCGACAAGGTTCGGCAGCAACTTCAATTTTTGCGGAACGATGGACTAATCCAATTCCTTGACGGACGAGGCACCTATACTCTGTTGGGAGTGGATTTGTTGCGCGGCGAGGTCGAAGATGAAAAGATTCTTGAGGTTAACAAGAGGTCTCCAGAAAAACGCGAATATCTTATAGAAACATATGCTCGAAACAGAGGGTGGGTGAAGGAAGCAAAGGACAAATTTGGTTTTGCCTGTCTTTATCCCGAGTGTTCCAACGCTTTTAAAAAACCGGATAAAACTCCATATATAGAGGTTCATCATATTATTTCCCTTCATGACGGCGGGGAGGATGCAATCTGGAATTTGGCGGTTGTTTGCGCCCACCACCACAAAATGGCCCATTTCGCAGATTTGTTTACCAAACGAAGAGTTAACGGGATTTTAGCCGACAGCGTTGCGCGTTGCTTGGAATCACATTGATGGCAGACTTTTAATCAAGGATAACCTAGGTTCTTAGGAAAAGAGTTTCAAGGATTATATTCTTTATGGCGATAAGAAGATGTTCGAATTGTGGCTGTGAGGATTTCTTAATTCAAGAAACTATTGTTCATAAAGCGGCAACCTCTGAAGAAGACGGAGAATTAACCGCTTACAAAGTGTTTTCACATGTAATCGAAATAATATTCTGCGAACAGTGCGAAAAGGAATACTCCGAAGAAGATTTTGAAAATATAAACTTCTAGATTCGAGATTAACTTATTTTGAAACGGAATCGAAGGACCGGGAAGCGGCTACGGGGAAGGTCGAGGCCGGGTCAAAGAAACCGGAGTCTTTGAAACTCAAGGGGGGCCGGTCCACGCTCTGGTTTTTCCACATTTTTAAATTCTTTAAGACTTGGTGTATCCTGTTCATAATTGATGAATATGAGGAGAATGTGAAGGAGTTAATTTATACGGTCGTGCTTGATAGGGAAGAGGACGGCGGATACCATGCGTTCTGCCCGGCATTGCCGGGTTGCCATAGTCAGGGAGACACCTACGACGAGTCAATAGAAAACATCAAGGACGCCATTAAACTTTATCTGGAGAGCCTGAAAGCCCGCGGCGAGAAAAGCCCCGTGGAAGACATTACTATCAAATCCCTAAAAATAGCGGTATGAGTCCTTTCCTTCCTCAAGTCAAAGCGAAAGACTTGATGAGGGTCGCGGAAAAACTCGGTTTTGTTCTGGATAGGAAATCGGGAAGTCACGCGGTATACTACCGTGAGTCCGATAAAAGAAGAACGATTATTCCCGTCCATGCGGGAAAGGACATAAAACCAAAAACTTTGCACGGCATCATAAAAGACATCGGGCTTGAGCCAACAGAATTTAAAAAACTACTTAAGTAAATTTTAATCAAAAAACCAACTGGTTCAGTCGGCGCTGCATTTACGTGACTGGGTCATGGTTCAATAATTGACTTATTTTGAAACGGAATCGGAGGACCGGGAAGCGGCTATGGGGAAAATCAAGGCCGCGGCCAAGAAATCGGACCCCACATCAGCACGCATATATGTAATCCCTTAAAAAGTCCCTCAATCCCTTCGCCTTGTCGGAGCCCTCAGGCGCGGCCGTTTGTACAAAATCACGTATTTGTGGAATACAATGTTTTTTCATGAAAAGCGACCAACGGCAAAAAGCCTTCTCCAACTTCGTCGTTCCCGACCAGGGGAGGATATCAAAGGTTTACGACTGGCTGGCCCGGGCCGGAAGGTTCGATGGGGAAGCGGTGGACGTCCTTGAAATCGGCTACGCACAAGGCGGCCTTCTTGACCGTCTCGCGGGGCGCAAAAACACGCGCCTTTACGCGTGCGACGTAAACGAAAGGGAAACTCCGGAAGGAGTGACGTTTATCAGGGCGGATTTCAACGGCGCGGCTCCGGATTTCGGCGGCGTAAAATTCGACGTGGTTTTTGCGGGGGAGTTCATAGAGCACATGTACGACGACGCTAAATTTTTGGCCGAGGCGCGCGACCTTTTGAAGCCGTCGGGAATCTTGGCGCTGACCACCCCGAACCTTTTCTTTCTCGCAAGCAGACTCGCTTTTCCTTTCGGCGTCTTCCCGTTCATGGCCCACGCCCCGTTCCACTACCATTATTACGACGTCAGGTCGCTTTCAGGACTTTTGGAGAACGCCGGCCTTCGCCTGGTCAAAATACGCTCCTCGCACATCCTAATCTCGACCAGAATGAACCGCCCGCTTGGCAGGATTTGCGAGTTTTTGGGGGACGTCTTCCCGTCGTTCGGCGCGCACATCATCGTCTTCGCCGTCAAAAAATAGGGGGTAATTTGCCAATTTCTTGGGGGATTCTCCAACAGTTTCTGTGACTAAAGGGCCAGGAGTCTTGGCAGTCCGGCCCCTGAAAAACCCAAGACAAACTCCATGTTGCGTGTAAGTGGCGGGTCAGTTTGAAAATAATCAAAAAAAACGGGTGCGAGATTGCCCTGGCCGCCAAGCCCTAGCCGTCAAGATGCGGCTAGGACGAAAAGCGATGGCGGAGACGAATGCTGATGCGGCCAGGACGAGAAGCGCAGGCAAAGACGGATGTTGCTTCGCTACGCTCACAATGACAATTACTTGTCATCGCGAGACCTCCGAAGGAGGTCGAGGCGATCCCCATAAATTTCAAAGTGACCCGCTACCGGCGTTTGACGGGACTTGAAAATTCAGATTGCGTTAATGTAATCCCTTAAAAAATCCGTCAATCCCCTTGTAGTATCGGAATTCCCCGGGGCGGGTCTGCCGGCGCGACGCAGTGCCGCCAGCGTTTTTACTATGTCCGATTCCTCCAGCGCCACGGCGACGCCGGGGCGGGGGTTTTTCGAAAGCTCGTCGGCGATTTCACGCTGGTGGTCGTTGAGGTGTTCTCCTTGCGCCGCGCGGCGGGGGCAAATTACCAGCGGAGTCCCGTGCGTGCGGCAGGCGATAATCGTGCCTATTCCAGCGTGCGCGACAACCGCCGAAGCGGACTTTATCAATTCTTCCGCCTTGTCATACGTGAAAAACGGCTCCCCTTTCGCGTGGCGAAGCCGGGATTGCGAAACGCCGGTCTGCATCACCACATCCTCCCCCAGCTCCGCCGCCGCCCGATCCATCGCGGCAATCAGCCGGTCGAACGGCTTGTCGTGGTTCCCCACTGTCACGTAAATCATCAGATAAGCCCCCCCCTGTAAGCGGCGCACTGGCCGTACTTCTCCAGCAACGGCTTCCACTGCACAAGGAAGAGATCGGTAATCGGATAGACGACGCGCCCCGTGACGGAGGGGGTGGAAACCTGCGCGCTACATTCCAGATAGATTAGGCGGCAACGGAAGAAAAACTTGGCGAGATAAAAGACGGGGATGGCTATCTCGGAGCCGGTGGAGAAGACGACGTCGGGCCGCTCCTTCCGGAGGATGCGGAAGATTTCCGCCCAGACGGTGAAGACGCGCAGAGGGTGGTCGTGGAATTTTTTGATTCGGTAGGCGGGGGAGAGGGCGGCGGAGGAGGCCCCCTCGTAAGTGATGAAAAACGTGTCGTGCCCCTCGAACGCCGGGCGCAGGGCGAGGATTTCTGTCAGATGCCCCCCGTGCGAGCCGACCAGCGCGATTTTTTTTCTCCTGCCGTTCACGCCGCCATTTTTGCACGTTTAATGAAGTATTTGTTGAACAAAACCGGATTTCCACTTTCGGGGGCGAGGGTTGCTGGATTAGGACGACCGTGGCCCGTTTCGAGGGAATGACAGAATTGCGGTTCCGGTAGGCACGACAATCTTGTCGTGCAGGGAGTCAGGATTGACTCCCCTACCAATGCAAGCGTATGGCGGGCTCACACAATCCTGTGTGTGCCTTGGAAGTTGCCCCTTCGGGGCAATGTACACACAAGATTGTGCGTGGTTACCGAAAAACCGCCAGGCCGTCGGTTATCCGTTCATTAGCCGGAGAAAAATGCGTATCCGCTTGGCATTGGTGCCGATGTCGCTCAACCCCACCCGCGAGGCGGAACGGACGTCAACCCGGCTTTTGTCCCCCTCTGGCGTTATCCGCACGACAATGTCGTCCTTGAAGCCGAACCAGAACGTGGTCGCGGTCGCCTCGATTCGCCCCGTCTTGGGATCCGATGTCACGGTTTTCCAGCACATTTTACGCGCGGCCTCGGAGGCCTCCTGAAAGGCCCTGCTTGTCGGTACGTTCAATATCTTCGTCCGAATATCCGGGTAGGCCCGGCGCTGTTGGGCGGCAATGGAGGGGCCGCCATAGACTGCGGAATTTACCCCGCCGGTTCGGAACGGCAAAATGGCGATAAATTGCGGAGGATGTTCCGTGTCCGTCGTGATATCGTTTATGCGGGGGACGCTGGACGCGACGGACTTCCAATGCATCACGACCGTGAGGGACGCAAGGCCCAACGCGACGCCCGCAATCGCCCGAATGACGTCGCGCCTGGACGCTTGCAGGCGGGCGCCAACAAGAAATACGACGGATATGATTGCCGCGGCGAAGCCGATTCCGCCGGCCGCCAAAAAGAGCATCAGACCCGTCCTGAAACCCCAGACGCCGAACCTGTTGCCCAGGCCGGAGGCGAGCAATACTAACACGCTCAATATGGACAACGTAAAACCGAGGGTGCGAATTTTATTCCACATGGGCGTTCACCCGAAATATACGAAACGACCTCTAGTAAATTCTTACCCAATGATTAAATTATAGGCGTGCCCGGAAACATAGTCAAAAAAAGCCGCCTATAGGTAACGGGTCAAATTCATTTTTTTATTGTTCCGCTCAAATCGTATGGCAGGCACGCGCAATCCAGCGTAGGTAAATCTCTTGTTCTTACGCCCTGCGGGCGTAACGCGGACAAGAGTATCCGCGCCACCAAAACGGCGGACTCCCCCTTCGCGGGAAGGATGACAAACAAAGGCAAAGATGCACAAAACGCAAAAAAGGCCAAAATCGCCAAAATCGCAAAAGCCCTCCGTCGCAAATCGTCGTATAAAGTAGGGGATGATTATTTAAGGTAAATATTCATCGGGCTTCCGGCGCCGGAAAGCCCCCGGCGGGCATTCGGCCGGGCGGAATGGGCGGAACGCCGAATGCTTGAAATCGTAATCTGTAAGGAAACGCCGATTATTTACCTTCGTGAGGTTAAAATTGCACCGGCCGCGATTAGGCGGTCAAGGCCCCGCGTTTTACTTTTTTTTAAAAATGGGTGCAAAACGGACAAATCGGACAAAACGGGCAAACGGGACAGCCGACGATTAGAACTTGCGGAAATCACGGGCTGAAGCCCGTGTTACCGAGCAGGGCGGCCCGGAAAAAATGCGCGGACAAAACGGACAAATCGGACAAACGGGACAGCCGGCGATTAGAACTCGTGGAAATCACGTGCTGAGAGCCGTGCTACCAATTTTCCTCTTGCGTCCTGCGGGCGCAACGCTTACCCGTGCTACGCCGTAAAATGAATATTTGCCATGCGGCTCCGCAGGACACTTTCGCTTCGCTCCAGCGCAAGAGTGTCCGCGCCACCGAAACGGCGGACGGGAGTGTCCGCGCCACCAAACAAAGGCGGACAAAGCGGACGGGCCGAGTAAAGAGGGGCGACAGCGGGAAAAGCGGCGCGGGCGGCGACGGGTTTTACGAAAGCTTGGAGGCGAACGCGGCCAGCCGCATCATTCCCTCCTCGATCTTCTCCATTGACATGGCGTATGTGAACCTAAGGTGGTTTTCGGAGCCGAACGCTATTCCCGGCACCGGGCCGACGCCGGCCTTGTCTATGAGCATGTTCGCGAGTTGGACGGAATCCCTTATCTTTTCGCCGTCGAAGCTTTTTCCGATCCAGCCGGTGAAATCGGGAAAAGCGTAGAAAGCCCCCTTTGGCGACGTGCAGTTTACGCCTTCTAGCGAGTTGAACGCCTTGACTATCAAATCGCGCCTGCGTTTGAACTCCTCCACGCGCGGCGGAAGGAAGGAGAGGTCCTTGAGCGCCTCCGTGGCAGCGACCTGCATAGGCGTAACGGCGTTGGATGTGGACTGGCTTTGTATCTTGACCATGGCGGCTATCAATTCGGCGTCACCCAACGCGTAACCGAGCCGCCAGCCGGTCATCGAAAAGGACTTTGAAAGGCCGTTGACCAGAATCGTCCTTTTCCTTACGTCCTCGCCAAGGGTGACGGGCGAAAGCGGCCTGACGCCGTCGTAAACCACGCTGTCGTATATCTCGTCCGAGATCAGATAAATGTCGTTCTCGACCGCAAGGTCGGATATTTTCCTTACCACCTCGTTTGTGTAGACCGCACCGGTCGGGTTGTTGGGCGAGTTGATTATAATCGCCTTGGTGGCGGCCGTAATTTTCGACTTGAGGTCGTTCATGTCGGGCTGGAAGCTTCCGTCGGGGTCGCTTTTTACGAAGACCGGCGTCGCCCCCGCCAGCAGGACCTGGTTTGGATACGACACCCAGTACGGGGTGAATATGACGACCTCGTCGAACTCGTCGAACAACGCCTGCGAGACGTTGTAGAGGGAGTGCTTGGCGCCGAGCGAAACTATGACCTCGTTTTTGGCGTACTGCACGCCGAGGTTTTTTTTCGTGAACTCTATCACAGCCGTTTTGAGCGCGTCGGTTCCCGCGACGGGGGTGTACTTGTTCTGCCCGCGCCGAATGGCGTTGATGGCGGCCTCCTTGGCTGGTTCGGGGACGTCGAAATCCGGCTCTCCTGCGGCGAAGCTGATGACGTTCCTCCCCTCGGCGTTTAGGCGGGTTATCCTTCCGGCCACCTCCAGCGTGGCGGACTCGGCGAAGGAGCTCATTCTTCTCGCGAGCTTCATTTTCCCTTCCTCCCGCGGAGGGACGCCAATTTCGCTTTAAGAGCCCTGGCTACGGGCGGGGGGACAAGATCGGCGACGCGGCCGCCGAGCGCGGAAACCTCCTTTATTATCCTGGAGCTGATGAAATTGTACTCCTCGCTCGGCATCATGAAGACCGTCTCCACCCTTGTGTTTATTTTCCGGTTCATCTGGCTCAGCTGGAGCTCGTACTCGAAGTCGGACACCGCCCTAAGCCCGCGAACCACCGTATATACCCCCTTGTTTACGCAGTAGTCCACCAAAAGCGTGTCGAACGACTCCACCCTGACGTTCTTGAGGCCGTTTAAGGCCACCGACTTTTTTATGAGGTCCACGCGCTCGGCGGTCGAGAACAGCGGCGTCTTGCCGGGGTTCACCGCGACGGCAACAATTACGTTGTCGAAAACCGACAGGGTTCTGGAGATTAGGTCCATGTGCCCGTTCGTGACCGGATCGAACGTGCCGGGATATATCGCGGCGTTTTTCACGCTTTTCCGCCCCTTTTAAGGTTTATGGCCCGCATGGCGGCCTCGACGAGGTGCTCGGGGGTGAGCCCGGCCGCCTCCAAAAGCTCCTCGGGGGTGCCCGAGGAAAAGTATTGGTCCGGCAGGCCCACCCTTACCACGGGCACGGGAACGTTGCCGGACACGGCCTCCGCAACGGCGCCACCGAGCCCCCCGATTATATTGTGCTCCTCGGCGGTGACGATTGCGCCGGTCTCCAACGCCGCCTTCAAGACCGCGGGCTCGTCGAGCGGTTTTATCGTTCCCATGTCCAGAACCGCCGCCGATTTCCCAAGCTGGGTGAGTTTCTCGGCCGCAATCAGGGCCGCGTGCGTCATCAGCCCGCATGTGATGAACGTCACGTCCGACCCATTTTTCATCGTCGTCGCCCGGCCTATCTCAAACTTCCGCGACTCCTCGTATATGACCGGGAATTTGTCCCTCGTCAGCCTTATGTAAACCGGCCCCGTAAACTCCTCCGCCGCCCTTACGGCCGCCGCCGTGTCATAGGCGTCCGCCGGAACGATGACGGTCATTCCCGGAATCGCGCGCATTATGGCCACGTCCTCGCCGGCCTGGTGGGAAGGGCCGTCCGGCCCCACCGTGACTCCTCCGTGGGAGGCCACTATCTTGACGTTTGCCTGCGGATAACAGACCGACTGGCGAATTTGCTCCCACCCCCGGCCGGTCGCGAAAATTGCGAAGGTGGAGGCGAATGGTATTTTACCCCCGGCCGCCAGTCCGGCCGCCGTGCCGATCATGTCCTGTTCGGCCACCCCCATGTTGAAAAACCTGGCGGGAAATTCCTTCGCAAAAAGGGAGGTTCTTGTGGAGCCGGAGAGGTCGCAGTCCAGCACGACAACGTTGGGGTTCTTCTTGCCAAGCTCGACCAGCGTCTTGCCGTAAAAGTCGCGAAGGGAGAGTTCGACCGCCATGTTATTCCGCCCCCAGCTCCGCCAGCGCCCTGCGTAGTTCGTCCGAATTTGGCGCCGTGCCGTGCCACTTAGCCAGCCTTTCCATAAAGGAGACGCCTTTTCCTTTCACGGTGTTGCATATTATCATCGAAGGTTTGTCCTTCACTTTCTTCGCCTCTTCGACGGCCCCCATTATCGCCGTGAAATCGTGCCCGTTGATTCTTTGTACGTGCCAGCCGAACGACTCCCATTTTTTGTCAAGCGGCTCGACGTTCATAATGTCCTTAACCCAGCCGTCTATCTGAAGCTCGTTGCCGTCCAAAAACGCGATAAGCGAGCCGAGCTTGTAATGGGCCGCGCTCATCGCCGCCTCCCACACCTGCCCCTCCTGCATTTCTCCGTCCCCCATCAGGCAGTAAACGTTCGTATCGTGTTTGTCGAGCCTGTCGGACAGCGCGATGCCGTTGGCTTGGGAAAGCCCCTGCCCAAGCGAGCCTGTTGTGACCTCGACGCCGGGGGTGGACGGGGCGTAGGGATGTCCGCTTAGATGGCTGTCGAGCTTTCTCAGCGTCCACAGGTCCTCCCTGGGAAAATATCCGCATTCCGCCAAAACGGCGTATAGGATTGGGGCGGCGTGCCCCTTTGATAGGACGAACTTGTCCCTTGCGTCCAGTTTCTTATATTCGGGCGAATGGTTCATTATTGAGAAAAAGAGCGATACGATTATATCCGCGGCCGAGAGCGATCCGCCGGGATGACCGGAGCCGGCCAGGTGTATCATTTTCAACACGTCGATTCGCATTCGACGCGCTATTTCCTGCAATTCGGCAATATTTTTGGTTTTTTTCAAAAAAACTCCGCCACAATTCTAAAACGTCATACCATAATTTCTTCTTACTAAGGCGTTTCACGGTTAATGTCGTCCGGCAAAAAACCGATATAAACGCATGGTTGAGTTGCGTCATGACGACGGAAGGGAAGTATAAGGTAGATTCGACGCGGATGGGAAGAAAATTTTTTATCGTTCTGGCGTTTATCGCGGCCGGCGCGTTGGAATGGGCGGCGGCGGGCAACCAACTTAAGCCGAACAAAACGTCCCCCGCCAATTTGAACACGGGCCGGGATTCTCCGGCTCTTACCCTCGCCTTCCGACCGCCGGGGTTGGGTTTCACGATTGAGCCGAACGTCCAGAGGAACGCCCGTTCTTCGGTCGTGCCGGATTCGAATTACGGCTCCGAAGAGGAGAAGAAATCGGACGAGTTTTTCAAATCTTCGGGAAGGGGAGACTTTAAAAGCGCGGTGGACGATTATATGGGCGGCAAATACGAGGAAGCCGCGGGGAAGCTGGCACGCTTCATCGCCGTCCACCCCAAAAGCCCATTGTTGGAGGAGGCGTATTATATGCGGGCGGAGGCGCTTTACATGACGGGGGTGGACAAGAAGACGCTACCCGAGACGATCGAGGCTTTTATCGCCGCAACGTCGCTGTATCCCTCCTCCGAGCACGCCCCGCGCGCAAAGTTCAGGCTGGCGGAAATATATTTCGACCACGGGATGGCGGTCGAGGCGCTCCCGGCCTACGACTGGCTGGCTAAGAAACCGGGGAACAAATACATGGTGCGGGGGTTGTTGGGCAGGGCGAAGGTCTTTATGTCCTCAAAACTTTATTACGAGGCCTCAAACGAGCTGGAGAAGGTTCTTCTTTTTTACCCCAAGTCGCCCGAGGCAAGGGAGGCGAAGTTCAAGATCGCCGAGGCGTTTTTTATGATGGGAAGGTACGCGGATTCCATACGGGCCTTTGATGCCGCCGGAAAAAGGTGGCCGGAATACCTGATGGCGGACAAGGAAGCGCTTTTTAGCTACGCCTCCGCCAACCTCAAGGCGGACAAGCCCGAAAAGGCCCGGGAAATTTTCTCCGAGTTGCTGAACATATACCCGGATTCGCGCGAGGGGAGGGAGGCTCTGAACAAAATCGCCGACATATGGCTTGCGAAGGGGGACAAGGCCTCGGCGGCGAAACTTCTCGGGATGCTGGCGCGGACGAGCCCGGAGACCGAGGAGGGACTGAGGGCGAGGCTCAAGCTGGCTTCGCTCGGCCAGAAGCCGGAGAAACTTCTATCAAAAAGCGACGCCTTTTTGGGGCTTTACCCGGCTTATTTCGAGCCCCTTGCCACATACGACGACGTCATCAAGAAACATCCGGACCAGTCCCCGGCGCCCGAGGCGATGTACCAAAAAGCCCTCATGTTTTACAAGGACAGGCGGTATGCTGAATCCATAAGCGTCGTAAACGAGGTCATGACGGGCTACCCGGCGCTTTCCGAGTCGAGACAGCTTTTGGAGCTCGTCAAGGCGAACATTTCCGCGATGATCCGCGTTTACCACGAACAGGGTGGGAATTACGAGGTCCTTGACGCCTATTACAAAAACTTTGACCCGTATATGCGGGACGTAAAGGACGTCGAAACGCGGATGATTATCGCCGAGGCGTACCTCGAAACGGGGATGTACACGAGGGCCGCAGAGAAGTTCGCCGATTTGGCGAATTCATCCGGGACCGCCCGATACTTGGACAGAATCTATTACGGGTGGGGCAGGGCCGCCGCAGCCCTTGGGCGGTATGGCGAGGCGGCCCGGGTGCTGGAAAAGTTTGAGGCGCTCGCAATCAAGGGCGGATCAATCTACGCGGCTCCGGCGATGGTCGAGTTGGGCGGCGTTTACGAAAATCTTAAGGACGCGTCTAAGGCGACCGCCGCGTACATGGCGGCCATGAAGGCCGATGAGAACGGCCCGACGTGGACGTACGCCCTTTACCGCACCGGTCTGGTGCAGAAGGATGGCGGACGCTACGACGAGGCGTTAAAATCGTTCTCCGACGTGATTAAAAGACGCGGGTCCGCCCCGGGGTCCGACGCCGGTCCGGCAGGCGACGCCTATTTCCAGCGGGTGGACGCCGCGTTCCTCTCGAAAAGGTACGATTTGGCGGTGAAGTTCGTCGACGCCGCGTTGAAGGCGAACCCCGGCTCCCCTAAGAAAGCATGGGCGCTCTACTTAAAATCTTCATGTCTGGCCGGCCTTAACGAGGACGAGAAATCGGTCGAGACGTCAAGGACGCTGGCCAAGGGCGGCCCGCCACAGGTTTACAAGGACGCGGCGCTGGCCTCCGTCGGCGGGTTTGAATGGAAGGAAAAAAACTCCGACCTTTTTTAGCGGTTCGTCACGCCTCGGGCATGTTGAGGGCGCCTTGGCGCGCGAGTTTTCTTTCCCAAGCCAGAATGAACACCGAGGACAACACCATCGTCATTCCGACCATCTGGGCGGGGGCCAGCCTTTCGCCGAATATGACCCCGGCCGCTAGCACGGTGACCACGGGCCCGAGGTTTTGCACGAGCGACGCGCCGGACGCGCCCATCTCCCTTATCCCGTAAAACAATAGCATGAACGGCAGGAACCACGTCACCACGCCGAGCATGACCGCGATGGTCCAAATCCTCGTCGTGAAGTGCAGTTGCGGAGCGCCATAAGCGCCGGCGAGGAAGAACAGCATCATGCCGGTCACTTGAAAAGAGGCGACGAGCGGTTTTTTCCCCTCGACGTATTTCTCGAACCCCAGGCTCGCGGCGGCGGCGCAAACGGTGGACAGGATTGAATAACCCACGCCGGCCGGCGATACGCCGAGCATTTTTTCGAGCCCGAGTAAGCCGGTCATGGGGATGACGATGAAAAACACCCCCAGGAACGAAGCCGCGATGCTGAGCGCCTGCCGGGACGTTACGGGGCGCGAGAGCGCAAAATAGGCGATGAGCGCCGTCATGACCGGCTGGGTGGCGCCTATCAGGGCCGCCACCGACGCTCCCAGAAGCATCACCGAATGGACGAAACAGATCATGGCGCCCCCCATTGCGAAGACGCTTATGAAAAAAAGGAACGGAATCTCCTTGAACGACGGCTTGGAGGCCGCCAGCGAGCGGCTGACGACGACGGCGGCCAGAAAGGAGGGGAACGCGACGGCAAGCCGCAGGACCACCACCTGGTCCGGCCCGATCCCCTCGTTCATCGCCATTTTGAGCAGTATCGGCCCGAACGCGAAAAGCAACACGGCGGAAATCATCTGAATCATGTCGGAATCACCATACTTCGGCCTAATCCTAATACATAATTGGGAATGATTATGAATAAAACCTCCGGCAGACCGCGTCCGCGAGTCTTTCTCCGAGCCGACGTTCATGCATCGGGTGCGGTTGATTCTGCTGTAGAATCGGGGGCATGTACAAAATACGTTTGGAGAAGCAAAAGCTCAATTTCTCCTCGGCCCATTTCATCACTTTTGAGAACGAGTGCGAATCGCTCCACGGCCACAACTATTACACGGTCGTCGAAATCGGCGGCAAGCCGGACGACAACCATTATGTGCTCGACTTCAAGGTGGTGAAAAGTGAGATGGCGGCGCTGTGCGAGGCGCTCGACCACAAGACCTTGATGGCGGAGAAAAACCGGCACCTCAAAATCACCAGGGTTGGCGACACGTTGGAGGTGCGGTACTCGGACAAACGGTATACCTTCCCGGTCGGGGACGTCGCCCTTTTACCGATACCGAACACGACCGTCGAGATGCTGTCGGCATACCTGTGCGGGCGGC
>JACQBU010000100.1 GCA_016194375.1 Nitrospinota bacterium
CCGTCGCCGCCGTTGTTTCCCTTGCCGCAGAAGATTCCAATCCTTTTTCCGTCGAGGCCGCCGAGGCATTCCTCGAGGAACAACATGGATTGGATTCCCGCGTTTTCCATTAGCACGAGCTCCGGGACTCCGTATTGGGAGGTCGCCAGCCGGTCGATTTCCCGCATCTGGGCTGTGGAGACGATTTTTAGGGTTTTTTTCCCGGGGCCGGCTTTTGGCTTCATGTTACTAAGTTACCCCATTTTGGGGCGCGGACAAAAAAAAGGCCTCGCCCGTCGGGCGAGGCCCCTTATGATTTTCAAACTTATTTCTTTTTACCGAGGACGGCGTCCTTGCACGCCTTGGCAACCCTGAACTTGCAAACTTTCTTCGCGGGGATCTTTATCGCTTCGCCGGTCTGGGGGTTCCTTCCCATCCTGGCCTTGCGGTTGACGAGCACCAGTTTGCCCAAACCGGGCAGGGTGAACCCGTTCTTCGCCTCTTTATAGGCGAGGTTGACGATGGACTCCAACACGGCCACGGCGGCCTTCTTGGTCATTGCATGCTCTTTCGCTATGCTTTCGGCAATCTGAGATTTCGTCATTTGTTTTGCCATCTTTGTTCTCCCCTTCTTAAAAATTTTTATTAAAGATACCTAAACCCCTTTAAACCCGACGAGGAAATCCCCCGCCATATGTTTCCGAATTGGGCTAGTCTAACCAAAAAACCGCCAAATATGCAAGTTAAATCGCGCTCGTCAAGGACGACGTAAAAACATGAACCCGCGGCGCGAGAGGCCGTTTTCCCGTCCCAAAGAGCCGGGGGGTCGTGAGGGTTGTTCCGATTAATTACTGCGGGGCGGTCGGGGATGGAGTCGCGCTCCATGAGCCGGACCAGACCTTGCCACCTTTTACGAAGTGCACGGAATCGTTGACAATCAGCGACCGGCTGTTGCCGTCCGCCCAGTCGTAAGTGGTCGTCGCGGACGGTGTCTGCGTTGTCAATTGTCCGAGCTGGCTTATAGTCCCGCCAGATGCGGTGTTTATCTCGAATAGGTAAAGCCCTGTGCTCGTCCAGTCGTAGTAGGCCCACGGCTGTGTCGGGTCGAACCCCTGGTAGGTCGGCGTCGTGTCGTTTAGCATGACGGGAATCGCCAGCCGCGCCGGGTTGCCGCCGGCCGCCGGAAGGTACGTGATCGCCCTGTGGTCAACCAGCGCGTCCGAACCGGTTCCGCGCTTTCCAATCACAACCTTGCCCGCCTCCTTCGGGTTCGCCGGGTCGGTTATGTCGAAGATCGACAGCTTCAGCCCCTGGTACCACGCGCCGCGCCCGTCGCCGAAGCCGGACGCGGGATCCGGCGTCGCGTCTTTGCCGATTCCCAGCAGGAAGTTGTCCCCCACTAGTTGCAGGTAGTCGGAAAAACCGGCGGTTTGTAGTTGGCCGGCGATGAACGGGTCCGCGGGGTTGGAGAGGTCTATGACGTAGAGGGGGTCGGTCAGAAGGAAGGTGACGAGGTACGCCCTGTTTCCGACGAACCGCGCGGCGTAAAGTTGTTCGCCGGTTTTTCCAATCGGCTCCGGCCTCGCGGCGTTCGGAAGTTGCGCCACCTGGCCCAGCGCGGTGGTTCCGTTTGACGGGGTTTCGCCCAGCACCGTCAGGAGCGTGGACGCGGTGGAATCCCAAGTCTGGCCCACGGAGGTCGCAATCCTCAGGTATCCGTTTTGCTCCCCCATGCGGAACGATTTTTTGTCCTGCTCCCACCCGAGGTGTCCCGCGACGTTGCCCGAACAGCAGTACGACGGGGGGGAGGAGTCCAGTTTGAACTTGTGGACGTCGGTCGAAACGTCGGGCGAGGGATAGACCGCGATAATCGTCGGAGCGGCCACGCCAACGGGGGGCGTCGTCGTGCCGGAGCCGTCGCCGGTGGTCGTTCCCGTACCGGAGCCGACGCCGGTGCTCGTCGCCGTGCCCGAGCCTACCGGGAGGGGCGCGGGGGAGTATTGATAACGCGTGGTCGCGAGGTAAATCGAATCAGTCGAGGCGTAAACCGTCTCGGAGTCGCCGATGATGCAGGCCGAGGCGGGGGAGTCCGGCGACTGCACGTTGATGGCGGTGATGGTGATTATCGTGGGGGTGGCTATGTTGTCGTCCGGGGTCGGCGGCAGGTAGCAGTTGTCCGCGCTCACGAGCGGCCCGACCTTCACGCCGTCTATGCTCAGGGAGGGGAGCAGGTCGGGCAGGGTCGCGGCATCAAGAAGCGCGGCGTTGTTGGCGGCGTCCGCCGCGGTCGCGGGATAGATTTGGTAGCCCGGGATGCTCGGCATAAAGCGCGAAACCACGTATATCGTCTCGCCTATTCTCCTGCTCGAGACGATGTTCCCGTCGAACGTGATTTTTTTCGTCGTCGCCGGACTGGCCGGGTCGGCCACGTTGACCAGATAAACCCCCGTTGACGACGCGCCCCAGTACCACGGGCTGAACCAGTACGCGTACGGCGAGCCGGAAGTTGTGGCCGTGACGGCGAGTGTGTCGGGAAGTCCGTTCCCCCTTTGAGTGAGGAGGAAAAAGTCCCTGATGTAAAAATCCTTGTCGGCGGGCCTGATGACGGAGATTTCGGACGCGGACGGCGGCGAGGCGGAGACGTTCATAACCCTTATCGAGTTGGCGTACCTTGCGAGGAACGCGTCGTCGTCGGACGGCGTGCCCGGAATCGGCGGCCCGAGGAACCCCGGCCCGCCCCCGCCCGTTGCGACTCCGCCGCCGGCGCCGGTAGCGCCGGTTCCGGGCGCGGTCGCGCCCGCCATCATCGGTATCGGCAGGTTTGTGTTCACCACCGCGACATACGCGCGGGTTCCGTCGCTTTTGATGAGGTCCGACTCGTCAACGCCAATCTCCTGCAAGTTTGTGGTGGAAAAAACCGGCGGCTGGCTTGTGGAGGACCCCCCCGGACGTCGCCCCCGTTCCGCTTGCCGTGGGGACGGAAGAGGCCGGATACCATCCCGCGTAGGAGGAGGCGTCCGCCGCCGCCTTTTTGATCCCTTCCTTAATATACTGCTCCATCGTTGTTGCGGACAGGAAACGGGCGAGTGATTTCGGAGAACTTCGTGTCTGGACGTAGTCGCTCGATTTCGGCTGTGCCCGCGGGGAGTGGACGAAGACGTTGCATCCCCCGATTGCAAAGGAGGCGGATACGAAAAAACTGAAGCATTTGCGGCTTCTGCTCATTTTTATATTCTAATCCAAAGATTAAATTTCGGCGAACCCTTATTTCCCGTTCGATTTGCGCCTCCGAACGATTAAAATCGGATGGACCGACATTTCCCATATGTTGCAAGACCTTACCCAGATTCCGCTTCAAGGACGACGACAAAATGTAAACCCGCAACACGAGAGGGTATTTTCCCGCCCAAAATAGCCGGTGGATATGTTTGGCGGTCGTGAATTTCCCGGAAAGCTTATAAATTAACTGACTTCCTCTTGCGCCCCTTATTATTCAACTTGCGGTAGGTTTTGGCGGGTTCTTCTACGAGCATAAGGCTTTTGCCGGGAATCGAATTATAGGACAACTCCAGACGGGCTGAAGAAAACATGTTTTGGCATTCACCGAATAGGTTTTTCGAGGCCATTTCATGATAAACGGGGTCAATCTCAATGCCTATGCTGTTCCTGCCCGTTTTGATAGCCGCCAGCATGGTAGTGCCGGTGCCACAAAAGGGGTCGAGCACCGTATCTCCATAAAAAGAAAACATCCTAACCAAACGATCGGCGATTTCAAGAGGAAAAGGCGCCGGATGGGTTTTGGTAGATGCACCATTAATGGACCATGTCTGTCGAAACCACGTCGAGTAATCGTCTTTGTTAATCATGCTCATTTTGCGCTGTTGAATTGTGGGTTGTCTGTACCCGCCCGGCTTGCGTTGCATAAGAATAAACTCGATGTCATTTTTTATGATGGCGTTTGGCTCGTAAGGCTTTCCGAGAAATTTGGAAGATGTGTTGGCTTCAAAACTTGCATTGCTGATTTTGTGCCAAATTATCGGATTAAGGTTGTCGAAACCGATTTTTCTACAAGCTACGGCTATGTCCGCATGTAGTGGCACTACTACATGTCTGCCATTTTTTTTTCGAGATAAACATACATCGCCGACCACACAAACCAAACGGCCGCCCGGCACCAAGACCCTATAAACTTCATTCCAAACACGGTTTAGCTCCAGAAGGAACTTTTCGTAATCTTCGACGTGACCTAGTTGGTTTTCATTTTCGTTGTATCGCTTTAACGTCCAATACGGAGGGGAGGTAACCACAAGATGAACGGTTCCGGATTCTATAAAATCCATTTCCCTTGCATCACCCAAAACGAGGCGGTGGTTGGTTTTTATTTTTGGAAGAATCGTAGGGTCGTTCATTTCTATTTTGGGGCTCCATAGGCGGATAGATGAGAAATTAAAGATTTTATGCAAAATTCAAACGCCCCAGTTCAATGAGGAAGTGCACCACCAAGCCGGAGGGTATGCTTGGTGTCTATGGGCAAGAAGTATAAGCAGTTAGGCATAGAGGAACGGGAACGAATCATCATAATTAAGACCGAAGGTAATAGCTTGAGGGACATTGGGAAAGCATTGGGGCGTAGCCACGCCACGATAGTTCGTGAACTCAAGCGGAATGCCGCGCCGGTTAACAAGGGATACTACCTACCCCACAAGGCCGATGAACGGGCAAAGGTGCGTAAGCGGGAATCCGGAGAACGGGAACGCCTAAAGAAACCGGCCATCAGGAACTGAACCCGTCCCGATTTAGTGGACATACCGAAAAGGATGATTATGATGTCCAAGGAGGTATGTTTAATGGGAACAGAGAAGCGGAAGTACACGAAGGAATTTAAGTTGGAGGCGGTTCGTCTTGCGATGCAGGGGGACCGGCCCATGAGCGAGACCGCCCAGGAACTGGGGGTTCATCCGAACATCCTGTACAAGTGGGTGCGCGACCACAAGGCCGATCCGGCGCAGGCATTCCCCGGCAAGGGCCGTTTAAGGGCCGACGAGGAGGAGATTTCGCGCCTTAAACGCGACTATGAGCGCGTGAAGATGGAGCGCGACATTTTAAAAAAAGCCATGGCCATCTTCTCACAACCACAGAAATGAGATATCGGTTCGTGCGCGACCATGCCGCGGAGTTCCCGGTGTCCGTGATTTGCCGCGTCGTCGAGGCGTCCCGGAGCGGGTATTACAGCTGGTTCCGCCGCCCCTTAAGCCGCCGCCGGATTGACGACGCGCGGTTGCTTGTGGAGATAAGGGCGGAGTTCAAGGCGAGCAAGAACACATACGGACGCGACAGGATGCGGTTGGCGTTGAAGGACAAGGGCATTTCATGCGGCAGGAACCGGGTAATCCGACTGATGAAAAAGGACGGTTTGAAACCCAGGCAGACCGGGAAATTCAAGGCCACGACTTTGAACGGATCGCCGATGTGGCTTAACCGGGTGTCTACAAAAACGGGGCGGGATCAATCATTCCCTGCTTCTTCAGCTCGTTGGACGCCCGCAGGGGGCCGTGGGGCGGGAACTGTAAGGAGTATTCCAGAACTTTTTCCTCAATCTCAGAAGCCACGCGATTTCCGAGGCGCGGAGTCCGGCGGCTCTTCTCCAAAAGCCCCTCCAGACCTTCCGTCTCAATGGCTTCCTTGATGTCGTAGAAATGCTGGCGGCTTACCCCCAGCTTGCGGCATGCGTCGCTGATGTTTCCCAGCGTCTTGCCCAGCTCCAGAATGCTCAGTTTCCGCCCGATGATATACTGTTGACGAGTCATGGTTTCTTCCTCCAAGGTTAAGTGTTTTGTTGCAAATACATCTTAACCGGAAGGCCATGGCTCTTTTCTTTTAAGAGCCCAC
>JACQBU010000107.1 GCA_016194375.1 Nitrospinota bacterium
GAATTTCGACCACCTCGAAAGTGGAGCCCAGGAGGTCGTTGTGGGTATAGATGACCCCCTTCATTTTTACCAGGTCGAGACAGCCGGTGAACGATTCCTCGGCGCCTATCGGGAGCTGTATGACAAGCGGGGTCGCGCCCAGCTTGTCCTTTATCTCTGCGATGCAGTTGTAGTAGTCGGCTCCGACGCGGTCCATCTTGTTCACGAACGCGATGCGCGGAACGTGGTACTTGTCCGCCTGCCGCCATACCGTCTCGGACTGCGGCTCCACGCCGCTAACCGCGTCGAACACGCCCACCGCGCCGTCGAGCACGCGCAACGAGCGCTCGACCTCGACCGTGAAGTCCACGTGGCCCGGGGTGTCTATGATGTTGACCCTGTGCTGGCGCCAAAAGCAGGTGGTGGCGGCGGACGTGATGGTTATTCCCCGCTCCTGCTCCTGCTCCATCCAGTCCATGGTGGCGGTGCCGTCGTGAACCTCTCCGATCTTGTGGGTCACGCCGGTGTAGAAGAGGACGCGCTCGGTCGTGGTCGTCTTGCCGGCGTCGATGTGCGCCACTATCCCTATGTTGCGGGTTTTTTCGAGTGAGTGGGTCCTTGCCATGTCAATTTTCCTTGATTACCATCTATAATGCGAGAATGCCTTGTTGGCTTCCGCCATCTTGTGCGTGTCCTCGCGCTTTTTCACGGCGGAGCCGGCGTTGTTCGAGGCGTCCAGTATCTCGGCCGCCAGCTGGTTGGCGAACCCGCGCTCGTTGCGCGTCCTGGACATGGACACTATCCACCTGACGGCCAGGCTGGTCTGGCGCGGCGCGGGAACCTCGACCGGCACCTGGTAGGTGGCGCCGCCGACCCTGCGCGACTTCACCTCCAGCATCGGCTTCACGTTCTGGACCGCCTTTTTATA
Source organism: Nitrospinota bacterium (assembly GCA_016194375.1). Taxonomy (GTDB): domain Bacteria; phylum Nitrospinota_A; class UBA7883; order JACRGQ01; family JACRGQ01; genus JACQEX01. Next base: position 908 of record JACQBU010000107.1, read on the forward strand.
GACGACCAGCGGGTCCTTGCCCGACTTTTCCTTCACCATGTCCATCGCCGCGTAAAACATGCGCTCGGCGATGTTTTTCTTGCCCTGGCTCATTATCGCGTTCACGGTCCTCGTGACGAGGATTTCATTGTAAACCGGATCCGGGAGCAGTTCCCTCTTTATGACCTGTCTTCTTCTCGGCATCGCTTACTTCTCCTTCTCCTTCTTCGGCCTTTTTGCGCCGTATTTGGAGCGGCTCTGCCTTCTGTTCTCGACCCCCTGGGTGTCCAGGGTGCCGCGTATGACGTGGTACCTTACGCCGGGGAGGTCCTTGACGCGCCCCCCGCGTATCAGGATGATGGCGTGTTCCTGCAGGTTGTGGCCGACGCCCGGTATGTAGGTGGAGACCTCGTACTTGTTGGTCAGCCTTACGCGCGCGACCTTGCGAAGGGCCGAGTTCGGCTTCTTTGGCGCCACGGTGTAGACCCTCACGCAAACGCCGCGCCTTTGCGGACATTCGGTGAGAGCGGGACTTTTCGTCTTAAAGTTTACGTCGCTCCGCCCGTGGCGCACGAGCTGGTTAATCGTAGGCACCAGTCTCCTCCTCAATGATATTAAGCTACCTTGCCAATCACTAACCCCAACACAGGGGACCCGTGAAAAACAGGAATCCTATATAAGTTTGCCCCTGTTGTCAAACACTTTTTGCGGAAATTTTCGACTCCGGCGGCGGGACCGCGCCCTTCCGCGCCTTTTTTGGCCGACCGCGACTCGTCGCAATCCCACGCGGGCTCGGATTGCGGCGACCATATGGTCGGAAAAGTCGGGACGATAATAATATCAACCGGGGCGGCTTTTAAACGGACAAACGCCGGCCGGCCGGACCGGTTTTCAAACCGATTCAACCGCGAGGCGGACGCCGGCGGGCCAAAAAAATCTCCTCGGCGACGGACTATCGAGGCGGGTTAAGAGGCTTCCTTAAATTTAACCGCGGCCGCCCCGCGGTAAAAAGCCGGTTTTTCAACGGCCCCGGGCGGACTAACGACGCGCCGGAGGGCGGGATCCGCTTTTTTCGCCGGAAACGACAAAATTCCCCCAAGAAAACAAGCCGAACATAAAAATTTGCTATTCGGATAAAAATATATTAGTATTTCAATCTTAAACGCGGCGGCCTTACGGCAGATTTGGTCCGGAATGAGACCTTGATTTGGCCGGTTGGTCGGCCGGCGCCTTCGTCCTTGGTAGGACGAACGGGCGCCGTTTTGGCTTGGTACTAGATGAACCGTGCGGCTTGGCCTTGTGAAAATCGCCGGTTTTTTTGGAGGATGCAATGGCTGAAACCCGGCCTGCGGGTTGGTGTTCAGCAACTTGACGGTATGAACAGATTTTTTTCCCAAAATACTTTTTTGGGTGCAACCAGGCCGACGGCCACCGTCGGCGCCTTAAAAAACACGGACCGCCGTTTTCCAGCCTTCCCCGACGAAGTCCCGCAATATTCCGGGCTCAACCGGACGCCCGACGGCGTCGCGTTGAATTTGGGGCCGGCGGATATGAAATGCGGATTTTTGAATGGTGCGTTGAATACAAGCCGTTACTAAAGTTAACGCCATATGGGTATATGGCGTAACGGCAGGTAGATA
>JACQBU010000101.1 GCA_016194375.1 Nitrospinota bacterium
CCATGAGGCTGTCGGATGCCGTGTCCGAGGTTCTGGCTGATATGCGGAAGTCACAAGCCGCCCTTCGCTGGTGTTTCCACCAATCCACGCTCCCCCCTTTTTTGCCATGATTGTTGCATTATTTATGCAGAGGTCAATAGTCGCATTTGAAAGCCGTGTTTTCTCGCCAATGTTTTGACCTCATCCGCGTTGTCATAAGTCATTAGGAAATCACCTTTCAATTTTTCACACACCGAGAAAAGGCGTTCATGATCAAGTAGGTAATGTTTGTACAATCTTTTCCCGGCCTTTTTCCCGCCGGCGGTATAAGGCGGGTCAATAAAGAAAATGGCGTCGCGCCTATTTGAAAAATCTCTCATAACATCCAATCCGTCCGCACGACGGAAATCAATTTTCATGGCGATTTGGCTCAAAGAAATAAACCTATTGGCTATAGTGTTTGGGTACCAGCGAGAAAGAATTCCCTTTCCGTTTTCACCGTGCTTAAGAAGACCGGAACCCTCTGCAAGAATTCCACCGTGATACGTCCTATTCTTAAGTATTGTTTGAAACGCCCTCTCCCTTATTGTCTTGGGAGTCTTTTTAAGCTCTCCCAAAAGGGACTCCCTTGTCAATTCAAAACCCAAGATTTTCTTGGCAAGCCATCCTGAATCCCCGTTTACAACGGATTCCCATACGGCAGACATATCCTCGTCCATTTCCACCATTACCGCCTTTTGCACCAAATTCTCAAAAAGGGCGGTCAGGCTGATTATCCCGCCCCCGGCAAAAGGCTCGACAAGAATCCTGGGTTTTGGATACATCGTCGAGAGCCAAAGCCGAAAAGTCGGCACGAACCATGTTTTTCCGCCCGGATATCTGAAAGGACTTCGCTTAGGAACAGAAGCCACATTAACCGGCTTTAACGCGGAGTTGCTTTTCGCCAATTCGGGGAATAATAACGCCTGCCTATGAGCGGTCATTTCAGAAAGGGCTTTCAATAGTCTTGTTTATCGGCGGTGTCTCAAGCTTGTCGTCAAGCTTTTCCTGAAGGTGTTTTATGAAATCTTCAACCCTTCCTGGCGATGATTTTGTGATGGAAATGAGGGCGGGTTCAAATTCGGTGAATACTTCGTCCACCTTCTTCAAGGCGTATCTTTTCGACACTGTATCCGCCCCTTTTGTCATCTCCAAATCATAAACTAGCCAGACCATGTCCGCCTTGGATTTTGAAACACGCTTTAGCTCGGGCAATGTTGAAAAAAAGTTTTTATCAAGCGCGACGGCAATCTTCTATTTCCAGTTTTTTAAAATCCCGCCTTTAAAAAGAAGCTGGGGCGCAAGACGTTTTCTTGATGAAGAAAGAAAATCGGGCCTGGGATAATTCGGTTCTTTTGACCAATCCATATTCCCGCGTTTTTGCGGGTCTTCCATATAATGCGCGAAAGGCTCGCGCACATTCCCGGAGATGTATACGGCCTGAACCTCAAGGGCGCCAAAATCCACGACTTTTCCATCCTCATCATAAGCCACGAGCACCACGTCAATATTGCCTGCTGACTTCCCATGTGAATCGTGAAGCCTAACCTCCGTCAGGGAACTCCAGTTGGTTCCCTCATTAAAGAAAAAATTTGCCGCGTCGTCCGCTATTGACCAGTCTTCACGGAAACGGATAGGACATGTGATAACCGGATGTTTTTCGTAATATATGGAGCAAACCCCCAAAGGATCCTTAGCTTTGTCTTTGGTGCATTTAGGCTCCTTGTTGTTGAACGGACATAGGCGACGCCCCCCAAAGTCGCTTGGCACCGTCCGAGGTGTCCGAGGTGAGGCGACCGAAAACTTCCGCGAGGAGGTGTCTTGGTTCTCCCATATTAACCTACGCTCCCAATTCGAGACTATTAGTCCTTTTCACCCGCCCATTTTACAGTAACGGAACATCTTTAATGAAGTAGCTTTTAAGCCTTTATTCGTCGGTCAAAGAGGGATAAAATGACGGCGTTTGCCGTCAAATTTTCAGGTTTGGAAACTTTTCTGGAGGCTTGAAATAATGGGAAAAAACACCGTGACCATCGTTAACAACGCCACCGGGCAGGAGTTGGAACTGCCGCTAATGACCGGCACGCACGGCCCAGCGACGGTTGACATAGGCTCCCTGTACTCGAAGCTGGGGATATTCACGTACGACAACGGCTTCAAGTCCACGGCCAGCTGTCAAAGCTCCATAACCTTCATCGACGGCGAGGAGGGAATACTCCTTTATCGAGGCTACCCCATCGAACAGCTCGCGGAAAAGAGCAACTTCATGGAGGTCTGCCACCTCCTTTACTACGGGGAGCTTCCGACCAAGGAGCAGTACTCGAAGTTCTCGTGGATGATAACCCGCCACTCGATGATTAACGAGTCGCTACGGGACTTCTACCACGGCTTCTGGCACAACGCCCACCCGATGTCCATCATGGTCGGGGTGGTGGGCGCGCTCTCCGCCTTCTACCACGACTCGCTCGAAATCGACAACCCGCGCCATCAGGAGATAGCCGCGCACAGGCTCATCGCCAAGATGCCGACGATAGCGGCGGCGTCCTACAAATATTCGATCGGCCAGCCGATGGTATACCCGCAAAATAGGCTCAGCTACTGCGAAAACTTCCTGCAAATGATGTTCTCAGTCCCGGCGTCAGAGTACGAGATAAACCCCCTGCACGCCAAGGCGCTCGACCTGCTGTTCATACTCCACGCGGACCACGAGCAGAACGCCTCCACCTCCACGGTGAGGCTGGCCGGTTCGTCGGGAGCCAACCCGTTCGCGGCGGTCAGCGCCGGGATAGGCGCCCTTTGGGGCCCCGCACACGGCGGTGCGAACGAGGCGGTCATCAGGATGCTCGAGGAAATAAGGGACGTCTCCGCCATACCGAAATACATAGCGCGCGCCAAGGACAAAAACGACTCGTTCCGCCTGATGGGGTTCGGCCACAGGGTCTATAAAAGTTACGACCCCAGGGCCAGGATAATCCGCAACACGGCGCACGACATACTGAAGACGACCTCCGGCAACGACCCGTTGCTGGAGATTGCGATGAGGCTGGAGGAGATCGCGCTAAAGGACGAGTATTTCATCCAGCACAAACTCTACCCCAACGTGGATTTTTACTCCGGCATCATCTACAAGGCCATCGGCATCCCCGTCAACATGTTCACCGTCTTGTTCACAATCGCCCGCACGATAGGCTGGATAACGCAGTGGAAGGAGATGATGAGCGACAAGGAGCGCGTCATAGGGCGGCCGCGCCAGCTTTACACGGGGGCCGCCAGGAGGGATTACGTCCCGATAGAAAGGCGTTCCTAAACCCCGAAAAAAGTCCCAATTGTTGGGTCATTGCGAGGAGCACGGCGACGAAGCAATCTCTGACATATTGATGGAAGGCATAGTGAGATTGCTTCGCTCCGCTCGCAACGACGAGCGACGGCTCTTTTTCAGAAGTTACGTTCCTAAGCCGCGAAAAAGCGGGCCGCGTCAACGCGGAGGAGGGCGGCCTCCTATTTGTCGAACTTCGCGTAAAAGCGGGCGAACTCCCGCTCGTATTCCGCCAGCTCCCCCTCCGCCGAAAAGGAATAGTTTCCCCTCGGGGAGACGATGAGGTGGTCCAGCAACTTCATCCCCATCATGCCGCAGACAAACGCGGTCTCCCTCGTGAACGACTTGTCCTCGGCCGAGGGCTCCCCCTCCCCGCCGGGGTGGTTGTGGGCCAGGACGACGCTTGCGGCCCCGTGCTTGACGGCGCGCTCGACGATTTGACGCGGGCTCACCGGCACCTCCACGGCCGTGCCGACGGCTATTGTCTCCTCGTTTATTATCTCGCTCCCCGCGTTGAGGTAGATCACCTTGAAAACCTCGTGGTCGACGGACTTCATGGCGTGGTCGAGGTATTCAAGCGCCTCATCGGACGACTGAAGGTAGGGCGCGCCCATCATCCTCTCGCGCAGGAACTTGCGTGTTATGTGGTGTATGAACTTTATGCCGAAGGCGTTGTTGGGCCCCACGCCGGATATTTCCATGAGCTCCCCCGACTCCGCCTCGAGGGCGCTCCTTAGGCTCCCGAAACGGGCCATTATCTGCCGCGCCATCTGTTTGCAGTCGCGCCTTGGCGTGCCGAACGTCAGCAGAAGCTCCACTATCTCCTCGTCCGTGAACTTGTCCAGCCCGTGCTCGATGAACTTTCGTCGAAGCCTCTCCCTGTGGCCGTCGTTCACGTCGCTCATGACGCGAGGCGGTCCGCAATCGTGAAGGCCATCAGACCGACGGAGATGACCCCGTTCACGTTGAAAAAGGCGGTGTTGACCCGCCGCAGGTCGTCCGGCCTCACCAGGCGGTGTTCGTAAACAAGGAGCACGGCGGCGAGCGCCACGCCGGCAAGGTATATCCAGCCCATTCTTGCCGCGAAAAACACGCCGAATAAAAAAACCACCATCGCGACGTGCGCCATCCCCGAAAACAAAAGCGCCCGCGCTACGCCAAACCGCGACGGAATCGAAAAAAGGCCGGCCGACCTGTCGTGCTCCACGTCCTGGCAGGAATAAATCACGTCGAGACCCACCAGCCAAAACAGGACCGCGCCGCCCAAAAGGAACGGCACGACTCCCACCCCCCCGCGAATCGCTATCCACGCCCCCACCGGCGCAAGCGAGAGGGAAAGCCCCAGAAAAAAGTGGGACAAGGAGGTGAACCGCTTCGTGAACGAATAGAAGAAGACGACCCCGAGCGCGCCGGGGGAAAGCACGAACGCCATGGGGTTGATGAAATAACAGGTCGCGACAAAAGCGGCGGACGAAACCGCGACGAAAAAGGCGTAATAGCCCGCCGCCGCCCGCCCCGAGGCAAGCGGCCTGTTTTTTGTGCGCGGGTTGGTCGCGTCGAAATCGGCGTCCGTCAAACGGTTGAACGCCATCGCGGAGGACCTGGCGAAGAACATCGCGACGACTATCAACCCCATGTCCCCCATTTTTGGCAGTCCGTCGGCGGCGATGAACGCCCCCATCACAGCAAATGGCAACGCAAAAAGGGTGTGCTCGAGCCGTATGTCCTGAAGAACGAGTCTTAAATTCCGCATCCCCATAATTATCCTACAACAGCTCGCATTTGGCGGAGCAACCATTCTTTCGGGAAGGCGCCTCAATTCGAGTTGACGCCGGTTTGGAATATTGCGACCGCTGGAAAAGCCCCGACCATCGCATCATTGCGAGGAGCATGGCGACGAAGCCTCCGCGACGCATCGACGGAACATACGGCGAGAAAGGTTTGCTTCGCCCGAAACGACGGGAGTA
>JACQBU010000102.1 GCA_016194375.1 Nitrospinota bacterium
AACTCGGTCCCTTTCCGCTGGACGCCGTGATAATGGCCGGCGGACTGCACAAATGGCGCGGCAACAGGCTGATAAGAAAATGTCTGCTTCAATTGAGGGGAAGACCGCTGTTCGTCCATGTCCTTGAGGCGTTGAGGCGGGCCGGGCGGTTCCGCCGCATATATGTCGTCGGCCCCAAAAACGAGATCGAGGCCGAGATAAAAAAGGCCGGCGGCCTCGACCATGAAAAAATCGTCGTCCTTCAAGAGGGTGAAAATCTGGTGCAGAACCTCCTTCTGGCGTTCGACCACTCCGCCGGCCCGACCGGCGGACTCGGGGGAGCCGGCTCCCCGCTTGCCGAAAGGCCGATGTTCGCCGTCGGCGCGGACTCCCCCTTAATCCTTCCCGAGGAGGTCGCGGAATTCCTCGACAAATGCGACCTCGACAAGGCGGACTATTTCATCGGGATGACGCCGGACTCCGTGTTGAATCATTTTAAAACCGACGGGTTAAAACGCGGCATATCGCTGGCCTACACGCACTTCGCCGAGGGCGTGTTGCGGATAAACAACATGCACCTCATAAAGCCGCTGAAGATTCAAAACCCGGAGGAGTTCAACGAGATTTACAAGATACGCCACTTGAGGAAGCCGGGGAATTTCCTCCGCCTGGCCGTCGCGCTTTACAGGCGCAACCTGGGGTTCCGCGACTGGGTGGGCTGGCTTAAGATGTACCTCGCCATGTGGTTCCACAAGGCGCGGCTTACGAGGATTTCGGACGCGTTGACGGATGAAATTCAAGGTGCATTCCGATTTCAAGCCGAGGGGCGACCAGCCGAAGGCAATAGAGTTCATCACCCGAAATCTCGACGGCGGGGCGCCCGGGCAGGTTCTGCTTGGCGTCACGGGGTCCGGAAAGACCTTCACGCTGGCCAAGGTGATAGAAAACGTGCAGAGGCCCACCCTCGTCTTCGCCCCAAACAAGACGCTCGCGGCCCAGTTGTACAACGAATTTAAGTTCTTTTTCCCCGAAAACGCGGTGGAATATTTCGTCAGCTACTACGACTACTACCAGCCGGAGGCTTACCTGCCCAAGACGGACACCTACATCGAGAAGGATTCCGCAATCAACGACGAGATAGAAAAAATGCGCCAGTCCGCCACCCGCTCCCTGCTGGAGCGGCGGGACGCGCTCATAGTCGCCTCCGTCTCGTGCATATACGGCATAGGCTCGCCCGACACGTATTACGGGATGATGACGCGGGTGAGGGCCGGCCAAAAGATGGGGCGCGACGAGCTCACGGAAAAACTCGTCGCAATGCAGTACGACCGGAACAACGTTGACTTCTCGCGCGGCACGTTCCGGGTGAACGGCGACGTCGTGGAGATCATCCCCATTTACGAGTCGGAGGAGGGGTTGCGGATAGAGTTCTTCGGGGACGAGATAGAAACGCTCGCCCGCGTCGAGCCGCTGACGGGAAAAGTCACGCAAAAGCTCGAAAAGGCGGTGATATATCCGGGAAGCCACTACGTCACCACCCCCCAAATACTCGAAAACGCCATGGAGGGGATCCGAAGGGAGCTGATCCTCGTCGCCGAGGAGCACAGGCGGAACAACCGGCTGGTGGAGTGCCAGCGGCTGGAGCAGAAGACGATGTTCGACCTGGAAATGATGAGGGAAACCGGCTACTGCAACGGGATAGAGAACTACTCCCGGTACCTGACCGGCAGGAAGCCGGGGGAGCCGCCCCCCACCCTGCTGGATTATTTCCCGCCCGACTCCCTCGTGATAATAGACGAGAGCCACGTCTCCATACCGCAACTGAGGGGGATGTACGCCGGCGACCGCTCCCGCAAGGAGACCCTCGTCAAGTACGGCTTCCGGCTTCCCTCCGCGCTTGACAACAGGCCGCTTAGCTTCGACGAGTTCGAAAAAGACGGCAGACAACGGATTTACGTCTCGGCGACGCCGGGAGAGTTCGAGATGGAGAGGGCGGGCGGACTTGTCGCGGAGCTCGTGATAAGGCCGACCGGGCTCGTGGACCCCCCCGTGTCCGTGCGGCCGGTCGCGGGGCAGGTGGACGACCTCGTCCACGAGATAAAACTTCGGGCCCGGCGGGACGAGCGGACGCTAGTGACCACGCTTACGAAGCGTTTCGCGGAGGACCTCACGGACTACCTTCGCGAGGCGGACATACGCGTGAAGTACCTCCACTCGGACGTGGAGACGCTGGAGCGCACCGAGATACTGCGCGAGCTCCGGCTGGGGGAGTTCGACGCGCTTATCGGCATAAACCTCCTGCGCGAGGGGCTGGACCTGCCGGAGGTGTCGCTGGTGGCGATACTGGACGCGGACAAGGAGGGGTTCCTCCGCTCCGAGACGTCGCTGATTCAAACGGCCGGGCGCGCCGCAAGAAACGCCTCCAGCCTGGTGATAATGTACGCCGACAAGCCGACGGGGTCCATGAGGCGCGCCATCGCCGAGATGGAGCGCAGGCGGAGGGTTCAAACGAGGCACAACGAGGAGAACGGAATAACGCCCCGCACGATAAAAAAGAGGATTTACGAGACCATGGCCGCCCATGCGGACGACACGCCGGTCGTGGCCGAGGAAAAGCCGGACTACCACAGCAGGGACGAGATAGTCCGGCTGATAAGAAAACTGGAATCCGAGATGAGGAGCGAGGCGCAAAGGCTCAACTTCGAGCGAGCGGCGGAATGCCGAGACAAGATAACCGAACTTCGGAAGGTGGAGCTTCTCTACGCCTGACCCGGCGGGGGCTCACCCCGTCAGCTTTCGATAATAGGCCTTTGCAAAATGCATCTCCTCCTCCCGGCTCGCAAGGAGTCCGTTTATTTTCTCCTTCCTGACGGCGTTCAACACCTTTCCCATCACCGGCCCCCTTTGCATCCCCTCCGCCAGAAGGTCCGCGCCGCTTATGGAGGGCGCGACGTGGCGGATGTTGGTCATGTAGTTCACGATTATCTTTTTCAGCCCGACGTCCCTCACGGAAGCCATGACCGCCACCAACCCCTCGTCCTCCAGCTCCCTCAGCGTCTCGAACGCCTCCCAGTGCGTGGCGGGCGGCCCTGCGACAAGGCGCGCGGCGGTCTCGGCAACCAGCCTCTTGGCGTTCACGAACCTGGCGACCGGGCCCTTCATCAGGCCGAACCTCGTCATCATCTCGGCGGCCTGCCGCTCCGAAAGCGGCGAGGCGAGGCACAAAAGGTAAACCACCCACGGCCTGAAGGTCCTTGCGTCGCCGGTCAGCTTGCGCCAGGCAATCGCCTCCTCCGCCCCGAGGCATAGCTCCTGAGCGGCCTCGTCGAACCTCGCCGCGGGGTGGACAAAACCCCACAACCCCCGCGCCTCCATCCTTGCGAACGCGGCCGAGGGCTGTTCCTCGTTGAACACCTGCAACAGCTCCCCCAGCAGGCGGGAGCCGGATACTTTTTCGACGAGCCGGTTTTCTATCGCGAGCCTCATCAGTTTTTCGGTCTGCGGCGCGACGCCCATGTTGAACCGCCCCTCGAAGCGTATGGCGCGAAATATGCGCGTGGGGTCCTCCACGAAGCTCAGGTTGTGAAGCACGCGGATCACTCCGTCCTTGAGGTCCTGCTGTCCCCCGAAGAAGTCCAGAAGGCGGTTCTTGTCGTCGCCGTTGAGCCTTATGGCGAGCGCGTTTATGGTGAAGTCCCGCCTGTACATGTCGTTCCTTATGGAGCCCGTCCGCACTATCGGCAGGGAGGCGGGCTCGGCGTAGTATTCCGTCCGCGCCGTCGCCACGTCCATCTTCCTGCGCGGCCCGAGGGCGACGATGGCGGTGGAGAACGCCCTGTGCGGCTTCACCCTGCCGCCGTATTTCGCGGCGTATTTTTTGGCGAAGTCTATCCCGTCCCCCTCTATCACCACGTCGAGGTCGTAGTTTCCGCGCCTCATCAGCAGGTCGCGCACGAAGCCGCCCACCGCGTACGCGGCGTACCCGCACTCCGTGGCGCATTCCGAGACCCGTTGCAAGAGCCCCACGACGTCCTCCGGCAGGCGCTCCTTGAGCAACGCCGACACGTCCCTTGACAACGGCCTCAACACCCTGCTTTCGGCCTGCGGCGACCCGGAGCGCGTTTTGGTCATGTCAGCGTACATGGCGTGCAGTACGTCCCCCCTGCCTATCAAACCCGACATCCTGCCGGCCTCGTCCACCACGGGCACTATCTTCTGCTTCTGTCTTATTATCAGCTCCTTTATCCTCTCGTAGGTCTCGCCTGGCTTGGCAGACGCGAAGTCCGTGATCATGTAGTCCGCGGCCTTCTCCCTCCCCATGCCGTGGTGGAGCGCCCTTTCCACTATGTCGCGGGTGATCACCCCCGTCGGGACCCCGTCCTCAAGGACGGGGAGCGCGTTGAACCCGTACCGGGTCAGCATCTTTTCCGCGGCCTCGAGCTCCACGTCCCCGCTTATGGAGACGAACGGCGTCACCATCATGTCCCGCGCCGTCGGGGAGGGCGGGATGGTTTTTTTCAGCTCGTCGAACAACCTCTCGATGAACTCCGGCATCAACATGCCGCGCACGACCGCCGAGCCTGCCGTGTGGTGTCCGCCCCCGCCGAACGCGCTTGCCACGCCGCCGGCGTCGACCGCCGGTATCCTGCTTCTGGCGACGAGTTGTATCCGCCCCTCCATCTCGACGGCCACGAAGATGGCGTTCGCGTTCTCGATGTCCCTCAGCGCGTGCACCACCATGGAGAGGTCGCCCAGGTATTTTTTCGTCGCCGTGAACGCCGTGGCGACCTCCACGCCGTTTATGGCGCGGTACTCGAGGTTTTTCTGCAAGTCGTGGAGGACGTCCGTCTGCTCCCTGTCAAGCCCCCTGCGCAGGTAGTCCGACACGACGTTGAGGTCGGCGCCGCGCTCAAAAAGCCAGCCCGCCGCGGCGAAATCCTGGGCGCGGGTGGAGGCGAACATCAGCGAGCCGGTGTCCTCGTACAGCCCCAGCATCAGGAGCGTCGCCTCCTCGGGCGTGACCGAAATCCCCTTTTCGCGCAGGATTTCGACCATGACGGTGGTGCACGAACCCCGCTCGGCGACGTGCTCCTCGGCGTTTGGGATGTCCTTGCGCGTTTGGGGATGGTGGTCGTAAACGACGACCTTGACGCCGGGGGACTCGACAATATCCTTGAGCAGGCCGAGCCTCCCCCTTGAGGAGACGTCCACGACCACGAGCGTGGTTATTTCCCGCATGTCCATCCCCTTAAGCTTTGTTATGGGAAGAAAATGCGGGGCCGCCGCGAGGTAGTCCCGCACGTTTTTTTCCTGCGAGCCGGAAAAAACCATCACGGCGCCGGGGTGAAGCTTCGCCGCGGCCGCCATGGAGGCAAGGCAGTCGAAATCCGCGTTGACGTGCGTGGTAATCACTATCATTTGTCGTTGTTTCCAGACCCCATTTTATCCCCAATTTGAAAGGCGTCTCGCCTCCATTTTTTTGGGGCACGTCCCGCTTAAGCGTCGGCCAAAGAGGCGGGCAATCCGCCCGATGAAAAAGGGCGGTCACCCGCCATTGCGAGCGTGGCGCGTGTCATTGCGAGCGTGGCGCGTGTCATTGCGAGCGGAGCGCGTGTCATTGCGAGCGTAGTGCCTATCATTGCGAGCGGAGCGAAGCAATCTCCGGATTGCCGCGCCCGTCTGCGACGGTCTCGCAATGACAATTATCCGTTCCCCATAGATGCCCACCCCTCGCTTAAATCACTCCAGTTCGGATTCATATCCTCGACCAGTTCAATCTTTTTCGCTCGAGGTCCCGCCTTAATTCTTTTTTCCTCCGCGATTGCCAACCTTATGTCTGACAGAGTTGAATACCATACCAATTTTTCAACGTTGTATTTTTTTGTGAAGCCGGGAACCAGTTTATGTTTATGCTCGAAAATTCTCCGCTCTAAATTGTTCGTCACACCCGTATAAAGCACGCGGTTGTTTTTATTCGTCAGGATGTAAACATAATACTGGTTTATCATTCCGATATCTTGTCATTGCGAGCGGAGCGAAGCAATCCCCGGATTGCCGCGCCCGTCTGCGACGGTCTCGCAACGACCCAACAATGCCATGGTCCTCGCAATGACCCGACATAGGGCGATCGCCTGTCATTGCGAGCGTGGCGCCTGTCATTGCGAGCGTAGAGCCTGTCATTGCGAGCGGAGCGCGTGTCATTGCGAGCG
>JACQBU010000103.1 GCA_016194375.1 Nitrospinota bacterium
GGTGGCGCGCGAATTGCGAGGACTGAATGGGAGCGGAGTTATGCTGACCGGAAGCGGCAGCGCCGTCTATGCGTTGTTCAGGAACCGCGCCGACGCCCTGTCCGCAAAACGAAAAATCGCCGGACGTTTTTCTTGGTGGAGCAGTGTTGCTTCGCCGAGGCATTCCATGAGGCATCTAAAAGATTTGGGAGGAAAGACAAAATGGAAATAACTGAAGTCGTGGTAAGGCCGATAGAAGACGAAAAACTGAGGGCGTACGTGTCCCTCACCATAGAAAACTCGCTCGTGATAAAGGACATAAAGATCGTGGAGGGGAAAAACGGGCTGTTCGTCTCCATGCCGAGCAGAAGAAGGAAGAACGGGAAATACCAGGACATCGCCCACCCCATAAACACCACCTTCAGGAAAACGATGGAGGACCGCATTTTCGACGAGTATAGGAAGATTCTGGGGGATAATTTCGGGGCCGCAAGGGACATCCAGCCCGAAACGGAAGAGGTGTACGGGGAGGCCTAAAAGAAGCCCCCCCTAGCAAGCGCGAAAACGCCCCTTATCCCTGATTCCGAAATTGGATTGGTAGGCACGGCAATTCTGCCGTGCGTTGGCGCAACGCGCCAAGAGTTTCTTGACCCTGTCGGGGCAACGGAAGGCAAGATTGCCTCCCCCACCAAAATGCCCCAGGGGAGTCGAATGTTGCCTCCCCCGCCGAAAAAACGGTCGGGATTCGATGCAAAATAACTTCGCGCCGCCGTCAAAATATCCGTACCGCGGTACGGCCAAAAAAAATAATTTTGTCCCGGCGCGAAAAAAAACGCATAAGATTAAATTTAGAATTTCTTCATACAACTACGTCTTCAGAGGGGAGTCGGTTGAACATCGAAGAAACGAGAAGGTTCGCCTCGGCTATCGGGATGCCGGACCAACATCTCATTGCCGACATGGACGCGTTGGTTCACGTAATCCAGTTGGAGATGGGTTGCGGTCAATGCTTCAACTCGGACGTCGGTTGCCCTATTGAGCCGCACCTTTGCATGTGGCTTGCCGAATGCAAAAATAGTCCGCTTAATCATCCCGAAAAAAACGCCGCCTGAACCAAACCAGCGGAACGGCGGGGTTTTCCCCCGCCCCCCGAATCAATCTATTTTAAGCACGATTCTTTTCGCGTGGTCCGCAAACGTGACCTTGTCCAATTCGATGTCCTTCACCAGCCATGTTCCCAGCGAGTCGCCAATCCTGACGGTTGCCTCGTTCCCTTCGGTGCCGACGCGCATGATGGCGAGGCGCTTGTCGGGTTCGAGATGGAATATGATTCCCTCCAACGCGAAGGAAGCCCCTTGGTTTGGGATGACCTGATGTTGCGTGTCCACGTCGGGCGGCCCGAAAACCGCCTTTGAGGGGGTCTTTTCGGCGACCTTGGGAGTTGGCGTCGCTTTTTCCGCCGGCGGGTGCGCGGCGGCGACAACCGAGGGAGCCGGGGCGGTTTTCGCCGACGGCGGAGAAGCAGGCGTTGCGACGACCGTAGGCGCGGGCGCGGCGGCGACAACCGAGGGCGCCGGGGCGGTTTGCGCCGGGGGCGGAGAAGAAGGCGTTGCGACGGCCGTCGGCGCGGGCGTAGGCGCGACGCGGGCCTCCTCCTGCGCCGGCGCGGTTTTTGCGACCGTCGGCGAAGGGGCGGCAACCCGCGTCTCTAAAGCCTCTTCGACCGGTTTCTCCTTCCTTAGGGCGGTCACGGACGAATATATTCCGAGCGCGGCCAACCCGGTTATCGCAAGCACGAACCCCGCGAGAACCGCCTTGTTGACCGGCGCGGGGCGGCCTTTGCGCGTCGTTTCATCCTTGTTCAAGATTTGTCCCTTTATGTCAATCTCCGGCGAGGGTTGTTGAAGTTTTTTTTCCTCCTCCGCCTTGCGCAACGCGTCGAGTATGATGCTCACTTACGACCTCCAAAAAATAATTAAAGCAAATGGGGCGTCTTGTACTCGGGGAGAACGCTGAAGATCAGCATGATTGTCGAGTCCCCGGCCACGCCGTCCGGAACGAGCTTGTTCTCCTGCTGAAACCTCGTCACCGCCCGCTCGGTCTTGGGCCCGAATATGCCGTCCACGTCGTTTCCCCGCTCCAAATACCCGAGCTTTTCCATCGCCAGTTGCAACTGCCTGACGGGGTTCCCCACGTCGCTCCTTTGGAGCGACGCGTGGACGTCAAAAAAGTCGTTCCAGAAAACGTAGGTTTCGCCGCCCCAATATTTAAGCGCCAAATCCAGCCCCACCGCCGGTCCGGCCGGCCCGGTCTCGAACCCGTTCCCCCAAATACCGGTTACGGGCATGAACCCGGTCCTTCCCTTTTCGTCGTTCAGGACGAGGATGGCGGGATAATTTAGTTTGCCGAGCAACGTTTTGTCGATGTTTCCGACGAAACAGTCCATTTTTCTTTTCTTCGCGATTTCCTGTATCGTCAGCGGCTCGTCCTCGCTTCCGGCCGCGTCCTGGATTCCCCACCTGGCGAACAGCCCGTTGACGGCGGCCATCCTGCTTCCCTTGTCGAAGAACGTCTCGATTGATTGCGACGGGGAGGCGGCGACCGGAAGGGGTGCGGCGGGCCGCGGAGCGGTTTGTTTTTGGGCCTTTGTGCCGTACGCGACCGGCTTGCCCTGCGAAACAGGCAGGAAGGCGGCGTACAAAACGGCCGCCACCGCCATCGTCGCCGCCGGAACGGCGAACCTATATCCGGCCCAAAGGTTTTCGCGCTTGGGGGTGGTGCCGGCGACGTCCTCGACGCACTTTTTTATGGTGGAAACGCTCAACTTTCGTTCCCCGGAGGCGTATCCCGCCAGAAGCGCCCTGTCGCACACCAAGTTTATCAGGCGCGGCGTTCCATGGGAAAATCTGAATATCTCCCTCAACACCCTTTCGCCAAAGATGTCCGCGGACGCGCCGCCCGCCATCCTGATGCGGTGGTTTATGTATTCCACCATCTCGTCGTAGTTAAGCGGGGCGAGGCGGCACCAGACCGACACCCTCTGCCTCAATTGTCTTAAGGACCGGCCGTTCAACATGTCGTCCAATTCCGGCTGGCCGACCAGTATTATCTGGATGAGTTTTTTTGTTTCGGTCTCGAGGTTTGAAAGGAGCCGTATCTGCTCGAGCACTACCGGGGAGAGGTTCTGCGCCTCGTCTATTAGGACAAGGACCTTCTTGCCGGCCTTTTCCTGCTCCAGGAGGTAGTTGTACAAGACGTCCTGAAGCTCCTTCTTTGTGCCAAATTCGTACTCTATGCCCAGCTCCTTGTTAAGGCTCTTTAAAAGTTCGATTTCGTCCTGGGCGGGGTTGAATATATAGGCCAGATTGCAGTCTTGAGGAAGTTGTTTTAGAAACGAGCGGCAAATGGTTGTTTTTCCTGTTCCAACCTCGCCGATAAGCACCACGAATCCGGCGTTCTCATTAAGGCTGTAAAAAAGCTGGGCGTAGCTTTCCTTGTGCGCCTTGCCGAGGTATAAAAACTTCGGGTCGGGGGTCAGGTTGAATGGTTTTGCGTCAAACCCGAAAAATTTAGAGTACATACTTCATCCCCGGCATCTCCCTCGCTGTTGTGAGTGTGACCAATGATACCATGAACGGGCGGCCAATGCCAAACGGCGCCCGCCTCGGGTAGTGCGTCAGTTTGAAATTTATAGGGATCGCCACGACCTCTTGCGGAGGTCTCGCGATGACAAGCAATTGTCATTGCGAGCGTAGCGAAGCAAT
The DNA here is from genome assembly GCA_016194375.1 of Nitrospinota bacterium. Lineage (GTDB taxonomy): Bacteria > Nitrospinota_A > UBA7883 > JACRGQ01 > JACRGQ01 > JACQEX01. Next base: position 3,744 of record JACQBU010000103.1, read on the forward strand.
CTCGCCCCCTTCTTTTTCGATTATTTTCAAACTGACGCACTACGCCCGCCTCGGCAACGGCTCGGCTTGAATTTGGTGGCAACGGAAAAAAGCGGACAATTAATGTGCTTTAAAACCGGACATTTCTATTTGCTCGCAACATCCTGCATTGGTAGGCACGCACAATCTTGTGTATACATTTTCCGGTAGGTACACACATTCCTGTGTGTACCTTGCCCCTAATGGGCAACCCCCGTTCGTCGCTTTCCACCGAAGCACACGCACGATTGCGTGTGACTACCAGACGATTGAATCGGTGGCACACACAATCTACCAATTGAAACTAATACGCCACCCCCCGCCAAAAAACATTGACCTTTGAGGGCCAAATTTGATATAAGTCATGAAGGAAATATTAATTTACCCAGGGGGGGGCATTGGAATGTCTTCAACAGGGGCTAGGAAAAACCAAATTAGGAGGGAATCGTATGGGCGGAGTGAAATCAATGTTTCGTAAGGTCGGGAAGGAATCGGGCTTCACGCTGATAGAGCTGGTCATGGTCATCGTGATAATCGGCATATTGGCCGCCATCGCGATACCGAAGTATCTGGATTTGCAAACATCTGCCAGGCAGGCGGTGGTGAACGGCGCCGCCGGCGAGTTGGGCTCCGCCTCAAAAGCGAATTTTGCCGCATGTGCCACCACTACTCCCCCTAACACCCCGGGCACCAATTGCGTAGCAGTCCCGGACTGTGCCAGTGCGACCGGTTTAATTAATGTTATGCCCGCAGACGGCCTCGGCGTGACTTTAACGGTTAGCGCCGTCGCTAATACGACCGGGACTCCGGTGAACGGCGAGGGAGCCACATGCCAGGTGGATGCCACGGATGGCTCAACCCCCGTTAAGTTCCCGTTAATTAGCGCCGGCAATTAAGTCACACTTAAAAACAGTATAGCTAATCAAGGCGGGTCCCCCAAAGGCCCGCCTTTTTTTTGCGTTGTATCCTAAAGCGCGTTATGGTGTGCGGAGGGCGCAATTTGGGGTAGGTGCGAATTTATTCGCTCCATTGGTGCGGCTAATGAGGGGCGGAATGGTGGGGGAGGCAATCTTGCCCGTTCATTTTTCGGTAGGTACACACAATCTTGTGTGTACATTGCCCCGCAGGGGCGACCCTTGTTCGTCGCTGACGCGACGAAGGTACAGGCAAGATTGCCCGTACCTACCGGACGATTTTTTCGGTGGGCACGCACAATCTTGTGTGTACGTTGCCCCGCAGGGCAACCCTTGTTCGTCGCCGACGCGCCGAAGCACACGCAGGATTGCGTGCGCCTACCAACTTGTGCGTACATTTTAACGGTGGCATAAGTTGCCGAATTATTGCTTTATGTTATAGTATTTTTAGGGGCAGGCCGGGGAATGTTTACTTTTCGAACGGCTGTAAGAAAAGGCGGCCTATTGTGGGAAAACGGGGTTTGGAGAGGAAAAAAGGAGGCGGTGAAATGCGCAGGGAATCGGGATTCACACTAATAGAGCTCGTCATGGTCATCGTTATTATCGGCATTTTGGCCGCCGTTGCGATACCGAAGTTTTTCAATCTGTCGGGTTCGGCTCGTCAAGCGGTTTTGGAAGGCGCCGCGGGCGATTTGGCCTCCGCCGGCAAAATGAATTCATCCGTATGCATCGCCAATAATAACGATCATACAGTTGTTATCTCCGGAATCCAGGCTTGCATCCAAATTACGAAGTGTGCCGATACGGTTAACTTACTTACGGCTAGTGGTATGCCCAAAGACGGCAAAGGCGTGACTTTAACGGTTGTCGCCCCCACTGAAATACCCGCGGCTCCCATTAACGGCGCGCAAGGCATTTGCGCGCTTCATGCCACGGATGGATCAACTGATGTTAACTTCCCGGCACTTAGCGCGGGCAATCCTTAAGGTCCCCGTAAAAATATTTTAAGACAAATTAAGGCGGGCCCGAAAAAGCCCGCCTTTTTTTATTTAGCGGTCGTGGGCTTCCCGCCGGCATTTCCTATTATTTCCTCCCCTTTGCAAGGGGGCAAGGAGCAACGCCTAAGAACCCCGCCTCGATCCTCCCCTTGGAAAGGGGAGGCGCAGGAGGGGTTGTTTTTCCTTTTCCAAACTCTTCAATTGCCATTAGAACTCCCTCGCACTTATGATAAACATCGTCGTTGGTGAACCGCAAAAAGGAAACGCCCTGTTTTTCGATAAACTCCTGCCGTATTTTATCGCGTCTTTGGTTCTCATCATCCCTGAAGTGAGAATCTCCGTCTATCTCCACGGCAAGCATAAGCTCAGGACAAAAGAAATCGACGATATATTTGCCGACGCTGTATTGGCGCCTGAATCTATGCCCGTTGACCTGCTTCCCCTTAATTTTTTTCCAAAGCACAATCTCGGCATTGGGCATGTTTTTACGGAGCGTCTGCCTCCTCTTTTTTTCCGAAGGCCGATTAAACAGACTCATTGCTAAGAATTATAATCCGTTCCAATGCAGTTGGAAAATTCAGGAATTTCTAACCCCTCCTGCGCCTCCCCTTGAGAAGGGGAGGAAAGAGGAGGGTTTTAGGCATTGCTTCCTGCCCCTTGAGAATGGGAGGATTGGGGAATCCGAACCTATTTCTTCGCGGTCCAGACGAACACCTCGTGGCCGTCAATGACAGTGTTGGCGGGATGGAACCCCTCCTTTGTGGCCCATAGCTTGTCGTATGCGTTCCTCGGGATGAAGATGCCGTTGGGGACGCCGTGTTTTTGCATGTGTCCGGCGAGGTCTACGACGTATTCGCTCATCTCTTCCATGGGCGTGGCCTCGTCGTAATGAACCATTCCGGCGCTGACGCCGCACCTCACAATGAAGTCGGCCCTTATGGTTTTCTTTTCCTTGTTGAAGGCGGACAAGCCATGGACGATTTCCATGGCGGCCTTCACGGCCTTGTCTGCCGTCGGAAAACATGTCATCGCACCGTCCGGGGTCCACGCGGACTTCAACGCGCCGTTGGCGCCCAGTATTGACGTGACAAAAAGCTTGTACTCGTCGAAAGTAAATTGAACGTCCGACGCGTTTTCCCCCTCCTTCATCGCGCTAGAGCCGACGACGTCGACCGACAAGAAGGCGAGATTTTTAACCATCGAATCCAGCTTCTTTTTCGTCGCCGCAAAGACCCGTAGAAGCTCGGCCCTGCTTGCCGTGTCGCCCGGCTGGCGGCTCTTGGACGTCGCGTCCAAAGGGACGGATTCCGACGGTTCCCGGCCCGGCAAGCCGGCCGTCGCCTCGAGCTCTTCCCCATGCCCCTTAAACTCCAACTCGTCTATTTTATTCTCGAATGCGAGTTTAACGGAGTCGGTTAACACCACCTTAAAAACGACCGACGTAATGATGAGAAAAACTCCGGACTCGTATTTTCCGCCGGCAATGGTCGGGAACAAGTCCCTTATGCCGTCGGTGAAAAACGCCTGAACGGAGATAAGGGCGAGGAGCAGGTCGCGTGCCGTCGGGCTGTCGGGGGTGGGGGCGAACCAGGAGAGAAGGGTGGAAACCACCACAATCACGGCGAAATACCCCAACAGGCGCATGGCCGTGATTATTAGCCCATATCTTGCGGCGTGTTTTTTTTCTCCTTGTCGTTTTTATGCAAGCCGTCTCCACGAAGATTATTAGTCGCCCGTCTGAGTCATCCCTCAACGGCTTTTTTACTATTATTGCGCTTACGCGGTAAAAGTCAATGCGGCGTCCCCCCGAAGGGGAGCGCCATAGTTTGAAATTTATAGGGATCGCCACGACCGCAAAGGGCGGTCTCGCGATGACAGCTAATTGTCATTGCGAGCGTAGCGAAGCAATCTCACGCCCGTCTTTTTCGATTATTTTCAAACTGAGGCTCTACCACCCGCCGTTGGGTGGTGTGTCAGTTTGAAATGGTAGGTACAGGCAATCCTGCCTGTACATTTCCCGTGGGTACACACAAGAATGTGTGTGCCTACCAGATCACGCGTGGTGTTGTCGGGTTAAACGTGGTATCTTATGGAACGTAAAGGTTAGATTTACTTTTAGAAACGAATGTGTGTTGTTTTGTGGCTCCGAAATTAATTTATTGGGAGGATACGGTAATGAGCAGAGGCACGTTGTTTTGTAAAGATGGGAAAGAGTCCGGCTTTACGCTTATCGAGCTGGTCATGGTCATCGTGATACTCGGCATATTGGCCGCCATCGCGATACCGAAATACATGGACCTTTCGGCGAACGCTAAGAAGTCGGAGGTGGCGGGATTCGCCGGCGCGTTGGCCGGCGCCGGAGCGGCCAACTTCGCCGGTTGCAAGGTGAACAACAACGTCGCGGGGGCGAATTGCGTTCTTATCACCACATGCGCCACCACCAACCAGATTTTGCAGGGCGCCGCTTTTCCGGAGGACAGCACCGGAGCCGCGATTACGGTCTCAAATGTTTCCGGCACGGAAGCGTCCGGCGGCACCGCCGTATGCAAGGTTAATGGCGCGGATTCCACGGCCGCGCAAGCCGCTTTCGCCGGATGGACCGGATATCAATTTGCGATAACCTTCCCGTAATTCGCGCCTGAAGGCGTTCTAACGCAAAGTTCGGCGGGGTTTCAAAGCCCCGCCTTTTTTTTGGTAGTGCGTCAGTTTTAAAATAATCGAAAAAGAATGGTGCGGGATTGCTTCGCTTCGCTCGCAATGACAACTTCTTGTCATCGCGAGACCTCTCAAAGAGGTCGTGGCGATCCCCATAAATTTCAAACTGAGACACTCCTTTTTTTTGGGCGGCGCAAGCGTTCCCGTTACCACCGTCCCGCGCGGCGTTCGTCCTAGCCCGCTCAAATTGGTAGGTACAGGCAATCTTGCCTGTACATTTGTCTGCCTACCAGTTCGTCGCTTCGCGCCGAAGCACACACAGGATTGTGTGTGCCTACCAATTCTGTTTGTGTCTACCCGAATCACGAGGCAAAAGCCCGTGCTACCGGGGTGCAGATGGGTGAGAAATTATTTGCCCACGCCGCGTTGCATCATGGGAAAAGGTAACCGAAGGAGGCCAAGTTTTTTTCATCGTAGCCTCACAACTCAGGTAACCGTAA
>JACQBU010000106.1 GCA_016194375.1 Nitrospinota bacterium
CAGAAACTTTACGGGTTCGAGGGGCTCGCCAGGAAAGAGATACAATCCGCCGAGGCCGGGGACATAGTGATTCTCGCCGGGTTCAAGAACCTCGAGATAGGCGAAACCCTCGCCGACAAGGAGATGCCCGAGGCGCTCCCCACGATAGAGATAGACGAGCCGACGATCTCGATGAACTTCAACATCAACTCCTCCCCGTTCGTCGGACGAGCCGGCGACAAGCTGACCGGCCGCCACCTGCTGGACAGGCTCGAGAAGGAGCTTAGGAGCAACCTCGCCCTGAAGATGGAGCGGGCCGAGGGGGGGGAGTCGTTCAAGGTGTCCGGCCGCGGCGAGTTGCACCTGGCCATTCTAATCGAGACGATGCGGCGCGAGGGGTACGAGTTTTCCGTCTCCCGCCCCGAGGTGATAGCGCGCGAGATAGAGGGACAAAAGATGGAGCCGGAGGAGTTCGTCTTGGTGGACGTGGACGACGCCTTCGCCGGCAAGGTCATAGAGAAGTTCGGCTCCCGCAAGGGGGAGCTCAAGAACATGGCCAACATGCCCGACGGGCGCACCCGGGTGGAGTTCACCATCCCGGCGCGCGGCCTCATCGGGATGCACGGCGAGCTTCAGACCGAGACGCGCGGAAGCGCCACGATGAGCCATTCCTTCCACGCCTACGTCCCCTGGGCCGGGCCGATACAATCCCGCAGGAACGGCGCGATGATAAGCCAGGAGACCGGGGTCGCCACCGCGTACGCGATGGACAAGCTCGCCGACCGCGGCGAGTTCTTCATAGACCCGGGCACGGAGGTGTACGAGGGGATGATACTGGGCGAGTGCAACACGCCGGTGGACCTCGTGGTCAACGTTTGCAAGGGGAAAAAGCTCTCGAACATGCGCGCGTCGGGCTCCGACGACATGATAAAGCTCGCGCCGCCGCGCAGGCTCTCGCTTGAGCAGTCGCTCGAGATATTGAACGACGACGAGCTCGCGGAGATAACCCCGGACGCGGTGAGGCTCAGAAAACGGTTTCTGGGCGAAGAGGAGCGCAAAAAACAAAAGCGCGCCTCCGCCTAGGCCCGCGAACCCGGCCCCCCCGACCCCGCCCGGAAAAACCGGGAGTTTCCAAAAAAGCGCCCCGACGGCGGCCTGCGTCGGGCCGGCGATTTCATCCCCCCGGGTCGCCGGGTTTGCCCGTCCTTCGGGCCCGTCATTGGCGTTGGGGAAGACGGGGGATTTCGTGCTAAAATCCTGTTGCCGATGATTAAGCGTATGAAATGGGCGGCCGCATTCGCACCTCTTGCGATGGTTCTATCACTCTCGTCATGCGCCGAGTTATTTGGCACGACGACCCCGGACACCGAGGCCACGACTCAGAAGACACCCGAAGAGAAGGCCGGCGCACCGGAGGAAAAGGGGGGGCAGAAGGAGGACGTTGGAAAAACGGCCGAGGAGCAGGGAAAGGCCGGGGAGGATAAGACGAAAACCACCGAGGCCTCCAAAGCCGCCTCCACCGGAACCTCAACGGCCGTCTCCGCTCAGAAGAAAAAGGAGGCCGTTGTAAAAACGGCGGACGAACAAGGCAGGGTCTTGGACGAAAAGATTAAGGCGATCGAGGCGTCCAACAAGGCCCTTAGGGAAAAAACGGCGGCGATGGAGCAGGAGCTCAGCGCGCTCAAAACCAGGAACGAGGCGATTTACAAATCCGTCACGAACGAGTACTCCTCCGCGACAATTGACACCACCGCCCGGGATTTTGCCGTGGCAAAGAACCCCTACGGCTCGTTTTTAATAGCGTGCGACGGCATCGCTCCGGTTCCGAACGGCTACGAGGTGAAACTTTCCATCGGCAACCTGACGTCCGCGAGCTACGACCACTACAAGCTGAGGGTCAAGTGGGGGGACCGCTCGGTGGAATTTAAAAGGACCTCGCCAATACCGCCCGGAACTTGGGCGAAAGTCAGCGTCATCCTGGCCCCGGCCAAGGCCGAGAACGTGCGCACGATATCGGTGTTCCTTGAAATCGAGGACGTCCTCCTGAAAAAAAATAAATAGGCCGCCTCCCGATAATTTTACGGTCCTGCGTCCGCCTTTCCAACGACCCCAGGCCGGACTAAACCCGCTCCGCCCCGCGTTCCCCCGGTCACAACTCGAGGCCGAGGACGAAGTAGGGGCCGGCGAGGGTGAAGTTGGTCGGCGGCGCGCCGGTTGCCAGGCTCGGGTCGATCTTGACGGCGTAGTTGAAGTAACCGGCGCCGAGGTAGAACATGTGCGTCGGATGCACCCTAAGTTCCGCCGCGTATTCCGTCAAACTGCTGGAGCCAAGCGGCAACGTCTTTATCTCGGCCGACACGGAGACCAGGTGAATCGGCTTGATGTCCACCCCGAGATAAGCCATCGGAATGACCGTGCTGAAGTTCGCCGAGGTCTCCCCAAGGGCGCCGCCCTTCGTCTCCCCGCTGAGGTTGACTATCCTGGCGTTGACCCCCAGCTTCAGGCCAAGCGCGTCGTCCGTCGCCTCCTTGATGAAGGGCAGGTTGTAGTAAAGCCCCACGTCGTTCTGCTCCAGTTTCAACTCGGCGTGGCCTCCGGCCGCGTCCCCCGAGACCTCGACCGGAAGGTGGTGCACGTAGATGTTCGGAAGAATCGGCACGGAATGGTTTATGTCTATCCTCGCGATGAAGTCCTTTCCGCTCCCCAGGTTCAGGTCGTTTACGGCGTCGAATGTTTTCTGGTTGCCCAGTGGGTCTTTCAGCGTGATGGAGCCCGAGGGCTTCGGCAGTTCGTAGCCGACCGAAATGTCAACGTCGGCGCCGGGAAAGGCGTGGGAGACCGCCGGCGCAAAAAACGCGAACGCAAGAACCAGAAAAAACTTTTTCATCAAACCCTCCGCATAAGTTGGACGTTTACCTCAAGAACCACCCGCGTATGCTAACCGATTTCAGGCGCCGAACAAAACCGCGCCGCCGCCCCCTTCGGCCCCGGGGGCGCGAGGGGGGCGGTCGGGCCGACGCTCACCATTTCGCCAGGATTTTTAACCACCTTTTCTTGCCGAGCCGCACCGTGTGTTCCCCCTTCGGGACGGCTATCTCCGCGTCCTGCACCGGCTCGCCGTTCAGGGACATGCCACCCTGTCTTATCAGCCGTCTCGCCTCGCCCGCGCTCTTGACTGCTCCGCAGGACGCCAAAATGTTCACAAGCCTTTCTTTTTCCGCGCTCCAGAAATGCGTCGCCGTCTCCATCTCGACGGGGACCTCCTTTTTCCTGAACTGGGCGTTGAACGCCTCCTCCGCCTCGGCCGCCGCCTCGGCTCCGTGGAACCTGGCGGCAATCGTTCGCGCAAGCCTCATCTTCGAGTCGCGCGGGTGTTCCGTTCCCGAGGCCAGCCCCTCTTTTATGCGTTGAAGCTCGTCGGGCCCGATTCCGCCCACGAGCTCCCAATACCTGACCATCAACTCGTCCGAGATTGACATGACCTTCCCCACTATCTCCTTCGCCGGTTCGGTGATGCCTATGTAGTTGCCGAGCGACTTGCTCATCTTGTTCACGCCGTCCGTCCCCTCCAGCAACGGGGTGGTGATGACGACCTGCGGGGTCTGCCCCGCGTCGCGCTGTAGCTGGCGCCCGACGAGGAGGTTGAATTTCTGGTCCGTGCCCCCCAGCTCCACGTCCGCCCCCAGGGCGACCGAATCATGCCCCTGCAACAGGGGGTAGAGGAACTCGTGGATGGCTATCGGCCTGTTCTCCTTGTGCCGCTTGGAAAAATCCTCCCTCTCCAGCATCCTGGCGACGGTGTAAGAGGAGGCGAGTTTTATAGTCTCCATCGGGGTCAGCCTCCCCAGCCATTCGGAGTTGAAGACGACGTCGGTTTCATTCTCGTCAAGAATTTTAAAGACCTGCCGTTTGTACGTATCGGCGTTTTTCTTGACCTCGTCCAGCGTGAGCGGCGGGCGGGTCTCGTTCTTCCCGGTGGGGTCGCCTATCATGGCGGTGAAGTCGCCGATGAGAAGCTTGATTTTGTGCCCAAGCTCCTGAAACTGTCGGAGTTTGTGCAACAGCACGGTGTGCCCCAGATGGATGTCGGGCGCGGTCGGGTCGAAGCCGGCCTTGATGACGAGGGGGCGCTTTTGGGCCAGCTTCGACTTGAGCTCCTCCTCGGATATTATCTCGACCGTCCCCTGCCGGATTATCTTTAGCTGTTCGCCCGCGTCTTTTGTTACCATATTGATGTGAAAGATTATCATACATGAGCCCGAAGTTTAAAAGCTCCGGGCGGCTCTCCGTCTGCCTCGCCTACCCGAACGTGAAAAAGGTGGGGTTGAGCTATCTCGGGTTCCATAAAATCTACGCCGCGCTAAGGGACTTGTGCGACGTCGACTTCGCCTTCCTGCCGGAGAAGGGGGGGAGGCTTCGCTCCCAACTGCAAAACAAGCCGCTCGGTAATTTCGACGTCGTGGCCTTCTCCCTCACCTTCGAGACGGACGTCCTGAACGTCCTTTCGATTTTGGAGGGGGCCGGTATTCCGCTCGAGAGGGCCAAGCGCGGGGAAAGGCACCCCGTGGTCTGCGCGGGGGGGATCGCGCCCACTTTGAATCCGGAGCCTTTCGCCGATTTTTTCGACTTCATGGTAATGGGGGAGGGGGAGCTCACGCTTGCGCAATGGGTGGAAAAATTGGCGAACAACGTCGGCGGGCGCGGCGAGCGGCTGGCGGAGCTGGCCGACGTCGGGGGCGTCTACGTGCCGTCGCTTTACGAGGTGGAGTACGACGGGGAGGGGCGCATAACGGAAAGAAGGGCGCTGGGCCGGGCGCCGGAAACGGTGAAAAGGCTTTACGACCCGTCGTTCGGCCGAAGCGGGTCGGCGCAGGTTATTGACGACGAGACGGTTTTTAAGGACTCCTGGCTAATCGAAACCGGCAAGGGTTGCGGGCAGGGGTGCAGGTTCTGCGCGGCCGGGTTCGCGTACCGTCCGGTGCGCCACGTCAGCACGGAGAGGCTTGAGGCGCAGATTGACGAGGGGTTGAAAAAAAGGAAAAGGATAGGGCTCGTCGGCTCCGCCATTTGCGAACACCCGGGGATAAAGGACGTCTACCGCAAAATAATCGAAAAGGGGGGCGGGATAAACGTCTCGTCCCTTAGGCTCGGATACGTGGACCGCGAGATGCTGGAGCTTTTGGTCAAAGGGGGGCTGACCACGATGACGATAGCGCCGGAGGCGGGGAGCCAGAGCCTCCGAAGGGTGATAAACAAGGATTTTTCCGACGAGGAAATAGTGGAAACCGTGGCGACGGCCGTCTCGGCGGGCATGCTGAACGTGAAGCTTTATTTTCTCGTGGGGCTTCCGGGGGAGACGGAGGGGGACGTCGACGCGCTCGTCTCGCTTGTCAGGCGGATACGGGACGGTTTTATGGAGGCGTCGAAGCCGCTCGGCCGCGCGGGAAGAATCACCGCGGCCGTCAATCCGTTCGTTCCAAAGGCGCAGACCCCTTACCAATGGGAGCCGCTTTTTCAGGAAAAGGACGTCAAGGTAAAGCTCGCCGCCGTCAAAAAGGGGCTCTCGCGGCTGGGCAACCTCGAGTTGAAGCTCGAATCCGGCAGGAACGCGTTGCCGCAGGCTGTTTTGTCGGTGGGAAGCAGGCGTGCCGGGGGGATGGCGCTTGAGGCGTTTCGGGACGGAAATTGGAAGACGGCGGCAAAAAATTTCCTGAGGGGGGACGCGTGCCTGAAGGGGAGGGGGCGCGGCGAAATTTTGCCGTGGGACTTCGTTGATTCCGGCGTGACCAAGGAATTTCTTTGGAAGGAGCGCGAAAAAGGGTTGGCGGGGAAAACCACGCCGCCGTGCCCGCCGGAGCTTTCCGGGTGCCGCCGATGCGGCGATTTTCCAGGCAACTGCGTCTGACGCGCGCCGTCCCGGGCGCGGTTGTTCGTTGGCGGGGCAAATCGCTCGACTCCGCGGCCGGTTCGCTTTAAAATCACCTTCATGCTTGTCCGTCACGAGTCGGGGGGAATAAGGTGGTACTCGTTCGCGCCGCTGGACGAGCTCGGGTTTCTGGCCAACTGGGTCACCACGAACCGCAACGGATTCAACCTTGCCGGCCCGCCGGACGGGACGGCCGGCAAAAACCGTTCCCTTGCGAACGAGCTGTTCGCCGGCGGAAGAAAAATATACCTCCCCGTTCAGGAGCACGGCGTGTTGGTGCGCGAGCTTTCGGCCGACGCGGAGGCGGCCGCCCCCGCCGACGCGGTTTTCACGTCAAGGCCGACGACCCCCGCGGGGGTGCTGACCGCCGACTGCCTGCCGATAATCCTGGCCGACCCGGCGAAAAAAACGGCCGCCGTCGTCCACGCGGGAAGGAAGGGAATTTTCGGGGGGATAATAGGCGGGACGATTTCGGCCATGAAACCCAGGCGCGTCGTCGCGGCGCTCGGCCCGGCCATACGGAACTGTTGTTACGAGGTCGGGCCGGACGTGTTCGACGGCGGATTCGACGCCTTCAAAAAATATTACGAGCGCGGCAGGCTGGACTTGATTAAGGCGGCGCTGGACCAGCTCTCGGCGGCCGGGGTCGCGGCGGGGGACGTCCACGACAGCGGGATATGCACCCATTGCGGCGGCGGCGAGTTCTACTCCTTCCGGAGGGAAGGGGGGAGCGCCGGGAGGTTCATGACCGGCCTGATGATTTTGCCCCCCGTGGGGGGGTAGGCGCGCGCCGCGCGGGAGCGCCGGCCGGGGCCGCCTACTCGAAAAGCCGGGCCAGCCGGGTTTCTTTGGAGAAGTCCGCCACCCCCCTTGCTATGCCGGTGGCGATCTCCTCCTTGTAGTCGGCGGAGCGGAGGAGTTTTTCCTCCCCCGGGTTGCTTATGAACGACGTCTCCACCAAAATCGACGGCATCCTCGCGCCGTGCAAGACGTAGAACATCGCCTGCTTCACCCCGTTGTTCCTGATCCTGAAGGGGGAGCGCAGTTTTTTCGCCAGGGAACCCTGTATGATTCCCGCCATCCTGCTGGACTCGTTTATCTTGTCCGTGTTTTGCATGTCGAAAAGGATGAAGGAGAGGTCGTTCATGTCCTCGTCGTCGTTCTCCTGCCGTATCATGTTTTCCCTCGCCGCCACATAGGACTCGTTCCTGCTCCTGGCCGGGCTGAGGAAATACGTCTCCACGCCGCCCGCCTTTTTCCGGGGGTTGCTGTTGACGTGGATAGAGATGAAAAGGTCGGCCTCGACCGTGTTGGCGTACGCCGTCCGCTCCTCGAGCGGGATGAAGACGTCGGTCGAGCGGGTCATCAGAACCCTGCACTTGCAGTCGGCCAGAAGCCGCTTTTTCAGCCTTAGGGCGATGTCAAGGGCCACGTCCTTCTCCTTAAGGCCGCCCCTTCCTATCGCCCCGGGGTCCTTTCCGCCGTGGCCCGGGTCTATCACTATCGTCCTGGGCCTGGCGGAGGCCGGAACGGGCCGGGGGCCCGCCTCCCCGGCGGCGGCGGCGGGTTTGTCGGCGGCCCCGTTGTTTTCCGCCCGCGCGCCCTCCTCTTTGGGGGGCGGCGTCTTGGGAATCTCGTCGGTCTCCGGCGGGAGCGGCTCTATGAGCGGCAGGGAGGCGTACGGGGCCTGGGTTCCCCCTTTTTGCGCCGCGACGGGCGGCTTGGCCGACTCGGCGGGTTCGCCGGAGGTTTCCGCCGTTTGTCCGGCCTTGTGTTCCGCCGTACCGGTCGCCTCGGCCGAAGGCTTTGCGGGCTCCGGCTTGGCGGCGTTGACGTCAACGACTATCCTCTCCGGGTTTGAAAGCTCTATGGTCGAATACGAACCCTTTCCCCTGAGCCTTATCAGCACCCGCGTGATGTCGTTGCTCAGCTTTGAAATTTGGATTGACTCCACAAAAATCTCGAGCGGTTTTATCATCTTTAGCTTCTCGGCCGGGTCGTCGACGTCCAGCAGGTCCACGGTCACGGAATCCCCCGCGGCGTTGGCGGAGGCCCTGAAATTTACGCTGTTGTCCACCTCGAGGACGACCCTCGTGTAGCCGCCGTTGCCCCAGTAGCGGACCCCCTTTAGGCCCGTCTCCCCGGCCTCCTCGTCCTGGGGCGCGATTTTCTTCGCCGGGGATTTGGCCTTGCCGACCTCCTTGTCAAGCCGCTCCACCATGGCCCTGGCCTTGCGGGCGGAGCCGCCGTGCGGATACCACCTGAGCACCCCGCGGAAATCCGAAAGCGCCTCGAGCTTCCTGTTTTCGACGAGGTGCAGTTCGCCGGAGTCGTAAAGCGCGTCGTCCGAAAGGGGGTTGTTGGGATACCCCCTGACGAGCACGCGGTAGATGGTGAGGGCGTTGTCCTTGTCCACCGACTTTCGCCACCGCTTGTACAGCTCCGAATAAATGTGGCCGCTCATGTACAGCGCGTCCGGCGTTTTGGAGCCCCTGGGATGGTTCGAGTAAACCGCCTTGAATCTGCCGAGGCATTTTTCCAAGTCGGCGCGGGAGCCGCTTTTGCCGCGCGATTTCAACGCCCGGTACTGGTCCGCCGCCTTTTTGTACGCGGCGGCGGACTTGTCGGACGAGGCGCCGGCGGCGGCGGCGGCGCCGGCGAAAACGGCGAACAGAGCGAGAAAAACCAGCGCGACGGACGACGGCCTCATAATGTTCATTCGTTGGTTAAATTTTACATGACAAAGGCCGGTGTTTATGCAAGTTTTGTCGTTGCCGGTGATATTTATTTCGGCGGGGAATCGTGGCGACGGCGGCGGCTCCTTCCCATGCCGGGGAGGGACGGGACGCCGCGGGGCGTAAAAAAAGGCCCCGGCGTTTTACCGACGGGGCCTTTGTTGAGCCTTTTCTAGAAGTGGTAGGTGGCCATCGCCAAGAACGCGTCGTTCTTCGGGGCGGCGGCGTTGCCGGGCATCGTCTCACCCTTCATGACGTAGTTTGCCTGCAGGCGAATGTTGCTTTTAAGCAGATACCAGTTCAGACCTATTGTTGTCCATGCGTCGGCATCCTCGCCAACGGAGCCTTCCATCAACTTGTTGCCGTCGAAGGCAAGGTTTTCGTAGCGCAGCGCCAAGGATGCGGTGTCTTCGACAAACATCCAGCTTGCCTGAACGGTATACGACGTTTGTTTGGCAGTCTGTTCGGCCTTTGCGTTGTCCCAATAATTTATGTTGCGCTGGGCGTACTCGGCCGCCGCCCAAATCGGGCCGCCTTTATACTGGAGGTCGACGTCGATTCCGTTGCTACCGCGTTCGGTGTCTGCCTTCGCGCCACCGCCTTGGCTCGGTGCGTCGGCGGAAGAATACCAGGAAACGCCTATTCCGAGTCGCTTGTCAAAATGCTCGAAATTTTCCTGGGCGGGGTTTGTGCCGGCGCCCATGTAACCGAGAGGTTGCCATTCTACGCGCGCGGCGTACATATACTGTTGATTGTCGTTGGAGCCGAGGTTTATCGTGTAAAACTGATTGGCGCCATTCTTGTCAATGGTGGAGCTCACTTTGGAGAAACTGCCCGGCTGGACATAGCCGTTCCATATGCCGAGTTGGTAGGATACGGTTTTGTCAAAAACCTGATGTTGCCAAGAAACGCCAAGTTGCCTGAACGGGGCAAGTTGCGAGGTTAGGCTTCGCTCAACGAAGGCTATTTTTTTGTCGGATGTGAGAGCCTCGAGGCTGAACGGAACGTAATGGTTGCCGATGTCAAATTCGCCTAGGCCGGAAGGGGTGATGCCTATATATGCGTCTTCCAAATATACGGTGTTGACCGAAGCGGTGTTGGTACACGCGGTGGCCGCGGTTTCAGCGGCGGTGCCCGCGTTGGTAAGGGTGGTCGTGCATGTTTGCGCGGACGGCACTGTTTTTTGCGCAACTTGGCCGAATTCCGGCTCGATTTTAACAAAAGCGAGCGGGGTAAGCTGTGCCTTCAACTCAATCCTGGCCCTTCGGATGAAGAATTGATCCGTCACAGGGCTGTTAGCCACGGACTGGTCGCCGAATACGTTTTTGTACTGGACTTGAAAGCGTCCGCCCAATTCGACCCTCGGGGTCGCGCTTTTAAGCTCATTGACGTCGTCGTCGGTCAGAACGCCCTTTTCCTTAAGCCTGTTGAAGAGCAACGTGTCGCCGACTATTTCTCCCGCGCGCGCGGTGGCGGCTAAAAACCCCAAGGACAACATCATTACCAGCAGTTTTCTCATTTTTACCTCCATATTGTTTTTATCCATCCTAACCCTGCCGCGTCCGTTGGAAAATTAAACAGACGCGATTGTAATAGCCCGGCGTTAAGGTTGTATTACGGGAGAGTAATTTTAAGGTTAAAGACCCTTCCCCCGCCCCAATCCGTCGTCCGCACGCCGGAGTCCGCCCCTCATCCCATTTGTTCATCCTTTCTTATCGGTCAATCTGGTGCGCAACTAAAAAAGATCGTAACCCAAGGCAAAAAGCGTATCACCAAATGCGTGTCGGCCAAAGGGGAAAGTGGCGACAACCGTCTTTTATTCATATACTTAAACGATTACTTGAACGGCCGGCGCCTTTTGTAAGACGCCGGCTTGATTACGCCGCTTTTTAAAGCTAATTCTAACGATTAATGGCCGCCCGGGCCGCCTTTCTTAAGCCCCTTATAGATTTCCGGCTTATCCTCGCCCGCAACGGCCAGGATTGCAACGCCGCCTTTGCTTATCGCCCTGTTGATGGCGTGGTCCACCAATATGTAATTGGCGGCCGTCCTTATTTTCATGTCAACCACGGCCGCTCCTCCGGGGGGGATGACGGTGGTTTGCACGTTGGAATGCGGGTCTGACAGGGCTCCTTCGGGATAGACCTTGTCGAAAATCGCGCCGATGACATGGAATGCCGAGGTGAGGTTCGGACCGCCGTTGCCAACATACAGGCGGACAGTCTCGCCGGTCTTGGCTTCAAGTTTTCCGCCGTCTGACATGGCGTTAAAAAGCACGTATTCCGGGCGTTCGTCGAGCGCTTTGGTTTTCGAGTAAAGTGAAACCTTCTTTGTATTGGCCTCACCCCTTTTGCCGGCGGGATAATACTCCCCCTGCATGATGTAGTATTCGTGGTCAACTTTTGGCAATGGCGTCTCCGGATCCACCACAATCATCCCGTACATCCCGTTGGCGATGTGCATGGGGATGTCGGTGGTGGCGCAGTGGTAAATGAACGCCCCGGGGGTTGTGGCTTTAAACTCGATGGCGGTGTCCCCGCCCGCCGGGGTCTGGGTATAGTTTGCCCCTCCCCCTTGACCCCAAACGGCGTGCAGGTCAATGGAGTGCGTGTTTTTGCTCGCCTTGTTGTTTGTAAGGTGGAGTTCCACGGTGTCTCCAACCCTAACCCTTATCATCGGGCCCGGCACGGTGCCGTTGAACGTCCAGAACTGATAGCCCATCGGCTGATCCGCCAGCGGGTGCTTGAGCTGGCCGACTTTCTCTATTGTCTCTAGTTCAACAACCACGTGTGCCGGAGCCGTCCGCTTAACCGCCGGAGCCGCCATAGGCGCCACGCCCAGAATCGCTTTTTCATTCCCGGGCGCGGCGGCCACCTTCTGATCCGCCGCATAAGCGGCGCTCCTTGTGGCAAACACCATTATCATTGCCACGATTACGAAAAGAATTTTCTTCATAGCACTTTCCCCTCCATAGGTTAAATGATTAAAAGGCGCCCGACCCGCGCCCAGCGCGGTAGGCGTTCCAAAAAAAACGAGACCTCACCCTCATAGGCCACCTTCCAAAGAAAAGAAAAATCACCCTCAAGTTTTACGGGGGACACAACCCCGGTTAACGAGCTCAGGCTAGGCTAGAAACCCGACAAACGCCAATCGTTAAAGTCATTTGCATACATTGGGTATTTTGTTATAATTAAAGAGTTTGACTGAACTGTTAGTTGCCGCGCATAACGATTCGTTTATTTTCATCTCCGACAGGTTTATTTCGATATCTCTATGTATTGATGGCTTTTCATGCCTAAAACAGGAGCCAACCCTCTCCACCACGCCTTGACCGGCGGCGGGTCGTCTTACCCCCCAAACGACTCCTCCCGCGGTTCGGCCGCTTCCGGCCGCAAAAATATTTTTCCGGCCCTGCGGCGTTTAAGGGGTAAATTGAAAAGAAAGGAAAGTTCGAAATTCACCGTGTCCTTGGGCGGGAGGGGAACATGAGTTTTTCGCCGTGTAAAAGCCAGAAGTATTTATTACCGATCCTCTCGATTTCCTTGCTACTCTGTTTTTTTTCCGCCGGACGGGCGGCGGGCGAAACGGATGCGGCCTCCCCCATCGGCAAGGACGCCGCGGCGTTTTTTGACGCCGTGCAGTTAAGAGACCACGAAAAGATGAGGGCGATGCTGGGGGGCGGCACGGACCCCAACCACAAGGAACCAACGGGCGACACCGCGATGGTGTTCGCAATTTTGGCGGGGGACGACGAGGGGGTGGGCATCCTGCTTTCATACGGAGGAAATCCGAACATAACCGACTACAGCGGTCGGCCCGCCATTATCCTTGCGGCGATCGAGGGGCATCTCGAAATAGTCCAAGCCCTGCTTAAGGCCGGCGCCGACGTCAATAAAAGGGACGGCGAGGGGGGCACCGCCTTGATGGAGGCGGCGGAAAAGAACGAAATTGAAATGGTCAAACTGCTTCTGGCGGCCGGGGCGGATCCAAACATCGAGGACCATAAGGGGTCCACCGCCTTGTTGGTCGCGTCGTCCAACAGCCTGCCGGAGATGTGCGAACTGCTTTTGCCGCTGTCGAAGAACGTGAACGCCCGCGACAAGGGGACCGGAAGGACGGTCCTCATCAACCTGGCGCAATGGGGGGACGCGCGCGGCGTCGGGGATCTGTTAAAAAGGCACGCCGACCCAAATATTCAGGACGCCGTGGGATTTACGGCCCTGATGTGGGCCGCCAGGCAGGGCTTCACGGAGGTTGCCTCGCTGTTGGTCCGGAACGGCGCGAATCCAAGCATCAAGAACAATTTGGGCGAAACGGCCCTGAAAATGGCGGAAAAGGAAAGTCACCCCGAAGTAGTCAAACTCCTGAAAAAAGCCGGTAAGGGAAAATAGCCCCGTCGGCAGAAACCGGATAATTCCATAAACATGCCTTCCGTCCCTTGGGTAGTGGCTCAGTTTGAAAATAATCTAAAAAGAAAGGTGCGGGATTGCTTCTCTTCGCTCGCAATGACAAATACTTGTCATCGCGAGACCTCTGAAAGAGGTCGTGGCGATCCCCATAAATTTCAAACTGAGGCAGTACCGTCCCTTGTGCGTGCGGGGGAAATCCGTTTTTTTAAGGTAGAATGCCATCCCATGCTTGGCGGCGAAACGCCGGCCGCGGTGCGAGACGGAAGTCTTTGCGCCTCGGTTTGAAATGGGACCTTATTGAATGTTTGGGTTGCGCCCGTAGCTCAACTGGATAGAGCGACTGACTTCGGATCAGTAGGTTGGGGGTTCAAATCCCTTCGGGCGCACCAAATAAAGACCGGTTCGTCTTGGAGCCGGTTTTTATTTGGTCTGCTTGAAGGATTCGAAACCGCCGGGTCGCCCGTTTACGGCTTCCGCTCCATGATCCAGCCGTGAAAATTAAACGCCTTGAAAAAAGTCGCCGCCCGCGTGAATCCGGCGTCCGCGAACAATCCCTCGGCCGTTTCCGGCGAAACGGGGAAAACGGAGTTGGCCCGTCGGACGTTGTGCTCCCGCAACTCCTCCTCGCCCCGCCCCTTGTCGAGCTGAAACCGGTTCCAATCGTCCTGAAAGTCGGTCTCCAGGCACAACTCAACGTGCAAATATACGCCGTTCGGCTTCAAACGCCCGGCAATCTCGCGTAGGAAACTTAATTTTTCATCCATCCCCTCGACGAAATGCATCACCAAGATTGCGGTGGCGGCATCGAACGGGGCGGTTTCCCCGAGGGTGGAGAGAGGTCCGGCGTGAAGGTCGGCCTTAAACCCTTGTTCCGCCAGCCGTGTTTGCGCCACGCCCAGCATGTCTGCGGAGGGGTCGACGCCCGTCACGCGCAAGGAAGGACCGCTCCTTTTCAGGCACAATAGCTCCTGCCCGGCCCCCGCGCCCACGACCAGCACGCGCGCGTCCTCGGGCACGCGGCGCCGGATGATTGAGGCCGCCATTTGGTGCATGTCGTCGTATCCTGGGATGGAACTCCGTATCAAGGAGGAATATTTGGCCGCCATTTCGGACGAGAAAACTATTTTCGGCGGAGCCTTGTCGTCGTTTTCCATGTCGCAGATGCTATGCGCCCCCCGACAAATAATCAAGCGGGTCAAAACAGGGGTGCCGGGTCAGTTTAAAAATATTCGAAAAAGAAGGGTGGGCGATTGCCCCGGCCCTCCAAGCCCTGCCCGCCAAGTCCTGCCCGCCAAGCCCTGGACGTCAAGATACGGCCAGGACGAGAGCTTCGAAGCAAAGACGAACGCTGATGCGGCCGGGACGAGAAGCACGGGCAAAGACGAATGTCGCTTCGCTACGCTCGCAATGACGATTATATGTCATCGCGAGGCCGCCGAAGGCGGTCGTGGCGATCCCTATTTTTTTCAAACTTCCCCTTACCCAACCGGGACGTTGAGACGCGCCTTTGATTTTCAATCACACGTGCGGGCCGAACCGAAATTTGCATGATGGACAATCCTTCTTCGCGTCGTTGCAAAGGCGGGCGGCTTGATTTGACTTTTTTTTCGCGGGCGCCTATCATCACCGTAATACGGATTTTTAAACAGAGGCCGACCTGGCAATTTTGGTCAACTTACATCCGGGAGTGGTAAAGATGAAATCATCGGGGCTATGGAATCGGTTTTTTTCCAGGGGAACGCTCGTCGCGGCAGGAGCGGCGGCGTTATTGCTCGGCGGATGCGCCACCGAGCCGACGATGGGCGGTAGCAAAGGCAACACCGTGACCGGCGGCGCGGGCGGGGCCACCTCGCAGGGCGCCAACTCGCAGCTCGAGCATTGCGACGAGACGCTCGGAACGGTCGCCGTTTACGAGAACACCACCCAGTCGTGGTGGTATGAGTTGCAAAGCCACAAACTCGGCTCCACCATCCCGGTCTTGCGCGTGATGATACAGCAGTCCAACTGCTTCGTGATTGTCGAGCGCGGCAAGGCGATGAAGAACGTGATGCAGGAGCGCGAGATGGAGAAGTCGGGCGAGATGCGCGGCGGTAGTAATTTCGGCAAGGGGCAGATGGTCTCCGCCGACTACACGATGGAGCCGGAGATTACCTTCAGCGCCAAGGGGACGCAGGGGGGCGGCGCCGCCCTTGGCGGATTGATAGGCGGCAGGACCGGCGCGCTGATAGGCGGGGGCTTCAGGGCCAACGAGGCGTCCACCACCTTGCTTCTTGTTGACAACCGATCCAGCGTCCAGGTTTCCGCCTCGACCGGAAGCGCGAAGAACTTTGATTTCGCCGGCTTTGGAGGCCTCTTTACAGCCGGGCTTGGCGCGGTGGGCGGGGGCTACAGCAACACGCCGGAGGGGAAGGTAATCGTCTCCGCGTTCGCGGATTCCTACAACCAGATGATAAAGGCGTTGCGGAGTTACAAGGCGCAACAGGTGAAGGGGGGGCTTGGAACAGGCGGACGCCTGGGCGTTTCCGGCGGCTCCACTCCGGCCAGCAAGGAATTGGAAGAGCCGGCGCCCGCCCCGACAAAGGAAAAAAAGGCGAAGGCGGCAAAACCGAAGCCCAAAAAACCGGCGGCCGAGGAAGAGGAATAACAGCCCCGATAACTACGGGCTTTTGAACTTGGCGCAAGGGGGGCGGGTCGCGTTTAGACTGTTTTAATTTTTTAAGGATACGCCCTCATTTCATCCCCAAATCTTCGGGTGACAATGATGCCGCGCCCGTGCAAACGGGCATCTGTAGTCTGCGCTCACGCTTCTCGTCCTAGCCGCATCTTGGCGGCTAGGGCTTGGCGGGCGGGCTTGGCGGCCAGGGTGTGGCGAAGGGCGTCCGGGCTCACAACCCTCGTCCCCGAATGGGGGAATCCAGATTTATTATTGACCTCTGCATAAATAATGCAACAATCATGGCAAAAAAGGGGGGAGCGTGGATTGGTGGAAACACCAGCGAAGGGCGGCTTGTGACTTCCGCATATCAGCCAGAACCTCGGACACGGCATCCG
>JACQBU010000110.1 GCA_016194375.1 Nitrospinota bacterium
ATGCCCGTCCAGATAAACTGCACCATCGCCAAGCACAACATCCACCAGGTCAAGGAGATCTACCAAAACGCCATAGACCTCGGGGCCGTGGCGCTCCACATCTTCATGCCCGTGCCGGGCGGGTGCGGCGTTTCGATAGCCGAGGACCAGATGCTTGAGCCGCAGGTCTACGAGGACACGCTCGCCTGGTTCTACGAGATAAGCAAGGAGAAGAAAATCGAGACCAAGGCCACCTGCGCGCCCCATTATTTCCGAATAATGCGCCAGAAGGCGAAGGAGGAGGGGATACAGATAACCCCCCAGACGCACGGAATGGCCGCCATGACCAAGGGGTGCCTCGCCGGGTCGGCCATATGCTTCATCTCCCACAAGGGGCAGGTGTTCCCGTGCGGCTACCTGCCGGTTGAGGCCGGCAACATCCACCGCGAGCAGTTCAAAAAGATTTGGGACTATTCCGAGGTCTTTGCGAACCTTCGCAATCCGGACTTGCTCAAGGGGAAGTGCGGCATATGCGAGTACAAAAAGGTCTGCGAAGGATGCAGGGCGCGCGCCTATTACGAAAAGGACGGCGACTACATGGAAGAGGAGCCTTACTGCATCTACGAGCCGAAAAAAATCGCGGGCAAGGCCGCGGGCTAGCCCCTCGGAACCCCGTACCGACAGGCAAAGGCGCATAAATGGCCGAATCCGAGGAGAAGGACGAGCGCGGGGCTACTTGGCGGAAGGTCGAGTCGCTCTTGTTCCCGCTTTTCGCGACAATCGTCGGCATAGGCTACGCCGCGGCAATCCTCATAAACAACGAACCCTCCAAGGTGTTGCGCTCGCCTCACGCGCTCCTAATCCTCGTAATATTCGCGGGCATAACCTTCTTCTCGATTCGGACGCTCGTCAGGGACGCCAGGGGGGCCGTCGGCAAGAGCGGGAAGTGAGGGGGCGACCCGGTTTGAAGCGGCGACGCGGTCGCCGGAGCGAATTTTAGCCCGCGCAGTCGTCGGCCGAACGGGCCGCCGGCGGTCTTGCCCGCCTTATTCTTTGCATAAGGCGGATTCCCCCGTGAATAATGCGGCGGTATCGGGTAAAATCACGCCGTGGACGTCATCGCGCGCGCAAGGGAAATAATAGGGATAGAGAGGGATTCCCTCGCCGAAATATCCCGGGCCATTGACCAGGACTTCGTGAGGGCGGTGGAGCTCGCGCTCGAAAGCAAGGGGAGGGTCGTCGTCACCGGAATGGGAAAATCCGGCCTCGTCGGCCAAAAGATATCCTCCACGCTCGCGTCGGTCGGCACCCCCTCCTTTTTCCTCCACCCCGCCGAGGCGATTCACGGCGACATAGGCATGATAGCCCGCGACGACGTCATAATCGCCATATCCAACTCCGGCGAGACGGAGGAAATCGTCAGGCTCGTGCCGCTCATAAAACGGTTCGGTCTAAAATTAATCGCCGTCACCGGAAGGCGGGACTCTACCCTCGGAAGGGCGGCGGACGCCGTCCTGCACGCGGGCGTGACGACAGAGGCGTGCCCCTGGGACGTCGTCCCAACCTCCTCCACGACGGCCGTGATGGCGCTGGGCGACGCGTTCGCGCTCGTTCTTATGGAAAAAAAGAACTTCAACCGGGAGGACTTCGCCGCCCTGCACCCCGGCGGAAGCCTGGGCAGGGGGCTTTTTATGACCGTCGGGGAGCTGATGCACGTCGGGGGCGACGTCCCGGTAGTGCGCGAAAGCGCCTCCATGAGGGAGGTGTTGCGGACGATGTCGGCCAAAAAGCTCGGGCTGGCGCTGGTGCTGGACTCCCACGGCCGCCTCGCCGGGATAGTCACCGACGGCGACGTGAGGCGCGCCTTCGAGGGGGACGACGCCGCGCTGGCGAAGGTGGCGGCGCAGATTATGAATAAAAATCCGAAGACAATCGGGCCGGACGCGGCGGGCGGCGCGGCCGTCAAACTCATGGAGGACAACAAGATAACCGCGCTCGCCGTCGTGGACGACAAGAACGGGATTGCCGGCGTGGTCCACCTGCACGACCTCCTCAGGGCCGGGGTGGCATGAGGCGGCTCTCGTCCGCCGCGGCGGCGCGGGCGGCCGCGAAGATATCCCTAGTGGCGCTCGACGTGGACGGCGTGCTGACGGACGGAAAAATAATCATCAACGACGACGGCGGCGAGGCCAAGAACTTCCATGTCAGGGACGGGATGGCCATCGTCATGGCCCTCAAACACGGCCTCCAAATCGCCGTCATATCCGGCAGGCGCTCGAAGGTGGTCGAGCACCGCGCGCGCGAGCTTGGAATCAGGCACGTTTACCAGGGCGCGGGGGACAAATTGAGCGTCCTCAAGCGACTGCTCGCAAAACTCAAGCTAACGCCGTCCCGGGCCGCGTTCATGGGGGACGACATAAACGACCTGGAGGCGATGGGTTTTGCCGGGTTTTCCGCCGCGCCGGCCGACGCGGATTCGTCGGTGCTGGAGGCCGCCGCGTGGGTTTCGTCGTTCCCGGGGGGGGGCGGCGCGGTGCGCGAGCTTATAAGGCTCGTAATGACCGCGCAGGGGAAATGGCCCAGCCACGACGGGAAGGCGTATTCAGACGAAGCCTGATGGAACGGTTGGCGGTAATCGGAAGCGGGTACGTGGGGCTTGTCACTGCGGCGTGCCTGGCCGACAAGGGTTTTCACGTCGTCTGCGCGGATAAAAATCCGGAGATAGTAAAAAAAATAAATTCCGCCGTCGCCCCAATCCACGAAAAGGGGCTGGACGACGTACTGCGGCGAACAGTCGAAAACGGGCGGTTGCGCGCCGTGGAGTCCCCGAGGGAGGCGGCGCAAGGGGCGGAAATAGTCTTCATCGCGGTCGGAACCCCCTTCGACGGAAACGAGATAGACCTCTCCCAAATGAAGTCGGCCTGCGCCGACATAGCCCCCTGGCTCGCCGGGGCGAAAAACAGGCCGGTCGTGGTCGTCAAAAGCACGGTGGTGCCGACGACCGCCGAACTGGTGGTCGTCCCCCTCTTGGAAAAATTATCGGCAAAAAAAGCGGGCGTCGACTTCGGCGTCTGCTCGAACCCCGAGTTTTTACGGGAGGGGAACGCGGTCGCGGACTTCAACAATCCGGACAGGATAGTCGTCGGCGGCCTGGACTCGTGGGCCGTCGAGAAGGTGAGGAAAATTTACGCCTGGTCAGACGCGCCGGTCGTCGCCGTCAACCCCCGGACGGCGGAGATGATAAAATACGCCTCCAACTCGCTTCTGGCGACGCTCATCTCCTTCACCAACGAAATCGCCAACATTTCGTACGCGGCGGGCGGAATCGACGTGAAGGAGGTCACGGCCGGCCTTCATCTGGACTTCCGCCTCAACCCGTCCGTGGACGGCCGGCGACTGAACCCGAACATCCTCACCTACATCGAGGCCGGTTGCGGGTTTGGCGGAAGCTGTTTCCCCAAGGATGTCAGCTCGCTGGTCTCATTCGCGAAAAGCCTGGACGCGCCCGCCGGTCTCTTGGAAAAAGTGATGGAGATAAACGTCAAACAGCCGTTGAGGGTGCTTGAGCTCGTCAAGGGCTCGATAGGGGCGCTGGCCGGAAAAAAAACGGCCGTCCTCGGGCTGGCGTTCAAGCCGGACACGTCCGACACGCGCGAATCCCCCTCGATACCCCTCGTAAGGGGGCTTTTGGGGGAAGGGGCGGAAGTCATCGCGTACGACCCGCTGGTGGGGGACGAGTTCAATAAAATCGAAGGGTGCGGCGCGTTAAAGCACGCGAACGGATGGCGCGACGCCGTGAGGGGCGCCTCCGCGGCGGTGCTGATGACGCGATGGGACGAGTTCAAAGAGATAACCGAGGAGGAGCTGGCGCGGCTGATGTCCAAACCCGTCCTTGTGGACGCAAGGCGGTTTTTCGACAAAAAGAAGTTTGCAAGGATAACCTACGCCGGAATCGGCTACCGTCCGGCCTCGAACAACCGATGAAAATACTTCACGTCTGTTTTTCCCGCTCCTGGGGCGGGCTTGAAAAAAACTCCTTCGACCTGGCGCTGGCGCAAAAAAACGCTGGGCGCGACGTCCTCTACGCCTGCCGGAAAAATGTCAGCCTCGAACGCGAGCTTATAAACCACGGCGTGCCGTGCGCCTCCTTCGCCGACGTCGTCCCCTACATAGACCTGCGGGTGATGCTTAAACTTCGGAAAATCGTCAGGTCGGGCGGATTCGGCGTCGTGCACGGAACCCACACGGAGGACCTGGGGCTGATCGTCCCGGCCCTGCTCGGACTCGACGACGTCAAATTTTTCTTCACCCTTCAGATGAACGTGGCCGGCCCGAAAAAGGACCCGTACCACCGATTTGAGTACGGCAGGATACGCCGGATGTTCGTCTCTTCCCCCGTGTTGAAGGAATCCGCGCTTAAAAATTTGCCGGTGAACGAAGGGCAGTTGATGGTCGTCCCGTACGGGATAGACGCCGACGTCTACAAACCGGCGTGGGACGAACGCTCCCGGGTCGGGTTGGGGTTCAAGCCGGACGCGGTCGTTTTGGGGGTGTTGGCGCGGCTTGACCCGCCCAAGGGACAGTTCGAGGCGATTCGGGCCATGCCCACGATACTTGAGATACACCCCGGGGCCGTTCTCATGTTGGTCGGTGACGAGTCGGCGGACCACAAGGGCGCCGAAGTGAAAAGACTGAGGGACGAGGTGGAAAGACTGAAACTGGGCGACAAGGTGTTGTTCGTGCCGGACGTGCGCGGCGCGGAGCAGGCCAAATACCTGAACGCCATGGACGTCTTCCTATCCCCCTCGCACTTCGAGACGCATTCCACCAGCATGATGATGGCCCAGCTTTGCGCCGTCCCGATAGTAGGCACAAACGCCGGGGGAACGCCGCACCAGCTTGAGTACGGCAAATACGGGGAGTTGGTGGAGCCCAAGGACCCCGTCTCCCTTGCCGCCGGGACGCTGAGGGTCTTGGACGACCTTCAAGCCGCCAGACGTCGCGCCGAGGAGTTTCGACGGCGTGCCGCGGACGAGTATGACATGAAAAAGGTCGTGGAAAGAATTTTGGCCGAATACCGCAGGGATTGACGCTTCCTTGGTTTTGAGCTTACGCCCAATGGGCGTAACGCGGACAGGAGTGTCCGCGCCACCTAAAGCGCCCAAGCCGCCAGGGTGGTCCATGGCGCCCGTTGTTTTTTACGAGGAAAGCTTCTTCGACAAAATCTTGTTGACGACGGCGGGATTCGCCTTTCCCTTGGTGGCCTTCATGACTTCCCCCACGAAGAACCCCATGAGCTTCGTCTTACCCCCCTTGTAGCCGGCCACCTGTTCCGGGTTGGCGGCGAGGATTTCGTCTATGCTCTTTTCAATCGCGGACTCGTCGCTTATCTGCACCAGCCCCTTTTCCCTGACCACGTCCGCCGGATTTTTTCCGGTCGCCTCCATCTCGGCGAAAACGTCCTTCGCCATCTTGCCGGAGATGACGCCGTCCCTTATCATCTTCAGGAGTTCGGCGAGCATTTCGGGGGATATCGGCGGGCGGCCCAGCTCCGAGCCGCGCTCCTTTAGCACGCGCAATATCTCCGTCATTATCCAGTTGGAGGCCGTCTTCGGGTCGGCCCCGGCTTGGACGGTCCTCTCGAAATAGTCCGCCACGGGCTTGTCGGCGGTCAGCACCTCCGCATCGTACAGCGGGATGGAATAGCTCGAAACGAACCGTTGCCGCTTTGCGTCCGGCAGTTCGGGCAGGCTCTTTTTCGCCCTTTCGACCCACTCCGCCCCGACCAGAAGCGGAACGAGGTCCGGCTCCGGAAAGTACCTGTAGTCGTGGGCCTCCTCCTTGCTCCGCATCGAAACCGTGACGTTGCGGTTGGCGTCCCACAGCCTGGACTCCTGGACGACCCTGCCCCCCTCGTCGAGCAGTTCCGACTGCCTTGCCATCTCGTACTCTATCGCCTTCTGCATGTTCCTGAAGGAGTTCATGTTCTTCACCTCGGCCCTCGTGCCGAACTTTTCCTGACCGGCCGGCCTCACGGATATGTTCACGTCCACGCGCATGGAGCCCTCCTCCATGTTGCAGTCGCTCACCTCGAGGTATTCGAGTATGCTCTTTAGCTTTTCCATGTACGCCTTCGCCTCGGCGGAGGAGCGCATGTCCGCCTCGCTGACTATTTCGATGAGCGGAACCCCGGCGCGGTTGAGGTCCACGTAGCTGTGCGCCGGGTCGCCCAGGTTCTCGCCGTGCACGAGCTTGCCGGCGTCCTCCTCCATGTGAATCCTGTGTATCCTAAGGGTCTTCGGCTTTCCGTCCACGACGACCTCCAGCCTTCCCCCGACCGCCAGGGGAAGCTCGTACATGGATATCTGGTACCCCTTGGGCAGGTCGGGGTAAAAATAGTTTTTCCTCGCCCAGCGGGAATAGGGCGCCACCTCGCAGTTCGTGGCCACGGCCGCCCGAACGGCCTTCTCGACCACCTCCCTGTTGAGGACCGGAAGCACTCCCGGCATCCCCACGCATATCGGGCAGGTGTTGGCGTTCGGCTCGTCCCCGAAGCGCGTCGAGCACCCGCAAAAAATTTTCGACGCGGTGTTCAACTGGACGTGAACCTCCAACCCTATGACCGGCTCGTATTTCATCTGGGTAATTAAAGCCGTTCGACGGCTTGGAATCAACCCCTCGTTTGCGGGCCTCCCCCATCCCTCCGACCCGAAACAGGGACGGAAACAAAAACGGGCACTGTTGGGTCTTTAAATTGAAAACCCGACGGTCGCACAGCCAACCACCTGATACTTGACGAATTATCTCGAAAAAATTGTCCTGGCATTTCATTATTGCCATGTGTGGCATGGAGTGGTAGATTTGTTTGGGGCTGTATCAAAACAGCCTTCCCACAAAAGCCGGCGGGATTCTCTCCCACATTAAGCCCGCCGGCTTCCTTTTTTTGGAGGCGCAACGGGCCGACGCGCGCTTCTTTCGTGTCGCGCGCCACCCGGCCTATGTGCGAACAAAGAGGGCGACGCTCTCCACGTGGGCCGTCTGGGGAAACATGTCCAAAGGCTCCAACGAGGCGAGCCGGAACCCCTCCCGCGCCATCTCGGCGGCGTCCCTCGCCAGGGTCGGAGGGTAACAAGAGACGTAAACGACCCTTTCCGCGGCCAGGAGCGAGAGCGCCCTGGCAAATCCGGCGGCGCCGCCGCGGGGCGGGTCCATGATCACCGCGTCGAACCTTCGCCCCTCCCTTGCCATGGTGCGCGCCGTTTTCCCCGCGTCCCCCCGGAGGAATTCGAGGCCGCCGAAGCCGAGCCGCTCCTCGTTCGACCTCGCCGCGTCCACCGCCGCCCCCGAAAACTCAACGCCGGTCATGCGGGCCCCCGCGCGGGCAAGCGGAAACGTGAGGTTCCCCGCGCCGCAAAACAGGTCCAAACCGCTCTTCCCGGCGTCCAGCGACGACAGTCGCAGAACCTTTTCAATAAGGACGAGGGTCGCCGCCGGGTTAACCTGCGAAAAAAGCGCCGGGCCGAATTTCAGCGTCATGCCGCCGCCGATTTCCATGTCAAGCCCCGCGTCGCCGAGGCTCTTTACGGGGGCCGGCCCGCACGTGGCCGCCACGCCGCCCACCGAGGGGCAGGCCCGCAACAATCCGGCGAGCCAGTCCGCCGGAACCTCGCCCGCGCAGTCCAGCGTCCCCCTCCCCTTCTCCGCCGGCCACGCGGCCTCCAGTTTTACGGTGTTCACAAGGGCGGAAACCTTTGGCGCGCCCGCCATGTAGGCGCGTATTTCGGGAATCATCTTGTTTATCGCCCCGCATGCGACCGCGCATCTTTCTATTTCGACGACATGGTGCGACTTCGGCCTGCAATACCCGACGCGAAACTCCCCCCCCTCGGCCGAGGCCTTTAGGCGCACCCTCGTCCGATAGCCGTACTCAAGCGGCGACGCGGCGGCCGGGGAGGCTTCGGTGGAAATACCGCCGACGTGCTCCATTTGCCCCGAGGCCATCCCGCCCTTCCATTCGAGTTGGGCGGGGTAGTTTAAAGCCATCCAGGGGCACCCGCCGCACTCGTTCACGTACGGGCAGACCGGCTCCCTCCTAAGCGGGGAGGGGGTTTGAACCTCCACCAAAGAGGCCTCGCCGAAGTTTTTGCGGCTTTTTACCAGTTTGACGAGGGCGACGTCCCCCGGAAACGCGCCGGGGACGAACACGACCTTTCCCCCGCGACGGCCCACGCCGGACCCGCCGAAGGCGAGCGATTCAATCGAAAGAGAAAAAACGTCGTCCATCGGAATAAATGATAATGCGTAAAGACGGAATTGGCGCCGGAGATTCGAGGAAAAAGAACCGCCGTGATTTTCCTCAGCCGACGTTGTTCTGGGCGTAGAGCTTCTCAATCTCCGCCGAGTATCGCTCCACCACCTCCTTGCGCCGCACCTTGAGCGTGTTGGTTGTGAGGCCGTTGTCGGGCGACCAGGTTTCCGTCGTCAGCAACAGCTTCCTCATCTTCGCGTAGGCGGGAAATCCGGCCAGCTTTTCGTTTGTCGCTTGGATGAGCGCCGCCTGCAGATTCGGGTCGTTAATGCCCGCGCCAGGCAACCCCTTCTGGCGGGCGAAATCGTCCGTCAGCGCCTTGTTCACCGACGCGACAAGTATAAGGTACGGCTTTTTTTCCCCGAACACCATCACGTTTTCAAACAGCGGGAGCGAGCGAACCGCCTCCTCCACCCCCTCCGGCGGCACCTTTTCGCCGTTGGACATGACGATTATCTGCTTCAGCCTGCCGGTGATGAACAGGCGCCCCCCGCGAAACTCCCCCACGTCCCCGGTGTGGAACCAGCCCTCCTTGTCAATCACGGCGGCCGTCGCAGACGGGTTGTTCCAGTAGCCGGACATCACCATCGGCCCCTTCACGAGCAGTTCGCCGGTGGGCTCTATCCTCGCCTTGACCTCGGGCAAAAGCGTGCCGACGCTCCCCTCCGTGTTGTCCTCTATTTTGTTCACGCTTATCACCGGGCTGGTCTCGGTGAGGCCGTACCCCTGGATTATGGGGAGGCCGAGGTAGACGAACATCTTCCAGATGTCCGCCGCCAACGGCGCGCCGCCGCTCACGACCGTCCTAATCCTGCCCCCCATGCCGTCCAGCACCTTTTTCCCGACGAGTAAGAAAAGCAGGGGCCACAGCAGGAGGAGCGGACTCCACGCCCCCCTCCCCTGCCGGTGAAGGAACCGCCTCTTGCCCACGCCCATGACGAATTGGAAGACAGCCTTTTTGAAGGAGGGGCCCTTTTGCAACTGCCCCATCACCTTCTCGTACACCCTTTGCAAAACCAGCGGCACCGTAATCAATATGGTCGGGTGCTGGGAGAGCATGTCCTCCGCGATGGTCTTGACGCTCCTCGCGTAACAAATCGTCGCGCCGGTCATCATCGGGATGTAGTAGCCCGCGGTGCGTTCGAACATGTGCGTAAGCGGTAGGAAGGAGAGGAACATGTCCTCCGTCAGCACGTCGAAATGCTGGATTCCGGCCCAAGCGTCCCAAACGATGTTGCGGTGGCTGAGCAGGACGCCCTTGGGCGGTCCCGTCGTGCCGGAGGTGTAAACCACCGTCGCCGGGGACTGCGGCGTCAGCTCCTCCGAAGGCGCCACCTCCAGGTCCTCGTGGCAGATCCAGTCGTCTATGTACCGCACGAGGCCGGATTTTTGGGCGCCCTTGAACGGCTTTACGACGAGCACCCTGACGAGGTTTTTCAGCTCGCCGTGTATCGGCGCGAGCGCGTTCCACGAATCTACGTCCTCGATGATGAGGAGCCGCGCGCCGGAGTCCCTCATGATGTGGACGACGTTGGCGTGGCTTTCCTTGAGGTATATGGGGACGACCACAAGCCCCGCCGCGAGCGTGGCGAGGTCGAAAAACGCCCACTCCATGGAGTTGCGCGCCATGATGGCGGCGCGCTCGCCCGGTTTTAGCCCCTCGTTCTCGACGGCGGACTGCCAGCAGGCGACGATCTTGTAAACCTCTCGCCAGGTGTTTTGCCGCCACTCGCCGGTTTTCTCGTCAAATTGGCGGAGGGCGACCGCGTCCGGCGTCCTTTTCACCCTCTCGAGAAAAAGCCCCGGAATCGTCCCTGCCGCCTCCGGCGTTATGACGTCCTTCCCCATGCCCCGATTATATCCCTTAATATTTTTGGCGAGTAGCCCGACCTGGTTCGATTAAGAAACGGGGGGGGTTGCCGCGCCCACGTTAAAAGATGAAAACGGTGGTCGGGCGGATATAATACCAACCCATCATGAGACAGAAGGTTAAAGAGGCGGTCGGCGCGGCCATAGAGACGATGTTGCTCTCCGCGGGCGGCGAGAAATCCCCGCCCCCGGCAGTTTCGGTGGAGGTCCCGCCCGAGGAGAAGTTCGGGGATTTTTCCACCAACGCCGCGATGGTCTCCGCCAAGATTTTTAAAAAAAGCCCCCTAAAACTCGCCGAGGAACTCGCCTCCGCGCTAAGGGCCGACCCGCTGTTCGAGTCCGTCGCCGTCGCCCCGCCGGGGTTCATAAACCTCGTCGTAAAAAAATCGGAGTGGACGGACGAGTTCCGAGGGATACCGGACGACAACTCCGAGTACGGAAAGCTCCCGGCTAGGGAGGGGGAAAAGGTCCTCGTCGAATTCGTCAGCGCCAACCCGACCGGGCCGCTCCACATCGGGCACGGCAGGGGGGCCGCCGTGGGGGACGCCATCGCCCGCCTTTTGAAAAAGGCCGGGTACGACGTCGCCGCCGAGTACTACACCAACGACACGGGCCTCCAGATGGAAAACCTGGGCCGCTCCACGCTGGTGCGGTACAAGCAGAGGTTCGGGCAGGACGTCCCCTTCCCCGAAAACGGGTACCAGGGGGAATACATCAACGACATCGCAAAGCGCGTCGCCGACGTACACGGCGACAAGTTTCTTCATTCGGCCGAGGCGGACGCGCTCCCCTTCTTTTCGTCCTTCACCGGGGAGGTGATACTGGACGACATCAAGGCCGACCTTGACAGGTTCCGCGTCAGGTTCGACGTCTGGACGAGCGAAAGGGCGTTCCACGCGTCCGGCGCGGTCGAAGGCGCCCTCAACTCCCTGCTCGCCGCCGGAATGATTTACGAAAACGAGGGCGCCCTTTGGCTAAAGAGCAAGGAGCTGGCCGACGACGAGAAGGACCGCGTCGTCAAAAGGACGAGCGGCGCGACCACGTACCTGGCGGCCGACATCGCCTACCACGCCGACAAGTACAAGAGGGGGTTCACGAAGATAATAGACGTGTGGGGCGCAGACCACCACGGCTACGTCGCGAGGATGAAGGCCGCCGTGAAGGCGCTGGGCCGTGACCCGGACTCGCTCCAGCCTATACTGATACAGATCGTCTCGCTGAAAAAGGACGGGCAGATCGTCGCCATGTCCACGAGGAGCGGAAAATTCACCACGCTCAAGGAGGTGCTGGACGAGGTCGGCGTCGACGCGGCGCGGTTCACGTTCCTCACCAGAAGCCACGACGCGCAGTTGGAGTTCGACCTCGACCTAACGAAACGCCAGACCTCCGACAACCCGGTCTATTACGTCCAGTACGCCCACGCGCGGATTAGCAACATTTTCGTCCAACACCAAAACGCCGGGAACACGTCGCGGGGGATCCCGGACTGGACCCTTTGCAACGAGGACGAGGTCTCGCTCATGAAGAAGTGCCTCGCCTTCCCGGACCTCGTCGAAGACTCCGCAAAGGGGCTCGCCCCGCACATGCTCACCCACTACCTCGTGGAGCTGGCAAACATGTTCCACAAGTACTACCACGCCTCCCGGGTGATCACTCCGGACGCCGCCCTTACCGCGACCCGGCTTGCGCTCGTGGCGCGGGTCAGGACCGTCGTCAAGAACGGATTGGAGCTTTTGGGGGTCTCGGCCCCGGAGAAAATGTAGCCGCTTTATTCGACCGACAAAGGGGTCTAGAATAGGTGCGGATGAAAAGGGACGATCTTACCGAGGAAGGGGAAAAGCCGGACAACCCGCGCTCGCAGTTATACCTAATCGTCGCAAGCGCGCTGGTCATAGTCGTGCTGGGGTTTGTTCTCGTCCGACTCTTGAAAAAGGGGCCCGAACCGGAGCCCGCCGCCACCTCGGCGCCGGCGCCACAGGCCGTCGAGCCCCCTCCCGTTCCGAAAAATGAGATGACCTCGCTCGACAACGCCGCCCCCGCCGCCCCCGCCGCGCCCACGACGCCGAAAAAACCGGAGGCGCGTCCCGCCCCGCCCGCCCCGACACCTACCGTCCCCGCGATTTCTAAGGCCTCCCCTCCGGCCCCCATCGCAAGGGCGGTCGAGCCGAAAACGTCGCCACAAAGGAACGCCCCGATAACACCCGCCCCGATGGTGTTTCCCCCAAAAACTCAGCCGCAAAAGGACGCCCCAAAGGCGGCCGCAAAGGCCGAAACGGGGCTCGACGGCGCTCCGGTCCCGCGGCCGTCGGCGCCGGCCTCGGTGAAGCCAAGGGTAAAGACCGCAAAGGATGTGGAACGCGTCAAGCCACGGCTGGCGCGCGACAAAGAGGTGGACGTGCGGGCGGAAAAACCAAGGCACGCCGCAAAACACCCGACCGCGAAGGCCTCCGAACCGGCCAAACCCGCGCCGTCCAAGAAGTCCGCCGAAACGTTGTCAAAAAAGCCGGACGAGGGGTCCTTCGTCAGCGAGGCGGTGAGGCCGCCCCCGGAGCCTTTCGCCTCGGTCGCCCCGCCCGCGACCGCGGCTCAGTCCGCCGCGTCGAATGCCGAACCGGAAAGACAAAAACCGGAGGGACCGACGGGCTCGGAAAAGGCTAAGGCGCCAAAACCGGGGTTCACCCTCCTTGTAAAATCGTTCAAGGGGGAGGCGGAGGCGAAGGATTACGCGCAGGCCCTGAAGAAAAAGGGGTACAAGAGTTTTATGGTTAAAAACGAAACCACCAAATTCACCTGGTACCAGGTTATGGCGGGCGAGTTTTCCGACAGGGAGGCGGCCGACAAGGCGGCCGAGGACTTCCTGGCCAAGGAGGACGTCAGGGCCGCGGTACAAGCGTACCCGGAACGATAAGTTTAATTCGGCTGAATCCTCCGAATACAAGACCTTTTCCACAGATGGACGCAAAAAACGCAAAAGCCATCCGCCCCGCGTCATTTGACCCAAGTTTCATATGGGCGTACCATTCACTTGTGAAAACATACACTTATCGAATAATCATCGAGCCGGATGAAAACAAGACTTATCATGCGTATGTTCCCGCACTTCCCGGCTGTCATACTTGGGGCGAATCTATTGATATGGCGCGTAAGAATATTAAGGACGCCATGGACGCCTACCTAAGAAGTTTGATGGCCGATGGAAAAAAAATCCCGGAGGACAAAGGCATCGAGGTGGTGGAGATGGTTTCTTTGCCAATAAGGGGGAAGAAGAAATCCCTTTCTTATGCCTAAGCTTACCGTAATTAAAGATCGTAAGCTAATTCGTGTGTTAAAGGCGCTTGGATTTTTAAAGCATCCGGAACGAGGCGCTTCCCATTTGGTCTTTAAACATCCGGATGGTAGAGGAACCATCGTTGCCAGACATCAGGGAAAAGACATTCCAAGGGGAACTTTGCGGGCAATCATTAGAGACCTCAATATTCCCATCGCAGAATTTATTCAACTTCTCAAGCAATAGAGGTTCATCCGATTGAAGTCCGGCGTTTAATACCTTGGATTAGGCAAAGGCGCTTACTATTGGTCGGGGTCTTGTCTTGAAACGTGAATTTTTCGCGGATGAACGCAAAAATTAAAAAAAACTGGACTCCCTCCCCCGTTTTCACGAGGACAAGCTCCGCGGGGACGACAGCGGAGGGGGCGGAAGTGTGGCAAAATTATGGTTGACGTAACGCATAAATATTGTTAGTGTTGGGCATGATAGTCGGCTATCGCGACAAGCGCACGAGAGACTTCGCCGTGGGCAAACGAGTCAAGTCGTTTGCAACAATCGAACGGGCCGCGAGCAAGAAACTGGAACAGCTTGAAGCCGCAACCTCTCTGGCTGATTTGACCAGACCGGGAAACAATTTGGAAGCCCTAAGGGGCAACCGGAAGGGTCAGCACAGCATCCGCATTAACGACAAACGGCGGGTATGTTTCGAATGGCCCCCCGGGGCGCGTGGCCCGGAAAACGTGGAAATTGTCGATTATCATTAGGAGGACTTGAAAATGGCTCGCATACCCATACACCCGGGCGAGGTGCTCGCCGACGACCTGAACGCCCTCGGAATGTCGGCGGCGGAACTGGCCCGTCATATGAACGTGCCGACCAACCGCGTCACCGAAATTCTAAACGGACAGCGGGCGGTCACGGGAGACACGGCCCTGCGCCTCGCGCATTACTTCAACACTAGCGCGCAATTCTGGCTTAACCTTCAAGGCAATTACGAACTGCGCCTGGCCGAACAGAAGGCCGGGAAATCCATCAAATCCTTGCCGACCCTCAAGATTCGAAAAGCCCGCGCTCGCCTCACAACCAACGACGTCATTAGGTAGCCTCAAATCCCTGAGGGTCGGGGTCGGGCATTACGCGGAGGCCGTCGAGTAATGTACAGGCAGGATTGCCTGCACCCACCAACTTCCATCGAACGCAAAAAAGGCCAAAATCGCCAAAAACGCAAAAGCCCCCGGCCCCGATTCGTCGTATAAAGTAGGCATGATTAGTTTAGTAGATAAAAAAATCCGCGGATTTAAAGGATTGACGCAGATTAAAAAGCCAACGGGTTGTTTAAATCTGTGTGAATCTGCGAAATCTGTGGATAAATCTCTTGGCGTACTTGGCGTCAGCCTTCGTCTCCGCCACCGCTTCTCGTCCTTTTCGTATCTTGGCGAAAAGGGCTTGGCGGTTAACGTTCAAAAAATGCGGGGAAAAATCGGACAAAACGGACAAAACGGACGGGCGGCCGTTGGTAATTAGGGGTGATTACATGCAAGTAACAGCGGTTGCCAAGCATATTCTTGCGTCCTGCGGACGCAACGCTTACCCGTGCTACGCCGTAAAATGAATATTTGCCACGCGGCTCCGCAGGACACTTTCGCTTCGCTCCAGCGCAGGAGTGTCCGCGCCACCAAAACGGACAAAACGGACAAAACGAACAGGCGGCAATGAGAAAGAGTGTGGATTCCCGCTTTCGCGGGAATGATTATATGAAAGCGCGCCCCCTTATAGTGGATTGTTGTGTCAATTCACTAAACCAAAGAAAAAGGAGGC
>JACQBU010000104.1 GCA_016194375.1 Nitrospinota bacterium
CGGGGAAAAAGGCCGGCCTGCCCCCCCGGCATTCGCCCGTCTTACGCAAAACCGGCGCAAAGGCGCCGTTACAACAACCAGTTACCGGAAATTAGCGAAGCTCGCGGCCTCTCAACCCCCCTGCCTGAAGGAGCCTTAGTCGCAATGGCGGAAGACGCGCATCCGTTAGTTTCTTGACTAAAACTTTTTTGTGATATTATCCGGTTTCACACGACGTGTTTACTTAACCGCGCTATTTTGAAATTGGAGGAGTTGTTGGAATGAGCGGCCTGAAAAAGATTGACGGGCGAAAAACACTGGCCATAGTCGCGATTTTGGCCATCTTCGGATTTATATTGGGAGAAATAAAGTCGGCAAGGGCCGGCTCGGCCCCGGCCGCCGCGCGCGAACCGCTTCCGACCAAGGGCGGCAAGAGCATTTTTGTGGACATAGTAAAAAGGGAAAAACCCGCCGTGGTCAACATCTACACCACGCAGAACATCAAGCCGCAAAAGCATCCGCAGATGCACGGAATGCCGCCGGCCCCCGGCCCCAACGAGCAGGCGGACCCGTACCGCGAGCTTCTTGAGAAATTCTTCGGGATGGAACAGCCGCAACTGCCGAGGAAATCGCTCGGCTCGGGCTTCATAATCAGCAAGGACGGTTATATCCTGACCAACAACCACGTGACCGACAAGGCGGACGAAATCCGCGTGAAGCTCGACAGCGGCGCCGAATACGAGGCGCAGATTGTGGGCGCCGACCCGGAGACGGACATAGCGCTCATAAAGGTGAAGCCCAAGGGGGACCTGCCGATTGTTGAGCTGGGCAATTCCGACGCGCTCGAGGTGGGCGAATGGGTGTTTGCCATAGGCAACCCCTTCGGACTCTCCCAGACTGTCACCGTCGGCGTCGTCAGCGCGCTGGGGCGCGACATCGGGGCGGGAAGGTACGACAACTACATACAGACGGACGCCTCCATCAACCCGGGCAACTCCGGCGGCCCTCTCATTGACATCGACGGAAAGGTGATAGGGATAAACGGCGCGATACTGCCCGGCAACCAGGGAGGGAACATCGGCATCGGCTTCGCCATTCCGATAAACATGGCCAAGGACATACTTGCCGACCTCAAGGAAAAGAAGGGAATCAGCAGGGGCTGGCTTGGCGTCATCATCCAACAGATAACGCCCGAGCTTCAAAAGGCGCTCAAGCTCGGCTCCTCGGACGGCGCGCTGGTGGGCGACGTCGCGGCCGGCGGCCCGGCCGAAAAGGCGGGCGTCCTCCGGGGCGACGTGATAGTCAAGTTTGACGGCAAGGACGTGAAGACGTCCCAGATGTTGCCGCGCCTCGTGGCCGGCAACAAACCCGGCGTCACCGTGGAACTGGTCGTCAGCCGCGGGGGCCAGCTAAAGACCTTTAAGATAACGCTTGGCGACCTTAAGTCGGCCGAGAAGAAGATGGGCGTCCAACAGCCGTCCGAGGAGGAAACTTACGAGGAGCTCGGGCTGGTGGTCTCAAACCTGTCGCCGGAGGTCGAAAAGACGTACGGCATCCCGAAGGGCTCGACGGGAGTCGTGGTCACCGACGTCGACCCGCGCGGCATCGCGATGCAATCCGGCATCCAACGCGGCGACCTCATAGAGGAGGTCAACCGGGCGGCGGTCGCCAACGCCGGCGACTTTGACAAGGCGGTCTCAAAGGCCAAAAACGAGTCGTTGCTGTTGACGGTGCGCAGGGGCAACAGCTCCACGTTCATCGTGGTACAGCCCGCGCCCCAACAGTAAGAGGAATTCCGGACGCGCCGCCACTCGCGCCGGCTGATTACAAACCGCCGGCGCCCGGACGCGCCGTTGACGCCCGCGTCAACTCTCGGAAGCGGAAATGTCGCCGCATCATGCGCCGACGCCGGCGTCAAAAACGCTCAGCGGGAATAATCCACCCTCGGCCAGAATTTTATTCCGCCCCTGGGCGAGAACTGCCCCTCTACGAGGAGCCTCTTGGGCCTTAAGACCCCGATGAGGTCGTCGGCTATCTTCTGAACGCAGGCCTCGTGGAACATGCCGTGCATGCGGAAGGCCCCGAGGTACAATTTAAGCGACTTGCTTTCGACGCACCTTTTGTCCGGCACGTACCTTATGAGGATGACGGCGAAGTCCGGCTGACCCGTCACGGGGCACAGCGTCGTGAACTCCGGCGCGGATATCTCAATCTCGCAGTTTCCGCGCATCGGGTTGGGAAACCACTCCAGCGCGTCCTTGGAGGGGTCGTCGTACCGCTGTCTAGCCGCTTTTCCAAGCGCCGGGGTCTTTTTTCGCATCGGCTCATTATCCGGCATTATCCGCCGAAATTTGCGGGTAAAATTAAGGCCGGATGGACAAAAACAGGACGACCCTAATAAAGCTCCTATTCTTCGCGCTTTTGGTGGCCGCCGTCGCCGCCGCCGCCTGGTACCACGCCCACGCCGGACATTTCAGCGAGGGGGAGTTCAAAAAATGGGCGGCGGGATACGGCCGGGGCGCGCCGTTGATGTTCGCGGCGGTTTACGCCCTGGCCGTTTCGCTCGGCTTTCCCCCGACGCCGCTGACGATAGCGGGAGGCCTCGTCTTCGGCCGCGGCCTCGGGACCGCGTTGAACGCGGTCGGTCTGACGCTGGGGGCCGCGGGCGCCTTCTGGGTCTCCCGTCTGCTTTTGCACGGCTTCGTGGCGCCAAGGCTGGAAAAAAGAAAATGGTTCGGGGACTTCAACGAGGGGGTTGAAAAAAACGGCTTTTACTACGTCCTCTTCATAAGGCTCCTTCCGATTTTCCCCTACGGCGCCGTCAATTTTGCCGCGGGGATCACGCGCGTGCGGTTCGTCAGCTTTCTGCTCGGCACGGCCCTCGGGGTCGTCCCCCACGTTTTTATTTTTACCAACGCAGTCGTCGAGGCGGGGGAGTCGGCCGCCCACGGGCTGAGGGTAACGACCGGCCTCGTGTTTTCATTAGCGCTGGCGGCGCTGGCCGTCGCCGCCCCGTTGCTCGTCAGCCTGTACCTGAAAAGGCGCGCCCGCTAAACCTCCATTTTTCGCAGGTTCGCGGCGCCAATGCGAATCGGCAAGACGGTCATGAGGGCGGTCAGGACGATTATCACGGCGTAACAGGCGTAAACCTCGAGCCCTCCCCTCTCCTGCGAAAGGAATTTTTTGGACATGTACGCCCAGACGGGCCTCACGCCGAACATTATCGTCACGCCTATGTACGCAAGGCTTATGAGCATGAAGTAAATCGCGCCGGTGGACATGGCCACCTCCGCTATGTTTTCGTGCTCGAACACCGGGTAAACCGCCCCGAGGCCGACCCCCAGCCCGGTGAGCCCCACCGTTATGAACAAAATGCCGGCCGCCGAGACCGCCATGAGATACCTGTCCGCCCCCAGAAGGATGTTTGAGACGACCACGAGCGTCTCCGACAGCACCAGCAGGGGGAAAAGGTAGAGAAAGAACTTTAGCCAAAGGTACTTCGTGAAGTCAACGGGCGCGGATTTGACGAGCCAGAAGCTCCGCGCCTCCGCTGAGACGGCGGCGAACGCGAAACGAACCGACACCGCGGCGAGCACCACGCCCGCCAGCCCGATGTTCGTCACCGAGACGAAGTCCCTGAGGAACGGCGAGTCCAGCGGCAGGCTCCTTATGTTGAAGAGGTAGGTTATTATCAGCGCGCCCAACATGAACAGTTGCGTCCATTGCGAGGGGTCGCGCCAAAAAACCCGCATCTCCCTAAGCGAGAAGGCCCTGAGCGGCGGGCTTACAAACCACAGGATTTTTTCTACGAGAGGGTAGATGCGGCTGGAGCGGCGCCCCCGCACGCCCGACCTGCCCCCGTACGCGATTGACCAGCCCTTGTAGTAGACGCGGGAAGCCACGAGTACGTTGAACGCCAGCAGGGCCAGCGCGGCCGCCCAAGCGACGGCGACCCAGCCCGCCATCGCGCCAAACCCCCCCTTCGTCCCGTCGTTGAGCGCCCTTGCGACCCAGGTGCTGGGAAGGAAGCCGTACGAGGGGATTTTCAGCCCCTCCACAAAGGCCCTTATCTGTTCCATCGGTATTTTTTGTT
This sequence comes from Nitrospinota bacterium, assembly GCA_016194375.1. GTDB lineage: Bacteria > Nitrospinota_A > UBA7883 > JACRGQ01 > JACRGQ01 > JACQEX01. Next base: position 4,073 of record JACQBU010000104.1, read on the forward strand.
TGCCCAAAAGCTTCTCCGGTTGCAGGAACCGGAAAAACATCACGATCCCGCCCATGAACACGAGGCCGATTACGGTTAGGAACTGGTACGTCTTCCTCGCGGGGAACCACCGCATAAGCGCCGTCGTTATTAGCGCCCCCATTCCGGCGGGGACGAGCACGAACGGCACCACGATCAACGCCATCCCGACGTAATACCAAACGCCGGCGCCGGAGGTGGTCCCGAGCGCGACGAAGATCGGGACGCCGAAAAGGAAAAACGTCCAGGAGCTGTTCACGGTCGCCGTCAGGTGGCGGGCCATGAATATCTCGCGCATGCGAATAGGGGAGGAGACGAGAAAGTCAAGGTCGTTGGAGATGTAAAGCGCGCTTATTGAGGAGATGATGTTGGAGAACGCGAGCATGGAGAAAAACATAAGGCATATAACCATGAGGAACTGCGGTATCAACAGCTCCGCGATCTCCAGGGGAAGCCCCAGGATGTAGATTAGGATCCTCCTAAAAAACAGGTAGTCGCCGACTATGAAAAGGGCCGCGAGCGCCGTGAGAATCGCCATCCCGCGCTTTTTTTGCCTTGTCGCGCGGACGAGGGAGTTGAAAAGAATCCTTCCCTTGACCCCGTTGAGGATGAGGAAATGTCTCATGCCGAAATTATAGCCCGGCCGGGGGCGGGAATCATGCCAAGTCCGGGGGCGGACGCGGACGCGCCGGGGCGACGGCCCCGGCATCGGGGTCAGGAGGTGATGTGCACCGCAAACGCCACGAGCGTTTCGACGGCCCTGATCCCCCTGGTTTCCCCCTTTTCGACGAAAATCATGTTCCCCGCCTTCACCGTTTGTTCCCGTCCGTTAATCGTCATCACGGCGCTTCCGCTCACTATGTAAAAAATTCCGAGCGCGCTGGGATGAGGCGGTATCTCCTGCCCCGGGTTCATGCAGATGAGCGGCACTTTGCAGGCCGCATCCGCCCGCAGGACCTGCGGCGCGAATTGCTCCATGAAAACGGCGCGTTCGTTAACGTCTAAAATTTCCATCGTCTTCCCCCAAAAAAACGTCCTTATGCCGGTTCTTGATGCGTCGTGCGTCGCGAACGGCAAATGATACCCCCCCCCGGCCGACGCGTCTAATGACAAAAATCATGCGGGATGAAATCGAACCCGCCTTGTCGTTTGGTTCGGTGATATATTACCGACGATGGGCATGAAAGTAAAACCGTCGCGGGTCGTGATGGCGGCGCTCGCGCTGGCCGCCCTCGCGGGCTGTTACAGGCAGGCCGCGGACAGGTGCGAGGGGAACTGCACGGACGGCGTGGGCACCATGTACAAGCCGGACGGCTCCAAGTATGCCGGACATTGGAAGGACGGCAAGGCCGACGGCGAGGGGACGGTCTATTTTTCCGACGGCTCCAAAATTTACGAGGGGCATTGGAAGGCCAACAACTACGACGGCCAGGGAACGGCGTATCTGCCCGATGGCGGCAAATACGTGGGCGAATTCAAAAACGACAAAATGGAGGGGTACGGGACGCTGTTCCGACAGGACGGCTCCAAGGTCTACGAGGGGATGTGGAAGGACCGCAAACCGGTCGGCCCCGGGGCGCCGCACGCAAACCCCGACGTCGCGCCGGCCCCAAAATCCGTTTCGGGGAAGTGAGCCGGAATTTTTATACACGGCACAATTGGCCGGTTTAATGACGATTCGTTGTCATAGCGAGACCGCCCTTGACGGTCGCGGCGGTCACGGTATTTTTCAAACCGAGGCGCCGCCCGCAAGGGAAATTCGTTGACTCCCCGCCAACGGGAGGGTACACTTTCCGCTTCACGATATTGGGGCCGCTAGCTCAGTTGGTAGAGCAACGCCCTTTTAAGGCGTGGGTCGCTGGTTCGAATCCAGCGCGGCTCACCAAAATTGTGACCCCTTTTTACCGGGATAAAAGGGGGGTTTTTGCTGTGTCGTCCCCATCGTCTAGCCCGGTCCAGGACATCGCCCTTTCACGGCGGTAACGCGGGTTCAAATCCCGCTGGGGACGCCATAAAACCGCGATTTTTCCGCCGATATACGCGCTTCCTCACATTTTTCTTGGTCAACGTACCGTCGCAGGTACGTTTCCCGCGAAAAATGCTCCTCATCGCGTCCTCGACGAAAAACTAGCGGTTTTGTAGTTCCTTCCTTCACTTGCGGGATTTGAAAGTGAGCCGCCGGCGGTGTTTGCAAAACGGGAAAAACTGGTTTTAAATGGTACGGGAAGCTGACATTGGATTGCTCCAAAATCCGGGGGGAAGGTCAGTATGTTAAAGGCCGGAGGGGAATCAATACGGGAGATAGGCGTTTAACGCATAAAAATATTTAGAAAGGCGCCTCGTGGAACATAGCAACCAGGAAAAATACAGGGCGATGCAGGAAATAAAAGGGGTGCTCGTAAGGCATCGCATCGACTTAGAACAAGTCTTTTACTCCTACATAAGGGGCACGGCGTATCTCTCTGGAAAAATCAAAAAGGACTCGAGGGAAGTGCTAACGCTGTCGGTGCTTATGGTGATTGTGGATGAAATTAAGAGATTGCGAAACGTCAATTACGTGGACTATTCCGACCTGCTGAATCTGAACGAACTCGAAAGGCGCCGCGCAAAAAGATGAATAGTGCTTAAATCTGCGGGGAGAGTGTTATGAAGAAAACTTTGGCATTGCTGGTTTGCATGTGAACCCGTCCCGATTTAGTAGCCATGCCGAAAAGGATAATTTGCCCTGCACGATAAAAGCGTTTACAACCGGCCTTCCGGCTAACGCCTTTACAGGTTACTATGCCGCCTCCTCCACCTCCTGTTCCGCTGGCCGGCTTTCAGCCGGAAGCACCTTGACGAACGCCTCAATCGGGGTCATGCCTTTCATGTTCCTTCCCTGATGCGGACGCTCCGTATTGTTATCCAACGGTCGTGTCGATAGTTTTTCGCACATTTTCCCGTAAGCAACCCTCATAGGTATCAACTCACCGGCGCGATCTTCTCCTCCCCAAACAACCCATCCATGTTCGGTAAAACCTGCAACGTAGTTCAATTTTCCTTTGGAAAAAGGGGCGGAGGGAGGGACGCATTGCCTCATATTAAATGTAACCGAAGGAATGGGCAGGATTGATTCGACGCCTCATATTCCATGTAACCGAAAGGAGCGTGGAAAATGGGGAAAGTATCAAGGAAAGAATACCTTGCGGCCATCCGGTGGCGGTATC
>JACQBU010000105.1 GCA_016194375.1 Nitrospinota bacterium
AAAGTGAATTTTTTGAAGAAGCGGGCGAAATATTCGATTTTTTAGGAATTTAGGGGGTGTTTTTATGACGGACAACGACGGGAACTGCGAAAAATGACTCAAAAAACCAAGGCGATAGTAGACCAGATAAACATTGACAACGAGAAGTCGGTCGAAAGGGCCATCGACCAGGCGGAAAAGCTCGCGGACCTCACGGCGGACGAAAGGGTGGAGATAGCCTCCGCGCTCTCCACGCTCTTTTACCACGACATGGCGGGCCACACCGCCATGATAAGGCTCGCGGGCAGGGCGGAAAAACTGATAGGGAAGCTCGGCATGGACGTCGTGCCGTTCCTAATATCCGAGCTGATAAACGCGGATTCGGAGTCCGCGGCACATTTCGGGCGCGCCATAGCCCGCAACGGGAACCCGGCGCTCAAGCCGGTCCTGGAGGCTTACGACGCCCACCGCAACGAGGATTATTCGTTGATAAACCTCCTCGCGGCGATCTCGCATTTTCGGAACGCCGAGGCGGTCTCGGCCATGCCGGAGGTTCTGGTCTCCGCGAAGTCGGGGAACCACCGCGTGCGCTCCGAGGCGCTTCACGCGGCGGGCAGGCTCGTTAAACACCTGGATTCCGACCTGTTTGACTCCGGACTCAGGCTCAAGATTTTCGACACGGCCCACTCGGCCATTAAGGACAAGTACCCGTTGGTCCGCGCCCAGGCGGCGTACGTCATCGGCAAAATGCTCCAGAAGGGGATGATACCGGGCGGGTCCGAGGAAAAGGCGAGGGCGACCTTCGCGGGAATCCTGGGGATTGACGGGAAAAACAACTGGGACAACGCCTTCGTAGTCCGGCACGAGGCGGAGAAATACAACCAATATTTTAAGTCGGACGACTCCTCCAAGAACAAATACAGGCAGTCCTTCCGAATCCTCGAAAAACGGGAGCTTTGCCCGGACACCTACCATTTCACCATCGAGGCCCCGCTCGTCGCGGCAAAGATACAGGCGGGGCAGTTCATAATAGTCCGGCCCACCGACCACTCCGAGAGGATTCCGCTTTCGATATGCGGCTGGGACAGGGGCAGGGGGACGATAAACATCATCGTCATGGCCGCCGGCAGGACCTCGCGGGAGATAACTCAGGCGAGCGTCGGCTCCCGCCTGGCCGACATCGTGGGCCCGCTGGGCACGCGCTCGCACGTCAAGAAGCACGACGGCACCTGCGTCGTGATAGGCGGCGGTTACGGCACGGGCGCCGTCATCCCCACCGCGAGGGACCTCAAGGCGCTTGGGAACAAGGTCGTCGGCATAGTCGGCGCCAGGAACGAGAAGCTCCTGCTGATGGTGGACGAGCTTAGGGACGTTTGCGACGAGGTGATCGTGACCACCAACGACGGCACCGCCGGCATAAAGGGGTTCGTGACTCACGCGATGGAGGCCCTCCTAAAGCGGGGGGAGAAGCTGGCCCACGTTTTGGCGGTCGGCCCCGTCCCGATGATGATAGCCGTCTCCAACATGACAAAGCCGCTGGGCGTCGAAACGTACGTCTCGCTCAACGCCATAATGGTGGACGGCACGGGGATGTGCGGCTCCTGCAGGGTCCTCGTCGGCGGGGAGACGAAGTTCGCCTGCTTCCACGGGCCGGACTTCGACGGGCACAAGGTGGACTTCGACCAGCTCATGAAGAGGCAGAAGATGTTCGTCTCCGAAGAGAGGCAGGCAATGGCGTACGCCGAGAACGCGGGGGGTAGATAAAATGGGCCTGAGCATAAAGGAAAAATACGCGATTCCGATCGTCCACATGCCGCTCAACCCGCCCGAGAAAAGGGTGCGCAACTTCGAGGAGGTGCCGATAGGGTACACCCTGGAGCAGGCCCAAAGGGAGGCGCAACGGTGCATACAGTGCAAGAAGCCCGCGTGCGTCGAGGGGTGCCCCGTCGGGATTAACATACCGGCGTTCATACAGCTGATAGAGGACGGCAAGCCCGCCGACGCCGCCAAAAAGATACGCGAGACTAACTTCCTCCCGGCCGAATGCGGCCGCGTCTGCCCTCAGGACAAGCAGTGCCAGGTGGTGTGCGTCGTCGGCAAAAAGGGGGATCCGGTCTACATCGGCGGGCTGGAGAGGTTCGCCGCCGACTGGGAGCGGGAGCACAAGACCTACGAGCCGCCCCCAATCCCGGCCTCGACCGGCAAGAAGGTGGCGGTGGTCGGCTCCGGCCCCGCGGGCCTCACGGCCGCCTACGAGCTCAGGACCCGCGGCCACGAGGTGGTCTTGTTCGAGGCGTTCCACCGGGGAGGCGGGGTTCTTGTTTACGGAATCCCGCGCTTCAGGCTTCCGCTGGAGATAATAGACGAGGACATCAAGATGCTCGAAGACATCGGGGTGCAGTTCGTCTACGACGTCATCATCGGCAAGGCGCTGACGCTCGACGACCTGCTGGGCAAGGAGGGCTTCTCCGCCGTGTTCATAGGACCCGGCGCGGGCACGCCCAAGATGCTCAACATACCCGGCGAAAACTCCAGCGGCGTCTACAGCGCAAACGAGTACCTCACGCGCATATACCTCATGCACGCCAACGAGTTCCCCGCCTACTCGACGCCGCTTTACCACGGCAAGAAGGTGGCGGTCATAGGGGCCGGGAACACGGCCATGGACGTGCTCCGCACCGCCAAGCGGATGGGCTCGGACGTCACCTGCTACTACCGCAGGACGAGGGAGGAGGCCCCGGCAAGGACGGAGGAGGTCGAGCACGCCGAGCAGGAGTTCCTAAACTGGAAGTGGCTCCACAACCCCGTTGAGATAATCGCGGACGAGAACAACTTCGTCAAGCAGATTAAGTGCGAAAAAATGACGCTCTCGGAGCCAGACGAGAGCGGAAGGAAAAAGCCGGTCGGCACCGGCGAATTCGTCGTTGACGACGTCGACATGGTGGTCTTCTCGCTCGGTTGCGACGTCAACCCGATCATCCCCTCGACCGACCGCCAGGTGCGCATAAACAAGTGGGGCGTCGTGATGGTGGACAGGAACACCTACCAGACAAGCAAGTCCGGCGTTTTCGCCGGCGGCGACGCCGTGACCGGCGGCTCCACGGTCATACTGGCGATGGGGCAGGCCAAGACCGCCGCGCAGAACATGGACAAGTACCTAAAGGGGGAGCTGAAGTGGGACGCCGCGCAGGTGCCCACCGACCCCAAGGCGCCCGGCATACAATGGGAGGGGCGTTTCGGAAAAACGAAACGCTGACCGCCCAGCGCACGCGAAACATTCGGGCCGCGTCCCTCCACTTGGGACGCGGCCCTTTTTATTTCCGTTGACGCGCCCTCCGTAGGGACGGGGCGTCATAAGGGTCATTCCGCCGGTATTTCGCCGCGCCAGAGCAGGTAGGGGGAGCTTTCGGTTTTCGCCATGGCCTTGGACGCAAGTCCCCTGTTAATCCCCTTCACGCCCTCCGTAGCGGCGAGCTTGAAGAAGCCGTTGTAGAACATGTCCGGGAAAACCCGGACCTCGAAGACAATCTTCGCGCCAGGGGGCGGTTTTTCCGCCGCGTATTCGAACTCGAAGCTCTTGCCGGGAGCTAGGCGCGTGTCGAACTCCTCCCGCTCCAGATCCAGGCTGACTTTCCTTCCTATGAAGCCCTCCTTTTTGCCGGTTTCCGCTCCGGCGACGTCTTTAACGAAGCCGGTGACGACCACGAGGGGGGTGGCGTAGGTGGGGAAATAATGCCCCGCCCCCGCGTTGGTTATCACCAATTTCGCGCCCGTTTTCGTCCTGACGGTTTTTATGTCCAGAGCCCGGCCGGTCATTTCCGGATCGTGGACGCCCCGCCAAAGGTGTTCCTTGTCGGGCATGTGGCAGTCCTGGCACTGGACGCCTTCTTCGGCGAAGCTGGAGCCTTTCCATTCGTTGTAGGTGTTGACGAGTAGTTTTCCGTTAAGGCTGTAACCCTCGTCAAGCTGGTGGCAGGCGGCGCAAAATTCGGATTTTTGGAAGAACCCGGCTTTAACGGACTTTCCGTGCCCCTTCGATTTCCCTTGTTCGACGAGGGGGTGCGCGCCGACAGGGGGCCCGAATATCTTGCCTTCCCGCAGGTGGCAGGAGGCGCAGGCCACGCCGGCGTCCCTAAGCCTCGCGTCGAACCCGGCGTTTTTTTTTCCTTTGGAGGTCACTTCGGACTGCTCGGCCAGCGGCGCGTGGCAAAAATAACAGGTGAGCGCGTCGGAGGGTTTTTTCAAGGGGTTCAGCTGGGCCAGAAGCCCCGGGCCCGCGGCCCTCGAGTGGAGAGACCCTTTCCACCCGTCGTACTGGCGCTTGTGGCATTCGCCGCATTTTTCCGGATGAGCCGGCAAGCCCGCCTTTTGCGCGCCCGCCTCGGCGGGCCGTTTCCAATGCTCCCCGGGGGAAAAGTCCTTCCCCGAGGAGGAACGGGGAAGGACCGAAATTCCCGCCGACAAGACTAGGACGGACAGGATTATTTTGGGCCGCAAGGATTCTTCATCTCGCCGCCGCCCTTCGAGCAGGGGTTTTTCATCCCTTTGTGCTTCGCCTTCTTGTGCGCCTTCTTCATGTCGCAGGGGTTCTTGGCGCACGGGTTTTTCCCGGCCTCCTTGGATTCCGCCTTCATTTCCTTCGAGCACGGATTTTTCTCCTCCGCCCCCGCGGTCGAGGGGGCGGCCATCAAAAGCGGGGCCGCCAACAAAATCGCAAGTCCGAGGATTTTCAAGTTTTTCATCTTTTCACTCCTTAAAAAAAATTATATGTTAAGGTCCGCCCCCGGGGCGCCCCGCCCCGTTCGGCATGCCTCCGCGCGCAGAATCCCGACGCGCCGTCCCGCCGTCCTACAATGGCCGCTTATGTTCCCGAATTTTGATGATTATTTGATTTTCCAGTTCCGCCCCGCTTATTTTCGCCGACTCGGTTTCGACGAGTTTTCTTATCCCCTTCCGCAGGGCCCCCAGCTGGCGTTTGTAGGCGGAGCACGCGTCGCACATCATGAGATGCAGGCGCAACTGGAGCCGTTTCCAGAGCCCGGGGTCCGTCCCGGACGCCAAAATCCCCGACGTTTCCCTGCAACTTATCATTTCGGTCCCTCCATCTGTTTTTCCAGGCACTCCCGGAGCCTGTTTCTTGCCCTGAAAAGGAGCACCCCAAGATTGGTGGCGCTCACCTCAAGGATATTACATATCTCCTCGGTGGAGCCGTCCTCCACCTCCTTTAGGACGAAGGCCGTCCGCTGTTGCGGCGGGAGCCCGTCGAGGCATTTTTCTATCATGCGTCCGGTCTCCATCCCCATCGCGAATCTTTCGGGGTCCATGGGGGGGGAAAGCCATCTTCCCCTCGGGTCGAAACGGGCGTCCATGACGGCCTCGATGTTGTCGTCGAGCTCGCTGAACCGGCGTTCGCGCCGTTTTTCGAGCGCCTTGTTGTACAGGATGCCGAAGAGGAAGGTGCGGACGTGGGACCGCCCCTCGAACGACGGGGCTTTTTCAAAAAAGGTTATCCAGACGTCCTGCGCGAGCTCGCCGGCGGCGTTCGGGTCGAACCCCATGCCGAGCGCGGCGTTGGTGAGGTGCCGGGTGTATTCGCGCACGAGGCGCTCGATGGCGTCGTTGTCGCGCCGCCGCAACGATTCTATGAACCGCCGGTCCGCAAACAGCTCCCTATTGGCCATAGAAAAAGAAGTCTAACACACCCTGTAATTTAAACCGCCTCCCGGGCACAAAACAACAGGTGGCCGGAGAGTTTCCGGCCGGATGTCTTTAACCAAGTTTTAAAAGGAAAGGAGAAACATCATGGCATACATGTGTCCGATGGAGGGATGCAAGGCGACCAAAGGGATGTGCGGCCACGAAAAGATTATGTTGGTCGCGATCATCCTCGGGGCCCTGGCGTTCATAGGATGGAAATATTTGGCTTAGACGGGCCCGCAGGCCCGTTTAAGCCAAAAATTCGGATGGAAAGGAGCAGAACTATGAGAAGGATTGTTTATATTGTCATTTCGGCGTTCGCGATGTTTTCGACGCGGGCTCTCGCGGCGGATTACGTCATAGACAAGGCGCACACGAACATCGGGTTCTCCGTAAAGCACATGGTCATATCCAACGTGAAGGGGAATTTCACCGATTTCTCCGGCGTGTTCTCGTTCGACGAAAAAGGGAAAAAACTCACGAAAGCGGAGGCGGTAATAAAAGCCGGGAGCGTTTTCACGAACGAACCGAAGCGGGACGACGACCTCCGTTCACCCAATTTTTTTGACGTCGCGATTTACCCGAACATCACCTTCAAGCTCGTCGGCGCCAAATCCCTCGGCGGGGACAAGATGCGGGCCGTCGGGGATCTGACCATACACGGGGTGACGAAGCGGGTGACGCTGGACGGCGAGTTCCTCGGGACGGCCAAGGACCCTATGGGGGACCTAAGGGCCGGTTTTACGGCGCACACGGTCGTAAACAGGAAGGATTTCGGCCTCAACTGGAACAAGGTCCTTGACAACGGCGGGGTGTTGGTCGGCGACGAGGTGAAACTTCTCGTCGAGGTGGAAGGGGTGCTTTTGAAACCGGGCGAGTCGGGCGTCAAAAACCCCTGCGCCCCGGCCAATCCATGCGGCCCGGCGACGGCCCCGAAAAACCCGTGCTCGATGTGAGGGGAGATTTATTGCCATAACCTTTGCCCGACGGCCCGGAAACGGGCCGCCATTTTTCCCCGGTTTTTCCCGGTCGTCCGGCCTTCTCGGTTCGTCCGCCGCCGCAAAATTGGCTGTACTTAAACGGGTGGTTTGGGGATAATTGGCCTCTACGTTTTTGAGGGGGGTTTTTGAGGACGATATCAGCCGCCGCCATCGCCGACGCCGTCAGGGGGATGGTGATAGACGCCAACACCCGCCTGGGGGACGACGTCATGGCCGCGTTCCGCAGGGGGGCGAGGGAGGAGGCCTCCCCGATCGGCAGGGCGGTTTACGAAACCCTCATCCAAAACGCCGAGATAGCGGCCGCCGAAAACGTCCCGATCTGCCAGGACACCGGAATGGCCGTCTTCTTCGTGGAACTGGGGCAGGACGCCCACGTCGAGGGGGGACTGCTTCAGGACGCCGTTGACGACGGCGTCCGCAGGGGGTACGCCGAGGGGTATCTGCGAAAATCAATCTGCGACCCCTTCAGCCGCGTGAACACCAAGGACAACACCCCGTCGGTCGTCATCGTGGAGGTCGTCAAGGGGGACCGCGTGAAAATCACCGCCGCCCCGAAGGGGGGCGGGAGCGAGAACATGTCGCGCCTGGCCATGCTGGCGCCGTCCGCCGGGAAGAAGGGGATAGTTGATTTCGTGGTGAAAAGGTGCGAGGAGGCCGGCTCCAACCCCTGCCCGCCGGTGATAGTCGGCGTGGGCGTGGGGGGCTCGGCGGAAAAGTGCGTGACGATCGCGAAAAAGGCGCTGTTTCGTGAGATAGGCTCCGTGAATCCGGACGCGGAACTGGCGGAGTTGGAGGCGGAAATGCTGAAAAAAATAAACGCGCTCGGGATGGGGCCGCAGGGGCTTGGCGGAACGACCTACGCCATGGCCGTCCACGTGGAAAAACACCCGTGCCACATCGCCTCGTTGCCGGTCGCGGTCAACATCTGTTGCCACGCAAGCCGCCACAA